>NZ_BLLN01000009.1 GCF_011170125.1 Streptomyces diastaticus subsp. diastaticus | reverse complement strand
TCGGGCAAGGGCGGAAGCTACCGATCGTGCGATACGCCCTGCGCTGGGCCTACCCATGAACCGGCAGCCGTCCCCAGCACGAATATCGATATCGCTGCGTACCAAGCACCCGGATCCGAACCTTGTTCAATGGGCCACGCCCAAGATGCAGTCAATCCGCCATGAACATCACGGGGCGCGGTCAAATAGATGGTTGCGCCATAAATCAGTACAGGCAGCCATGCCAAGCGCGCCCCAATAAGGCAAGACGCTAGCGACGCCATTCCCGTGAAGCCCAGAATGTTGCGCACCATTGCAATTGCGCCAAAGGTGCCGGGATCGAACATTACCGTGCCCCCGAGAACGACCGCATATACTGCTGTTGCAATCGCGAGGTGGCCGGCCCTCCATAGCCAGGGCCGCCGAGCAGCCGTCCCTTCGATCTCAGGACTGGAGGAATGTAGTGAGCCAACGATAGCTGCCGCAGAAAGCAATGGCGCCATAGCAATAACGGGGACTCGTGCCGATGCGCCGAATCGAGGGGTGTCAATCAACCACTCAGCAAACCACCAAGACGCCAACGCCGTGCCGATCAGTGTCGCAAGCACCGGCCCCAATCCTCGAGTGCGCGCGTACAGGATCATGATGTTGGCACCTGCTTGGCGTCGCACTTTTCTACAGCATCGAAGTACTGATTGAGCCAGGCGTTACGCTCAGACTCAGATGTGCCTTCAAGCCATGCAACCGTCAGGTCGATGCCTTTTGGTCGGGCTCCGTAGTATGTCACCGAGGTGTCTGGACTGCCGGCGAGCCACTCAACCACTGCCGAACTTTGTGGTGGGTATGTCCACTTCCCGCCTTGGCAATTTCCATACGCCAGTTCTTGTGCGATCTCTTGCAAATAGCGACCCGGTTCGGTGACTTCGCGCCCCATCGTGGGATTTACTGATGCCTCACCGAAACCCAGATTCAGAACCCTTTTTTCCGGCGCGATCACATCACCGAATTTATAGGTGGGGTTTTCACTCCATTGTTCGGGAAGGTCAGGAACGCCTTCCAATTTGGCGTATGTTTGCTCGATGGCAGCTTCCACTCCGAGCAGTTGTTCGCTGTGCAATTCGGTCACACAGACCTTCGGCTTGCCATTCGCGCACACCAGTGCGGATGTCTCAGGGTTCAGCCTCCAGACATCGTCACCAGAGTTAACGAGCAAGACTGCTGCGCCTGCCGCGGCCGCGAGCGGAGCGAGCGCAAGCCCTCTGCGTCTGCCGGCAAGCAGCAGTATGGTGCAAGCTATACCAGCCATCCAGACAAAAAAGACCGGGCCGTACCACCAAACCGGTCGGTCCCACAGCCCGTAATGGCTGACGGTGGGCGAAAGCTGTGAAAAGAACCCGTCCCCGAAAAATGCAGTGGACCCCAGAATGGCATATACCAAAACAGCAAGGGAAGGTGCAGCCAGCCTCCATGAAATGAGCTGGCCGAGAGCGAACCCTGCCATGCTCAATGCTGCCATCGAAGCAAGGTCAGCAGCAATCAACATGAGAGGAGGGCTATCGACGGTCGCATATGGCCACGTAGAGACCAGCACTACGGCAGCGGCCACGAAGTATCCGCCCACCGGCCATGCCACTGCTGGTGCGGACGCTCCTATGGTCTGCATCAAGACACTTCGAGGCATCGAGGATCGGAGTTCTCCCAATCCTCGACGACGCTCACGGCCCCCCAGCCAGCACGCTCCTGCAGCAGCAATGGGTCCTGTAAGCAGAATCCCGATGGTATGCAACTGTCCGACGGTCGACACCCAATGCCCTTGCCAACGTTCCGTATTCGTGAACATTGCGATCAAGGCTGCCGAAATTACGGCCAGGCCGATTGCAGGGGCAAAACCTCGCTTCATTTCCCCACTCGGGAGAAGACTGGAGCGAGCAGACTGCGCGTGTCTATCTTGTACAGTGACCGCCTCGTTCACGATGCAACTCCCTTCTTCGCCCCTGCACGATGCGCGCGCAGAGCAGAGGCGTACCCGCGCTCAATCGCGTTGTCGCCTGTGTCGCCTACCTGGCCGAGGTGGGCGAGCTGAACCGTGGTTCCACGAAATGCCACCCGCCCGGCGTCGATCAGGGTTACTTGGCTGCAGGCAGCAGCCACGTCCTCAACCAAGTGGGTCGATACCACAACTGTAGAGTTTTGGCCAAGTCGGCGCAGTAGGGCGCGGAAGTCGACACGCTGCTCAGGGTCGAGTCCGGCCGTGGGTTCATCAAGAAGAAGCAAGTCTGGCTTATTCACGATGGCCTGGGCGATTCCGACACGTCGTTTCATGCCCCCCGAGAGATTTCTTATTCTCGTATCAAGGCGCTCCGTCAGTCCGACCTCTTCTACGGCCTGGCATACCGCTTCTTTCGTTCGGCCTCTCGGAATGTTTCTCAGCCACGCCACATAAGAAACGAATTCGCGCACGGTAAAGCCGGGGTAGTATCCGAAATCCTGCGGAAGGTACCCGAGCTTTTGGCGAACTGAAATTCTGCTAGTCATCGAATCGACCGATTTACCTTGAAATTCGAGTGTCCCGTCTGCTGGCGTCTTGACGGTAGCTAGAACTCGGATCAAGGAAGTCTTTCCAGCACCATTGGGCCCGAGTAGACCATGCACCCCAGGGTGCAAGTCGAGATCCAGACGGTCGAGGACTTTGGTGCGGCGGTTCCGCACAGTCAAACCCCTCGCGACGACAGTACTTGCACTCACCAAATTTTCCCTTCTGTAGATAAGTTTCCCTAGTGCAGAATTGATATCGGTTACGAACCGGCTACTTCAGAGCGGTGGGCCGGTGCCGCGAAAAGTTGCAGAAAAGCAAGAGGAGGGTGGCTACCTTGAGTAGGTTTGCACCCGACCGCACGCCCATATCTCCCCCGACCCAAGGGAGCGTTAGGCCCTCAGACCCACGGAACCTTAGGTCATTGCCAGCCGCAGGTAAACGAACCGACCTAGCCGTGCGCATACCATGGAGTAACGTAGCGTGACTGGAGGCTGATCGGCTTCCCGGCAAAGCGGTGCATTCTATTCACGTTTCATCACGTCACCTGAGGGTGTGTTGAGGTCTGCCAGCACTCTCAGTACACAGTAAAAAGAATCGCCTCAGGCGTGTCGCGGCTTCCTGGCTACATCTGGCGCCACACCGGCTGCCAAGGGCGGCCGGTGTGGCGAGCGCGCGGGCGCCGTCCTCGTCGGTGGCCGCGACGTGCGACACCGGCTGCCAAGGGCGGCCGCAAACCCAGCTTCAGGAACGGACCGCCCGTTCCACTCGGTGAGCGCACAGCAGCGTGACTCTGAGCTACGTGGTCCCGTCTACGTCCCCGCCGCGTGAGGGGAGTCGGCTGCCGTTCTCGGCGCCGGAGCCGGGCCGCCCGGCCACATGAGCCCTCGACGCCGGACGAGGACATGCTCGCTTCCCCGCACCCGACACCTCTCAACACACCCCCTGCAGGGCCAACCCCCAGCTCTTCGACTGCGACCCCCGGGACCGCGGCGACGAGAGCCACAACGACATGCTCAACCGCATCACACACGCCCGCCAGCTCTGCCGCACCTGCCCGCTGGCCACTGAGCCTTTTCCATCATCGGCCTGAGCTGGCCAGATGCAGGGTCAGGACGGCTTGGATGAGGGCGGTGATCCGGGTGGTGGAGCATCGGAGCTTCCGCAGGAGCCGCCAGGACTTGAGGGTGGCCATGGCGTGCTCGACGAGGGCACGGATCTTCGCGTGGGACCGGTTGACCGCCTGCTGGCCGGTGGAAAGGCTGTTCCAGCGCCCCCAGTACGGGGTGCGGACGGTGCCGCCGGCGCCGCGGTAGCCCTTGTCCGCCCAGCAGGTGACGTCGGCTTGGGCGAGGGCGTCGACGATGCCGTGTTCGCGGGCCGCGCGGATGTCGTGGACGGCCCCTGGCAGGGCCGCTGAGGCCCACAGCAGTCGGCCGAAGGGATCGGCGAGGACCTGCACGTTCATCCCGTGCTTCTTGTGTTTGCCCGAGTAGAAGGGGCGGTCGGCCGCGATGCGGTCGATCGGCAGAAGTGTGCCGTCGAGCAGGACGAACGCCTTCGTCGAAGCGGTGCGGACGGCGTCGGCCAGGGTGGGCGCGAGGTCGGCCAGGAGGTCCACGGCCTCGGTGACGTAGCGGTAGGCGGTCGTGGTCCCGACGCCGAAGCCGGCGGCCAGCTGGGCGTAGGTGTGTCCCACCCGCAGGTGAGCGAGCGCGAGAAGGGCCTGCCGGCCCGCGCCCAGCCGCCGCCACCGGGAGCCGATCGCACGATGGTGCGCCCGCAGTTGCCGTGCGAGGAAGCGCAGGGTGGAACTGGACACGTCGATGCCGGACGAGTAGACAAGCATGTGAAGCCTCTGGTGGAGACGGTTCTCTTGGTCGAAAACCCATCTACCAGGGGCTTCGCCTCGCTGTCAGGCCAACTGCTCAATCCGCACGGCAGGTTGGAAAAGGCTCACTGACTGCCTCCGCTGGGCCCTCACCAACCCCACGGAAGTCACCCGAGTCGGCATCTGGGCCGCGACCGCCCCCTACGAGCGCCAGCGCCTCCGCGCCCGCCTTGCCAAACGCCTCGGCCCCCACTGGACCGACGTGCTCGCCGCCCGTCTCCAGGACCGCAAGGACCGCGCCGCCCGCGCCCGCCAGGCCCGGCACCAGTCCCTCACCGTCGAGCAGACCCGCCTCCTCCGCCTCGACCTCGCCCACAACGGCCCCAGGCGTCGCCGCACCGCCCCTGGCCAGCAGGCCCAGCACCGCGCCGTCACCAACGCCGCCTGACCACCACGAAGAGGAAGACCTCCATGGCCCGCATCACCGTCCGCGTTCAGCCCTCCCATGCCGACAACACCCCCTGCGACCACCCGGTCAAGCCCTCCGGCAAGCCCCGCGACCCCGACTCCGGCTGCACGGGACGCGCCCGCTACACCGTGCTCTGCACCACCTGCGGCCCCGTCGGCGAACCCCACCGTCTCCGCGTCCTCGCCGACCCGGCCGCCGCCACCCACCGTGGCGAGCACCGCCACCACACCACCCACTGACATTCAGCCCAGGGCGGCGGTCGCCAGGCCGCCGCCCTCCGAGAACGGAGCCCCCATGCACCCCAACCCCTCCCCCGCCCAGAACAGCTCGCCGCCCCAACGCGGGCAACCGAACTCCCCGACGAAATCCCCCTCTCCACCTACCGTCACGTCGGCGACGACGGACAAGAACACCCCGGCGTCTACGACCTGCTCCTTGCCCACCCCGACCGGAGCGAAGACATCCCCGACCGCCTGCTGCGGGGACGCGAGGGAACAGCCGCCACCAGGGCGGAGCAGGTGTACGAGGAAGCCGAGCGGGAGGCGAACCGGACGATGCAGACCGAGAACCTCCGTGCCGACCTGCACAGCGCGATCCGCGAGATCCGGATGCTCGCCCTGAAGGCCGAGGCTGCGATCACGCAGCTCAAGTCGCCTGCTGTGTACGACGTCGACACCGCCGAGTCCCCCGACATCCCGTACGTCGAGTCGTTCATCCGCGACATCAGGAAGGCCGGTATCGCGGCGCACGCGATCCTGCCCTTCGACTCGAACGGCGACGTGAGGCCCCTCCGGTAGGGCAGCAATCTGACCCAACCGGACAACAGCCCGTCAGCGCAGACGCGAGCGAGCCATGCCGACCCTGCAGCGTCGCCGCGAACCCTCACCGGCCCGCGTCCGCAACAACCGCGGGGAGGAAAGGACCACCCCGGCCGGGCAGGCGAGAGGCACCCGCTCTCCAACCCGGCCACCCGATACCGGAGCCTGGACGTGTACGCCGACAGCACCCGGAGGACTTCCGGGCCCGCACAACAACAGCCGGCACGCGCAGACGGGACTCCACCAGCTCGACGTCCACCGCCTGCTGCCGGGAGGCACGGTGGCCGCCTCGCATCTGCTCAGCGGCCAGCACACCGCCCCTCGACGCGCGACATCGAGCTGCACTGTGCGGCACGTTGCAGCGAGTGAGGACCACCTGAGACAAAGGCCGGCTCCCGCAGGGGGCCGGCCTTTTCTGTTTTCAGGGACCCTGCTCGGACCGCCCTCTCCAGCGCCGGGCAAACAAAGCGGCCGGCGCCCGATTCCGCCGAGGCGGGTGGCAGGGCGCCGGCCAACCGAAACCCAACACTCAGCATCCTGAGAGCCGGTTCAACCTCAGGCTACCGGGCCCGAGCCGGCAACTTGCCGCCATCGACGTTACGTATTAATGTTTTTACGCTGGGCGTCGAGGGTCAAGACATCTGCAGGACACCTCCGTCCGCACACCCGCCACCCGATCCGGACACCCGAGCGCCGCGGCACGGACCGGCACAATCTCTTCCCCAGCCACAAACAGAGAGAAGGCAACGATGATTCGCGCTGGACGACGCGAGCTGGCGCTGACCGTGGCGGACATGGCCCGCCTGGCCGGCATGTCCCTGAGTCACTACCGAAAGACCAAGCCCTACACGAAGCCCGGGCACCCCGCGCCCATCAGTTCCTCAGGCGCCGCCCGCCTGATGTGGGACCGCGAGCAGGTCGAGGCGTACCACGCCGGAGAGCCTGTGCCCTCCCTCCCCCCCGCCAGCGACCAGGACCTGCTCGACCGCCACGAGGCAGCAGCCCTCGTCGGTGTCACGCCTAGAAGCTGGAACCTCTACAAGCATGAGGCCGAGCTGGCCAAGCACGCCGTCAAGGTCCCCCAGGACGGCGGCGTCGAGCACTGGCCCCGCCACGTCCTCCAGCGCTTCAAGGACTCCCGGCCCGGCAACGGGCCCGCCGCCGGCCGCCCCCGCGGCAGCGGCGACATGATCCCTCGCGACCAGGTCCTCCCCCGGATCGCCGAACTCCTCGACGCCGACCCGGCCGCCACCGTCACTGACGTGTCCAACGCCCTCGGCATCGCCAGGTTCCCCACCGCCCGCGACGGCCTCAACAAGCTCCGCGGCCAGCGCATCGCCGACCTCGTCGAGGCCAACCCCCACCTCGACACCACAGAGGCCGCCGAGCGTCTCGGCTATCCACGGATCACCCACCGCGGAGCGACCGCGGCAGCCGACGCAGAACTCCGCGCCCGCGCAGCCCACCCCTACCTCGCCAAGACAGCTGACGCGCTGGTGGAGGCCGGCCTGGCCGAGGCCAGTGAGATCCCGGTGCGCACCGTCGACGGCGACCACCTGACCGCCGCCATCCCCCTCTCCCCCGGACAGCCCTCAGCCGCCCTCGTCTGGGACGACCGATACGGGTGGCGCACCGCGAACAATCGCCGGCACCCCATCGGCAAGCACACCTCCACCCCGCCCCAGGGCGACGACATCCGCTACCTCGGCACCAGCATCCACCCGGAGCCGGCCGAGCTCATCACCGACCTCGCCGACGCCAGCCGCGGCACGAACAAGCCCGCCCACTGAAATACTCCCCAGGAGATCGCCGGTGGCGACGACTGCAGCGTGTGCTGCCCATCGCTCTGGTCACCCCGGGCAGCGGCTTCCTGGAGGTTCCCCGCCGACCGCGCACACCGGTACCGCAGGGCTGGCCCGGCCCATCCTTTTCGGCGGCGAGCTGGGTCACGCTGCAACCGACCCGGAGGCCGGGCGGTCCTCCTCGGTATGGCAGCGACTACGAAGCCCCCGGCCAACCATGAGCCCCGCCTGTGGAGAATCGGCCGCGCGCTCACGGCAACCTCGCTCGGGGCCGCCGCAGCAGCCGGCGGCGTCTTCCTGGTCCTAGTGGCCCTTCTGGACTTCCCGAAGATCGACACCAACGCCAAGCTCGACGCCAGCAACCTCTTCGAGCTGCTGAAGCTCTCCTTCGGCGTGGTCGCCGGCCTCGGCGCGCTCGTCGCCCTGGTCGTCGCCTACCGCCGTCAGCGCCTGGACGAAGCCAGCGCGCACAGGGATGTCACCCGGCTCCATACCGAACGCTTCACCACTGCCGTCACCCAACTCGGCGACGACTCGCCCGCCGTACGCCTCGGCGGCGTCCATGCCTTGGCGGGACTCACCGACGACGCTCCCACCCGCGACCTGCGGCAGACCTGCATCGACGTCCTGTGCGCCTACCTCCGGCTACCGCACACACCCGACCCAGGGCCCGACCTCGAACACCAGCAGGAGCGCCACCACTTCCTCGCCCTGCGCGAGGTCCACCACACCATCCTGCGCCTCATCGGCGACCACTACCGCGCACCTGCGGGCGCTCCCCGGTCCTGGCAGGGCTGTGACCTCGACCTGACGGGCACCACAATCGACGGACGACTGGACTTTCACGGGGCGATATTCACCGAGGGCAAGCTGTCGTTCGCGCGGGTGATACTCGACGGCGGGACCGTCAGATTCGACGATGCGATCTTCAGCGGTGGCAGGCTTGACTTCCGAGAAGCTGATTTCAAGAGCGGTGAGGTGTCCTTCAACCGTGCGAGGTTCGACGGTGCCCTGGTCCGTTTCGTTGACGCCAGGTTCTCTGGAGCCGATGTGGAGTTCTCTGAGGGCGTGTTCCTCAAGGGCCTCCTGGATTTCACCGGCGCCGCGTTCAACCATGGCCCGGTCTCCTTCACGAAGGCACGATTCTGTGGCGCGTCGGTGACCTTCCTCCGTGCCTCGATCACCGGTGCAGCGCTGTTCTTCGACAAGGCAACGGTCAGCGACGGCTCACTGAGCCTTTTCCAACCTGCCGTGCGGATTGAGCAGTTGGCCTGACAGCGAGGCGAAGCCCCTGGTAGATGGGTTTTCGACCAAGAGAACCGTCTCCACCAGAGGCTTCACATGCTTGTCTACTCGTCCGGCATCGACGTGTCCAGTTCCACCCTGCGCTTCCTCGCACGGCAACTGCGGGCGCACCATCGTGCGATCGGCTCCCGGTGGCGGCGGCTGGGCGCGGGCCGGCAGGCCCTTCTCGCGCTCGCTCACCTGCGGGTGGGACACACCTACGCCCAGCTGGCCGCCGGCTTCGGCGTCGGGACCACGACCGCCTACCGCTACGTCACCGAGGCCGTGGACCTCCTGGCCGACCTCGCGCCCACCCTGGCCGACGCCGTCCGCACCGCTTCGACGAAGGCGTTCGTCCTGCTCGACGGCACACTTCTGCCGATCGACCGCATCGCGGCCGACCGCCCCTTCTACTCGGGCAAACACAAGAAGCACGGGATGAACGTGCAGGTCCTCGCCGATCCCTTCGGCCGACTGCTGTGGGCCTCAGCGGCCCTGCCAGGGGCCGTCCACGACATCCGCGCGGCCCGCGAACACGGCATCGTCGACGCCCTCGCCCAAGCCGACGTCACCTGCTGGGCGGACAAGGGCTACCGCGGCGCCGGCGGCACCGTCCGCACCCCGTACTGGGGGCGCTGGAACAGCCTTTCCACCGGCCAGCAGGCGGTCAACCGGTCCCACGCGAAGATCCGTGCCCTCGTCGAGCACGCCATGGCCACCCTCAAGTCCTGGCGGCTCCTGCGGAAGCTCCGATGCTCCACCACCCGGATCACCGCCCTCATCCAAGCCGTCCTGACCCTGCATCTGGCCAGCTCAGGCCGATGATGGAAAAGGCTCACTGAGCTTCGCGAGCGTGTGCTTCATGGAAGGTTCCGTGGTCTTCAGCGAGGCAGAGTTCTCTGGCGGACGAGCCTCCTTCGACTGGGCCGAGCTCGAAGGTGCCGCCGTGTACTTCGACGGTCCGACGTTCACCGGCGGGAGAGTTTCCACCTCAGGGTTGGTTGTCTTCTCCGGTGGCGAGGTGACCTTCGAGGGCGTCTCGGGCCCGACGCCGAGAGGGCTTCTTACTGCAGTCGGTTCCCCGGTGCCAGCCCATGTCGTCCTTCCTCGAGACTGGACGGCGACTCCTCGGTAGACAGGCGACAACGATGACGGTGGCGCCCTGAAGGTCGACGAGGGCACCAAGCACGTTGTTCATCAGCAACAGGGCCAAGCTCTGCACGAGTACCAGCACCGCCTGGATCCGCGACAAGTGGGAGTCAGGCGATGACGCGACATGGTGCGGCGGGGCGCGACCGGGGGTGAGTGTCGTGGGTGACGCTGGCGAGTCATGAAGGGGCCAGTCCGGAAGAGATCCGGACTGGCCCCTTCGTCGTGCAAGAGGGTCGGTGACGGTGTGCGCGGTGGGAGGCTGCGTGGCCCGGCAGAGCGCCCGGGGGAGGGGGCGGGCAGGTGGGCCGCCCCCTCCGAGGGGCGGTCAGTTTCCGAGGGACTCGTAGTGGTCCTTGGCGGCCGTGGCTGCGGCGGCCTCGTGGTCGGCGCATGTGGTCACGCGCGCACCCAGGTGGGAAATCATCCGGTCGGCGTCGTGGGGGACGCCGTCGTTGGTGAGGTGACAGGCCAGGCGCGTGTGGAGCGGGTAGCTGAGGGTGTCGCCGACAGCTTCGTGGGCGCCAGCAAGGTCGTAGATGTCGATGGGGGGCTCGATCCGGTGAATCGCGATGTCCACGAGGTGCTCTTTCCGGAAGGGGTTCGGTGCCGGTGGTCGCCACAACCAACCGATAGGAAAACTATAACATGCAACGCTTTCGGGTGGTGCTTCGCCTCGACCGAAGGGGTCGGCGCCCGTGCTGTCCCTCCCGGCGGCTCTGCCCGCATCGGAGAGTGGCCGGCGGTCCGACGTCGCCCTCCCTGTCCCGCTGGCCGCTCACCCAGGGAGCGCCCCGGATGAGAAGTGCGATTCGGTCGTGCCGAAATGACGACTCCGGATGGGGGGGCGAGCGGGGGGCGTCGGCGTTGCGTACCGCTCCGCCCGGGCGCCACCGGCCATCGGTAGCGGTCTGGAGGATGGTGGCCGGTCGGCCGGAGCTGATGGCCGATGGCCGGTCGGCCGAAGCCCGCCTGGTGGCCGATGGGGGCGGGGGCAGGGGGTCGCGCTACGTGCGGAGAGTGATCGGCCAGTAGGGCCGGCCGAGGCGTCGGTGGTGTCCCTCCGTTCCGCGATCGGCCATGAGGTGCCGGGCGGGCGCCTGGCCGGTCGGCCAGGACCGAAAGCGTGGCCGGTGTTGAGATGTCCGATGGCCGGTGGTGGCGAACTGCCTGCCGGATCTGTCCGGCCGCAGGAGCGGAACTCGCCCGTCGGGCATCGCCGGGGCGGGGTGGCGCCGTGCGGCGCGCTCTGGAGCCCCGTCACCTAGTGCCTGTGACCTGCGTGTTTCTCGTCGGGTCAGCGTTTGGGTCAGCAGTGGGGCCGCGGCATTGCTCTCGGTTCCGGCCGCGGCCCACCGCGCCGCAGGTGGTGCCGGGCGGAGGCGTCGGCCACGGCGCGCCCGGCCGTCGGCCGTGACCGATGACCGATTCGCTCGCGACCGGCCACGGCCGGGGCGCGATGACCGGCGGCCATTCCTCGATGGGGCGTGCTGATGACCGGCCGGGTGAGGCGAGGGCCGGCGTACCTGGCTAACCGGCCAGCCTCCGGCGCGGGTTGCTCTGCGTAGCGGAGGTGAACGGCCTCGGCCCCGAGTTCGCGGCTCCTTCCGCCGCGCGCGACGCGCCGTCCGGTGCGCGGTTCGGAGTGCGAGTTCCCCACTGGAGTGCATAGGTGTTATAGTTTTCTCATTGAGCCGCTCGGTCGAAGAGGAGTACTCCATGAACATCCGCATCCGTAACACCGAGGACGCCGTGGCCACCATCGCCGCCCTGGCCACGAAGGCAATTGCCAAGGGCAATCACGAGGGTCACGACCTGGAGGCCGTCGGCGAGCGCATGACCTGCACCCAGATCCTCGACCGCATCCGCACCGCGTACGAGCGCCACACCGCACGCGGCGCCACCCCGAAGGAGGCGGTTATCACCGTCGGGCAGACCCTCGTCGCCACCTACTGCGAAAGCGCGGGCATCCCCACCACCCGCTGACCCTCGTCGGCCGGGCGCAGCGCGCGCCCGACCGACGCTCCCGGATGAGCCGAACCGACAGAACGGAAAGGGCCGCCATGCGAACTCAGGACGGCAGCACGCAGGAGACGGGGCGCCGCGAAGGGCTGCGCATCACCGTCGTCTACACCGGCATGGGGGACCCTGAGGTCCACGCCGCCGGCTGTGCCGACATCGCGCGCACGATGAAGACGCGAGGCGTCAGCAGCGAAGAGCTGGACGCCGCCGACGCTCGCGCTGTCTCGGCGCATGTCTACGCCGATCAGATCGACGAAGGGGAGGATGTCGACGACCTGGTCGCGGCCCTCAGCTTCAAGCCCTGCGCGCTTGCCCAGCTCTGAACCCTCGCCTGCTGTGCGCCTCGAGTTCGGGGTGTACAGCAGGCGATCCGCCTCCGTCGCCGTCGGTTGCGCGCGCCGCTCGCCGAGCCTCCCGCTTGGGCCGGCGCTGTGGCGTGCCGGGCTCCGCCTGGCGCTGGGGTGCGCCCTCTTTCGGCTGTGACTGCCGTCCGCCGTTGAACCATACAACGTTCCGTTGTATGGTTTGAGTGAAGCCAGCCCGGACGCGAAGGGGAGCGCCATGCGCACGCAGACCATCACCGCAGAGATCGAGGCCCGCGCCAACGCCGCCGTCAACGCCGAGCGCGCGTCCCGCCTACGCCTCGCCGAGCGGGCCGCCGACCCGGAGGCCGCGCTCACCGGCTACGACCACGCCGAAGCCCTGAAGGCCGCCGGAATGGCCGCGCCCTGGAAGGACCTCCTGCAGCTCATTGAGCGGACCGGGAACGCGGAGAAGGCCATCAAGGCGGCCCGCCGCAGCGCTCTCGCCGCCCTGACCGAGGAGCACGAGTCCCTGAGTACCAGCGCCCTCACCAACGAGATCGAGCGTTTCCGGCGTGAGGGCCTGCGCAGCCTCCTCCGCGACACCGCGTTCCTGACCCCGGATGCCGAGGTCGTCTAACCCACCCCTGTCAGGGCCGCCCGCCGAAGCGCGGGCGGCCCGCGACGAAACAGCCCGAACCCACCACCAGCACGGAGGACTCATGAACACCCCGGCCAACCTTGCCGCCTTCCAGCCCGGCGACCGCGTCGTGTGCGCGGACGGCGTGGCCCGCACCGTCCGCGGCATGGCCACCCAACGCCCTCAGGAACCCGCCTGCGTCGTGACGGAGGACGGTGTGGGATCGCCGCCCACTGCCGTCGCGCCAACCGAGAGGATGTCGCCGCCGCCCGGACCGTCTCGGCCTACGCCGCCGCGCTCGCCCAGAAGAACCCCGACCTCAACCTCCCGCAGCGGAGCGCCGCCCTGGCCGACCTCGACATGGCGCTGACGTACCGCGACGCCGCCGAGACGGATGCGACGGCCCGCAACACCATCGCAGCCGCCCATTCCCCCGCCGGCCGGGACCTGGCCGGACTCGCCACGCGACGCGGCACCGGCGCTGACGACCCGACCCCGGAAGGCCGGGAGGAAGCGGCCCTCCAGAAGGAGGCCTGCGCGCTGTTCGCCGTGCTCTTCCAGGACGGGCGCGCACACGCCTTTCAGCGGGTCCAGCCGTTCGGTGCCGAGCATCCCGTGGGATGGACGTACCGCACCGGGTACGGCGCCAACGTCCGGTACGGGTGGATCACCGCCCACACCGGCAAGCGCGGCGCCACCACGGTGGAACACCGGTGGCAGGCGGAGGAAGCGGCCGCGGGCGCCGCCGTCCTCGCCGGGACCGCCGTACCCTCCCAGGAACACTGCGCTGCCATGACCTCCGCCGAGCTGCGCGAGCTTGTCGACCGCCTCCGGGACCGGGCCTCGCGCACCCTTGGCGTCGACCCGCGACACGTCTTGGACCAGGACGTGGCGGCCGCCCTCCAGCTCCTGGCCGCGTGGCACTTCGCCGAGGTGCCCCGGGGGTTCAACCCGGCCGCCAAGGAAGGCTGCGAGGATCACGCCCCGTCCGTCACGGGCCTGGTGGTCGTCCCGGCGGCGAACGGTCACGTCACCGCGCTGTGGGTCGAGAACGGCCGCTACGTGACCCCCGCAGGCGATCCCTTCAGGGCGCAGTGCCGAGCCCTCCGTGAGGAGTTCGAGAACGCCGGCTGGAAGGTCGTCCCCGGCACCGTCCGAGTGGTGACCGCTCACCGGCCCACGCCCTGACCCGGCGGCTGCCCCCTCGCTACGCCTTCCGCGGCGAGGGGACAGCCCTCCGCTGCCTGGGAGGCGGCGGAAGCGCGCACCGGACCCCCAAACCCACCCCGGTACAACGCAACGTTGTACGGTTGATGCCGGGAACCACCCGCCGGCCCCGCTTCGCCCACTGGTGAGGCGGGCGGAACCGCTCCTCCTCACGAAAAGCGACGACCATGACGAAGAACCCGAAGAAGGCGGCCGGTGCGGCCGACGCCGACGAGCCCCAGGCCGAGGGTGCGGGCACGCAGGAGACCGCCGTCTGCGGGTACGCCGAGGTGGCCGGCGAGATCGGCGTGAAGCCGGCCACCATCCGCTACTACTGGTCGCAGAAGCGCCATCTGCTGCCCCGGCCGGACGCGTTGGTGGGCGGGAAGCCGTTGTGGTACCCCGCGACTGTCCGGAAGTGGGCCAAGAACCGGCTGGGCACGGGCTACCGTTCCGACCTCAAGTCCCCGGACGCCTGACGGCCGGCTGCTCGACCGCCCCCTGCTTGTCCGTACACCCCCCCGTTCCTGCCGGAGCGGGGGGTGTACTGCTCCGACACGCCTGCATCCGTGCGGTGATGGCGGGGCCGGGTTCTTCGCCGG
The DNA here is from genome assembly GCF_011170125.1 of Streptomyces diastaticus subsp. diastaticus. NCBI lineage: Bacteria > Bacillati > Actinomycetota > Actinomycetes > Kitasatosporales > Streptomycetaceae > Streptomyces > Streptomyces diastaticus. The sequence continues at coordinate 10,982 of NZ_BLLN01000009.1, read as the reverse complement.
GGTGCTGCGCTTCCCACTCGGCGTGCAGACGTTGCAGGTTGCCGTCGATCTGCGCCGACCGCTTCGACATCACCGCGTTGAACGGCCCCAAGTCGACCACCTTGCCCGATACGGGATCGAGCGTCAGGCCATGCTCCGCGAGCGTCTGCGATAGTTCGGGGTGTGCGGCGATCGCGGCGGTGCCGAGTGCGCGGATCGCGCCTTGCTGCTTGAACAGGGCCGCCGTGGTCAATGCCCGCCACTTCCCAGCGCCCAGATGCGGGTGCCGATCTGCATGTGGATGTGCCGGTGCGGATCACCAGCGCGGGAGGTCTTATGCCGGATGCCGACGACCTGCATCTGCTCGATCGGTACGACCTCCTGCGCGCCGCGCGGCCCCGCCAACGTCACCGAGTGCTGCCCGAGGAACCGCCGAATCTCCGCCAAAGCGTCCTGCTGCGCGGCGTCCAGCGCTGCGGAGACGTCGGGGTGGAGGGCGGCGGCGACCGACAGTGACTTGGGGGCGTTGATCGTCATCTCCGCGAACAGTGGCGACCCCTTGTGCACCTCGCCGGGCTTGCGCGGGGTGCCCATCGACTCGCCCGTTTCCGGGTTGATCCAATCCACCCACCCCTCATACTCCGCAGCCGACAGGGAGCGGTGGCGGTGACCTCGCCCGCCGCGTCGAGCACCGCGTACTCGGTTACGGCGTCGTCCGCGCCGAGGTAATACTCGTCCGCGCCGGAGCGGTCGGCCTCGACGTACCGGCGAGCGGCAGCACCCGAGCCGCGGAACAGGATCACGCCGCCTTCCACACCGCTCACCGCCTCCCGCAAGGTTGTCCTTGCAGGAGAGGTGCGCTCTACGGCCCCGCCGTAAGATACGTGCATTTCTTTGAAGAGGCAGGCGGAACGGCGAGGGTTGCTGGCTAGGTCAGGTGGTCGAGGTCGTGCTGCGGGGTCAGCGGCGGAGCAGCGTGTGAAGTCCGGTGCTGATGATGGCTTCGGCATCGATCTGATGGGATGCGTGAAGCGATGCGTACAGCGGGGCAATGTCGCCGTCTACTGGCGCGATCCGCTCGCTCCCCGCCATCGGTGTCGTGGCCGCACTTCCGATAACGAAGTTGGACAGCGCGTAAGCGTCACCGAGCGGGTCAGAAGCCCCTGTCTCGGCGAGTAGAACGCACATGCGTTCCGAGAGGCGCAGATAGTTCGGGCCGCGGGGCGCACGCATAGCGATCACCTGGCAGGCCCAGGGGTGGCGAACCAGATGCCGGTAGTAGGTGAGCATCAGTGCATGGAGTTCGGCGTGCTCGACCGCTGCTTGCAGTTCCGTGTCCTGCCCGAGTACGAAATCGAGGGCGAGATCGAAGAGGTCATCGACCGAGGCAATACGCGAGTACAGGCTCGTGGGGGCGACATCGAGCCGGAGAGCCACCGCCCGGATCGTCAGAGCACGCAAGCCGCCACGATCCAGCAGTGTGGCGGCTGCGGGGGCCACTTGCTGAACGTCAACGGCGCGCGCCCGCTGTACCGGCTTGCGGTGCTCCCAGTAACTCATGCTCGCATGCTATCCGCACTATGTTAGTTTAGATGGCATGTTGGATGCCGAACTTCTTCCGCTTCGGAGCGACCGGGCCGTAGTGCGCCCAATGCGTCTTGACGACGCTGGAGCGTATGCGGCGGGCACGAACGACGCGGCGGTGCGAGCACACGCGCACCTCCCCGAACCTGAGTACACGGAGGAATCGGCCAGGGCACTCATCCAGGGTTCGATCCGTGAGGGGCTGGAACGCGGAGATCTGGCGGTGCTCACGATTGCCGACCCTGCAATGGATGAGTTCGCGGGAAGCCTGGTGCTGTTCGGGGTCGTCGGCGGTTCGGTCGAGGTGGGGTTCTGGGTGCATCCCGATCATCGAGGCAAGGGCGTGTCGGGTGCCGCGCTCGTGCTCGCAATCGAGTTCGCGAGGCGTAGCGGGTTCACGGAAGTCACGGCTCGCACCGTTCCCGAGAACGAGGCGTCACAGCGGGTACTCGCACGGGCCGGCTTTGCGCGCGGCAAGCAGACGCAGGAGGCCGCACCCTCTGGTGAGCGAGTGAGCCTGCTGCGCTACGCCCGAAAGATTGGACCGCTCTCGCTGTTCCCGGTGAACACTCCGCGCCTGCGTCTGCGCCTGCACGATCATGCAGACGCCGTGCCGCTCCAACGCATCTATGGTCGGGCAGACGTTGCCCGGTACTTGCTGGATGAACCGTGGACGGAAACGGATGCCGCGCGCCACCTGGCCGAGCGGGTGGCGAAGACCGGCCTGGACGATGGGAGCACAGCGCTGGCGCTGGTCATAGAGCACGAGGGTGCCGTGATCGGAGACGTGCAACTCTGGCTGACGGATACCTCACGCCGTGTAGCTGAAATCGGCTGGGCGCTCGATCCCGCCTATGGCGGCCAAGGGTTCGCGGGCGAGGCGGTCAAGGCTGTCCTCGAACTCGCGTTCACCACCTATGGACTCCATCGTGTGGCCGCGCAGTTGGATGCACGCAACGAGGCTTCCGCCCGGCTCGCGCAACGGGTGGGCATGCAACAAGAAGCGCATCTGCGTCAGGACTGGTGGAACAAGGGCGAGTGGACAGACACCCTCATTTATGGTGCGCTCTCCACCGACTGTCACGCGGCAAGCGAGCAGTGAGCAGCACAGGCAGGGCGTCGAACAATGTCGAGGGAGCAGCGCAGCACAGACCTGCTCCATCTTTCCACAGCCCTCAAGCCCCCTGCACCTCCTCGGCGCAACGTCGCGGCGCTGACGCCCGTTGCGTGCCGGCGGAGCCTCGGGGGCGGGAACGTCTACCGCTTCACGCCAGCCATCGGCCGGCCGCCAGCTCCAGTCGGGGTCCTCTCCACACTTCCGCCTGCGCCTCGCCGACGGTGAGGTGGGTGCCGCACTCGGGGGAGACCTCGGAGTGCCCCAGGACTCGCTTCGGCGGCACGGAGGCCGTGCAGAGCGTGGGCGCGCAGGGCCGCGGTTGCCCCGCAGAAGCGACCGTCGCGAGGCCCGAGACAAAGTCGTGCAGCGGGGGCGGCGCTTGATTGGCCGCCCCCGCCGGGGGTGCTCGGTCAGAAGGATGCGTACCCGAAGAACAGCCACCCGGTGTGCCTGAGCGTGCCGCCCCTCAGAGGCACGCTCAGCGTCCCGGTGTACGGGCGGCCGGTGACCGGGTGCGACTCGTAGCGGCCGGTCACTCCGTACGCAACGTCCTCGCCCTCGGCGAGTTCCCCACGCGAAGTGAGGATGGCGCGGGCGATCTCCTCGACGCTGCCGTTGAATCCGCCTGAGGGGGCATCGGCGGTCGTGATGGTGACCTTGACGGTGCGCTCATCGGTCAGGACGGGTACCGCCCCGGCCGGGCCCCGCTTGTCGGCGATACGGGAGTCATCGGCCCCCAGCAGGTGCCCCGCGTACTGCTCGGCCTCCTTTGCGGTCATCGGGGTGTTGGTGATCACTGAGCTTCTTCGAGTTGGCCACCGATCGGGTGATGGGCCGTGGGGCGCAACGGACGAGGCCCCCGGGCTGTTGATCGAGATGTCTGACGTCTCAACAACACTGCTCGGGGGCCTCGTTGGTCGTCCATCCTGCCGCACTCGACCTGCCGCATGCACTCGTGGAGTGGGTCACCATCCTGATCGTCACCCGTGAGGGCGACCGCCGCTGCAAGCTCCGTCCGTCTCAGCGCGCGATGGTGGCACTGGTGTACCTGCGCGAACACACCACGCTCGCAAAGATCGCCGCCGGGTTCGGGATCAGCGAGTCCACCGCCCACGCCTACACCAGCACGATCGTCGACCTGCTCGCCGCCCGTGCACCGGGCCTGCTCAAGACGCTGCGCGAGCACGAACCCGACTTCGTCCTGCTCGACGGCACCCTCTCCGAATGCGACCGGGTCGGCGACGGCCGGGCCGACTACTCCCACAAACACCGGCGCCACGGCGTGAACGTGCAGGTCGTCACCGACCCCGGCGGCCGGCTGCTGTGGCTCTCGCCCGCCCTGCCGGGCCGCACCCACGACCTGACCGCCGCCCGCACCCACCGGATCATCCGGATCTGCGAGCGCCAGGGCGTCCCGATCCTGGCCGATCTCGCCTACCAGGGCGCCGGCCCGTGGCTGACCACCGGCATCAAACGCAGGCCCCTGCAGGAACTCACCCCCACCGAAAAGACCCTCAATCAAGCACTGGCCGCAGCGCGAGCACCCGTCGAACGCGGGGTCGCAAGGCTGAAGTCCTGGCGGATCTTCCGCAGGGCCCGATGCAGCCCCAACCGCATGACGTCAATCGCCAAAGCAGTCCTCACACTGGAGCGGCAACGCTGAAGAAGCTCAATGTGAGACGAGGAGCCGGGCGCTCAGGCTACGGCTTGGACCAGCAAGCGGTCTGCGGCGGGCCAGCTACCTCGGGAGGGCGTTCTTCGCGTCCCGGCTGCTGGCATCGGGCTGGAGCATCCCGAGCGCCTTGGCCGCCGCCGTCAACGGCGTCACGCTGGCGTTCCTGGCGGGGCGCCCCCGATCGGCCGCCGGGTGCGGCAGTTGACTGCGCGGTCCAGGGTCGACGACCTGACAACCTGGTAATGATCGAACCCACCACACAGTGACGGAACCGTCCTTCCTACCTGCCTACGTGCCCGGTTCCCCTCCCCGCAGGCGCGACGCCGTGCGGCGCGCGGCCTCGGCCGACCTGCTCCTCGTGGCAGCCAACCACCTGTTCCCGAGGCCGGGGCCCGGGCAGCCAGGACACCAGGTCCGCTCCTCCGCCTGTGGCGGAACGCGAACACCGCCACGACGCACCCGACACTGAACCAGCGCCCTTCTGCTCACGCCTTTGCCGAGGGACAGCTCGTCCCGTGAACATGACGCTGTCTCTGCCCCGCTGACCGGGGCAGAGACAGCCATGGGATTCACCTTCGTGTCATTCTCCGGGCTCCACCGTTCGCAGCCGCACCTCGGCGGTGCCCTGCTCGTACAACCGCTCCGAGACCTGCACCAGCACCGCGGTGTCGTAAGGCGCGGAGCGTCGTGGCGCCACAGATGATCAGGGTAGCCGTCACCTTCGCTCGTGCGGGGCTGCTGTGCACGCAGCGGCCCCCCGGAGACGGACGCCGACACTTCCCACTCGACGCCGATGACCTCAACGTCGTCCCCGCTTAGAGGTCCTAACAGAAGTTGTTGATCATGTGACTTCCGGCTTGAGTGGTCGTTGGTCCGTTCGTGGGGAAACGACAGTCGCGGCCCTGGGTCGTGTCGGACGAACTATGGTCGCTCATCGAGCCGTTGTTGCCCGAGCCGGGACCTAAGCAGGTGGAGGGCAGGCCGCGGGTCCCGGACCGGCAGGCACTGTGCGGAATCCTGTTCGTGCTGCACACCGGCATTCAGTGGGAGTACCTGCCCCAGGAGCTGGGCTTTGGCTCGGGGATGACGTGCTGGCGGCGTCTGGCCGCCTGGAACGAAGCTGGCGTGTGGGACGCACTGCACCTGGTGCTGCTGAAGAAGCTGCGGGCCGCGAAGAAGCTCGACTGGTCCCGGGCGGTGATCGACTCCTCCCACGTCCGGGCCGCTCGGCGCGGCCCAAAAGCGGCCCCAGCCCGGTCGACCGCGCACGACCGGGCAGCAAGCACCACGTCCTCACCGACGGCCAGGGCATCCCGCTCGCGGTGTCGCTGACCGGCGGAAACCGCAACGACGTCACCCAGCTGCTGCCGCTGCTGGACAAGGTTCCGGCCGTGGCGGGCACCGTCGGCCGGCCCAGACACCGGCCAGACGCACTCCTCGCCGACCGCGGCTACGACCACGACAAGTACCGCCGCCTGCTGCGACAGCGCGGGATCCGGCCGGTCATCGCTGAACGAGGCGTCGAGCACGGCTCCGGCCTGGGCGTCTTCCGCTACGTGGTCGAGCGCACGATCGCCTGGCTGCACGGCTTCCGCCGACTGCGCATCCGCTGGGAACGACGCGACGACATCCACGAAGCCTTCCTCGGACTCGCCACCTGCCTCATCACCCACCGCCACGTCCAACGCCTTTGTTAGGACCTCTTAGTCACGGGCATGTGCTGCTACTGGCGACCCTGCGGGCCCTACACCATGCTGCTCGGGTTCGACGGCGAGGCCGTGGACCCGCTGGGGCTTCTGGACGACGGAACAGTCCGAGGCAAGGTGGAGTGGTGTCCTCCGGACATTTCCGTAACCGGTTACATCCGTCCGGCAGCCACCGTCGCTCCACCGGCCAGCAGGCCAACACGGCGTATCGGTTCCGCGTAGTGCGGCGCTCGCGGCCCCTCAAGCCACCGAGGAGGGGGCATGTGCGGGCTTCTGTCCAGGTGCTGCGGCTCTCGGCCGCGCCGCCCTGCACGCAGTCGACCGGTCGCCAGGGGCTTCGCTTCCTCAATCAGGCGGAGACACGGCATGCGTACGGGATCACCCACGTCTCAAAGGATGTTCCATTCGAGGAGTTGATCGTTGCGGCGCAGCCCTTCCACGCGGCGTTGGACTTCTATCAAGCTGCCTGGGGCGTGTCGCACTTTTCTGGCGTTCGTCGTGATCATCCGTAGCTCTCGGATGGCTGCCAGAGTGCGGTAGTCGGGAAGGCGTGTGACGTCCCAGCCGTACGCGTCCGCGAAAGCCTTGTAGTGCTGCTTTCCGTATCCGAAGCGCCGGCAGTGCACTTCCACGGTGACCAGGTCCCACTCCGGCTGCCCCAGGGCCACTGTGTCCCAGTCGCACAGCACGGCCGCGCCGTCGAGGTGCAGAGCATTGCGATGCTGCGGGTCTCCTTGAATCACGCCTCCGGGGAGTTCGTACTGCACACCTTCAAGGTGGGTCTCAAGCTGGGCTGCGTACTCATTCAAGAACTCCAGCGCGTCGGTCGACAGACAGGTGATCCTGGAGAGCGAGCGCCGAATGGCAGCAAGGTTGTCGTGGGCTGGCAGGGGCACCGGGGGGCTCGGCAGCGCGTGAAGTGCGCGCAATGGATCGGCCAGTTGGGAGGCTGCGACGGGGTGAGAGGGCTGGGGCAGGTAGTGCCAGAAGGTGACCGCGTGTTGATCGACGACAACGGGCTGATCGGCGGGGTGGAGGGGGGCGGTGGGGAAGTCGAGGCTCATGAGCCATCGAACGAACCGGACGGTTCGTTCGACGCCCTCGATTCGTGATCCACGTCGGGCGATCTTGACGACGGTTCTCTCTCGCTCCAGGAGATAGACAGCGTTGGTGTGTCCTCGGAGAAGGCGAGCGTCGGAGCAATCAAGCCCGACCTCCGTGCACCCCCGCTCCAGGACTTGGCGCAGTTCGGACTCGTCGTACCCGCCGGGGGCCGGCGCAGCGTGTGTCATAGGGCACAGGCTCACCGATACCCGGGGGTGCTGTCACATCTGCCCGGGCGGGAGCGCAAGAATTTCCCGCAGATCGACGGCTGCGCGGATGGACTCTGCCCCTCGCGGGAGAGCGCCGATGATCTCCCGGGCTCGCTCCTCCACGATCGGGGTGCGGTGTTCGGGGGCGACCCGCAGGAGGGTGGCGGCCGCCAGTTGGCAGGCTTCGCTCGCGCTGCGGTCGTGAGCGAGGCACAGCGCTGACTCCAGAGTGAGCAGCGCCGGATCGATGCCGGTCTTCGACGGGTAGAGGTGCAGTGCGGTCTCCTGGACGCGGCGTGCCTGGCTCGTCTTGCCCAGGGCGGTCAGGGTTCCACTCTGGTACAGCCGAAAGCGTCGCTCGGGGAAGCCGAAGGCGTCGTTGTCGGCGGAACCTCCAGCCCCGCTCTGCTCGAAGGCGGCGGCAGCCCGGCGAAGGGCCGTCTCGGCACCATCGGCGTCTCCCAGTTTGGCCAGTGCACGAGCTTCGGCGGCAGAGGCAAAGGCGGCCGTGGTGCTGGGGCGTCCGCGGCTGATGATCCGGGCTTCCCGCGCAAGAGCGACCGCCGCTTCGAGAGGGCCGTAGTAGAAGGGAAGCATCGCGGCCTGAGCGCGTACGCGAGCACGCAGTTCCCCATTACCGCTGTCGTCAGCGGCATGCCTCGCCGTGGCATACCACGAGCGGGACCGTGGCAGGTGCCCGAGCTTCATCAAGGCGTCGGCGATCAATGTGGCAAGCATGGCAGTCAGCTCGGACAACCGAACCTGGACCGCCGCTGGCTGTCTCTGCCCTGCGAGGTCCTCCACCTCCGTCAGGTGATCCAGGAGCACCTTGAGCATGGTGGTGGGTGCCGTGTAGACGTACTGCTCCCGAGCCCAGAGCACCTGCTCGTCGAGCATGTCGAGCTGGGCCGGGCTGACGGTGCCGGCCGCCAAGGTCCGGTCTACCGAGCGTCGCGCCGCGTCCACGCGCTGCTCCAGAGCGCCAACCGTCGAGGGGCCCTGAGCTACTGCGCCGGAGGGCAGCAGCAGTTCAGCTGTGGGGGTGGCGGAGACGCACGTTGTTGTGGGCCCAGCGTTGAACCCGAGCTCATCAGAGGTGCAGCCATAGAACTCGCACAGGAGACCGATTGTTGCGGGCTGCGGCTGGTGACGGCCCATTTCCCAGGCCGACAGCTGAGCTATATCCGCCTTCGGAGCGTTCGGCCGTCCCGCGCTGAGCGTGTTCAAACCTTGAGCTGCGTCCTTCAGCGTCAGAGCGCGGGCGAGACGCTGTGCACGTAACCGAGACACCATGCAATGAGCGTGGATGGCCCGGGCGATCTCCTGTGGAGCCTCTCCGCGCTGAGCGGCCTCCTGCCGTAACCGCTTGGCGCAAGAAGGACCGTGCGATTCGGGGGCCATCAGTACCTCCTCGACTGGGACCGGCTCTGGAGATCGTAGTGACGGCGTCACGAATTCGTGAGCCGATTGGTGATCTCGTGCACCTGGATCACGAATTCGTGAACCTTCACGATTGCCTCAGAGCGCCTCCAGGCGAATCCTGCTGGTCCTGGAGCCCGTCGGCACCCTGGGAGCGCTGTCTCCTCGGATGTCGGCCAGCAGGGGCGATTCTTCCGTACGCGTCATCCGAACGGATCTGGCCCCGCCTGACAGAATGTGAGGTGAACCGTTGAACCCCTTGTCCTGCGGGGAGTTCTTGGCCGAACTCGCGCACGGCAGCGGCACGGAGCGGGTCGCTGTCGAGTTCGAGAGCCGCGCGCGGAGCGTCGGTGAAGCTCGCCTTTTCGCTCGGGAACAGCTCAGCTTCTGGGGCCTGCCCGAGAGCGACGACCTGACCGACCGTGTGCTCCTGGTGCTCAGCGAACTGGTCACCAACGCGGTCCTACACGGGCGTATGAGGCCGCCCGGGGAGATGGAGACCGTGAGCGTCATGCTGACGCTGAAACGGGGCCTCGCGCTCGGGCTCATGGTGACGGACAACTCTCGCCAGCCGCCGCTTCTCGGCCGCCCTGTGCTGAGCGCCCACCGTGGGCGGGGCCTGCTCCTCGTCCAGGCGCAGTCAGACGGTTGGGGTACGTCGGCTCGGTGTGAGCGGCAGGAGCCTGCCGGCAAAACGGTCTGGGCGTACTTCCGGTGCCCGCAGTTGTCCACCCCGCCCGAGCTGATGCTCCGGTCGGCATGAGCCAGGGCGCGAGGGGCGTACCTGGATATGAGCATCGACAGGAGAGGGCATGATCGTCGCCGTAGGTGGCCGACCGTTCACCGGCAAGTCCACCCTGGCCCGCGCCTTGGCGGACGCGCTGTCCGGTGTACTGCTCGACACCACGACGGTTCGGAAGGCCCTCTTCCCCACAGTGGTCGAGGCCCCGCCAGAAGTGACCGACTGGTTGTACGAAGGGTTGCTGAAGGCTGCGTCCTGGACTCTCGAGACGACACCCGGAGCGATCATCGTGCTCGACGGGCGTCCGCTCACGCGAAAACGGGACGTCCAAGCCTTGCAGCGGTTCGCTGCCCACCTCGGGCACACGCTGCAACTCATCGAGTGCGCCTGCCCGGTCGACTTGGCGGCAGAGAGGTCGCGGTCGGCAGCGACCGAGGCAGGGGGGCTTCCTGCCGAACCGGTCGACAACGGCACGGATCCCATTCCAGAGCCGAAGGTCGTGGTGGACACCTCCCATCCACCGGAGCGGTGTGTATCAGTCGCTCTGGACGGTGTGGGGCACCTCCTCTCGATGCACGGTGCCCGCCCTGCTGCCGCTCCATCCGCGCCTCCCTGATGACAAACGGGTTCGCTGACGGGCGCTCTCGATTGTGGCCGCAGTGACCACCACCGGATTGCTCTTCATCGTGCTCATCGTCGGGACCACGGGCCTTCTCGTCCTGCGAGGGTCCGAGCCCCAGCCGCCCAAGTCCAAGCGCTCCGGTACCGGATCGCAAACAGGATCTGGGCCTTCCTGACCAACTGTGACCCCGCGAGGCGCCGCGGCAGGCGTGCCGACCCTCTGGCGCGCACCTGCTGGTGATGTCCAGACCGCGCCAGCTCCCCTACCCCACTGCAACTCTTCGTCGATACGAGGGAATCCCATGTGTCAGCACGTACCGCCCTGCCCTACGGCCGATTCCGCGGACAACCAGGCAGCCCGCGCGGTCGTCGTGCGTAATGAGCAGGGGTGGTGTGTTAACTGCACCTTCTTGAGGTCGTTGGGCACTGCGATGTCCGACTGCCCAAGGAGTTCTGTGTGACGTCGCACGTGCGCAACCAGCTGATGGAGGGGCGGGCTGTCCTGCCCCGCGTCGGCTCGGTCGTTCAGCTGGAGACCCAGCACCCGGCGTACGCCGTACTCGACCCTGACGAGAAGCCGGTCGAGTCGGTGACGCCCTACTTGCGGGACCTCGCTCTGAACGACAACAGCCCAGCAACCAGCCGCAGTTACGCCGACGATCTGCTGCGGTGGTTCCGGTTCCTGTGGCTCTTGAACGTGACCTGGGACAAGGCAGAGCACTGGCTCGGCGAGGTCGAAGGCATCGACTCGACCCTGACCTTCCTTCGGGCCAAACAGGCCGAAGCCGCCCGCCTCACCAAGAGACCCACCACCAACCTCGGCATC
>NZ_BLLN01000008.1 GCF_011170125.1 Streptomyces diastaticus subsp. diastaticus | reverse complement strand
TCGGCTGACCCCGCCCCTCGGAGCGGGGCGAATTCCCCATGGCTATCTAGGTTGCGTTCCTACCTAGCTCGTGGTCCTATCTCCCCATGGTGACGGACAGGAGGGCCAGCTGGCTCAGAGGCGTGCTCGATCTGCTGGTGCTGTCCTGCCCTGACGGACGGCGAGAGCTACGGCTACGAGATCGCAAGCGCCTCGACGAGGCCGGCCTCGGCCAGATCAAGGGCGGCACGCTCTAACCCGTACTCAACCGGCTGGAGGAGGCCGGTCTCGTACGGGCGGAGGTTCCGGGCCGCCGAGCGCGGCCCGGGGCGGCGCTACTACCGGTTGACCCGGAAGGCCGCCGGGCCTCAAGGAGCAGGGCGCGGCGTGGCGGGCGTTCCACCGCGCCGTCGAGGACGCGCTGGTCCGGGGGGAGAAGGACGTATGAGCAGGGAGAGGACCGCGTACTTCGAGGAGCTGTCCGCGCTGCTGCGCGAGCGGGACATGCCGCCGGCCCGCGTCGACGCCCTCGTGCGGGAGCTGGCCGCGTACGCGGTGGAGGCCCGCAGCCCGCTGGTGGAGGAGTTCGGCCCGGCCGGGGAACTGGCCGACCGCCTGACCGACCGGCAGAGCGCGGACGCCGCGGACGGACCGGAAAGCCGGGGCGGAGACCTGGGTGTGGACCGCCGACGCGCTCCAGGAGGTGCGACTGCTGGAACGGTTCGGTGGCCAGGGGTGGGAGGTGGAACGCCTCGACCGCCTCGGCCGCTTCGTCTGCCGCCGCGACCGGCAGCACCCCCTGCGATGGGCCTACCGCCGCGAGGCGGCCGGGCCGCGCGAGCGTGAGCGGCTCACCGGCCGGCTCGCCACCGAGGGCTGGGAGCCCTGCGGCGTCTGGGGTCCCTTCGCGTACTTCAAGCGGCCCGAGGCCGCCGTCACCGGCCCCGCGGCCCGGTTGTCCCGGCCTCCCGCGCCTCCCCGGCGGCGGGTCTACTTCGCTCCGCGGCTCTGCGTGACGCTCGTGGCGAGCGTGCTCGTGGCCGTGGTCATGGTCCGGCTCGGGGCCTCGGGTACCGGTTCGACGGACGGCGAGACCCTGGCGGGAGCCCTCGTCGGCCTGGCCGCCGGCGGCCTTCCTCGGTGCCCGGGTGTGGAAGTCGGCCTCGCGCAAGCACTCCGGGTAGCCCTTGCGCGGCTCCGGCCCCGGCTCCGGCTCCGGCTCCCGGCCTCAGCGCCGCCCGCCGGCCACCACGTAGGCCGTGACCGCGTCGCACCCCTCCTCGGCGCGGGCCACCCGGCGCTCCAGCACCGGGAAGCGCTCGGGATCCCGGTGCGGTTCGGCGCCGGCGGTCTCCAGCGCCTGGCGGGCCTCGGCGAGCCGGCGGTAGGCGGTACGGCGCAGCTCGTGCCGCTCGTCGGGGGAGGCGGCCGGGGCCCGCCGGTCGTAGCGGCGCCAGGCGCGGTCGGCGGCGGCGACGCGCAGTTCGGCCCGCACCCGCCACGAGTCGGGGCGGGTCAGGAACGTGCGCGGTGAGGACCAGGGCCGCGGCGATCACCGTCTCCAGGACCCGGGAGGGCAGGAGCTGCCGGTTCGTCGCCGAGGAAGTCGATGAAGACGAAGACGATCACGGTCAGGCCGAAGGTGGAGAGCGCGTAGTGGTAGCGCACGCCCGCCGCCATCACCGCGGCCGAAGGCCGCCGCCACCAGCGTCTGCGCCCACTGGTCGGTCACCAGCCACGCCACCAGCGCCACCATGCCGACCCCGGCCACCGTGCCGAGGCAGCGGTTGAGGGCCCGACCGAAGACCGGCCCGAGGTCCGGCTTGTACAGGAAGGCCACGGTCATCGGCAGCCAGTAGCCGCGCGGCCCGTGCAGAAGCTGCGCCACGACGACCGCGGCCAGCGTGCACCCGCCCAGCAGCAGGGCGAACCGCAGCCGGTCGGCGAGCCGCGGACCGTCGTAGGCGGGCGGGTCGGGCAGCAGCGTCAGCGAGCGGCCCGGCGCCCGGTACACCTCGGCCAGCGCCCGCAGCCCCGGCGTGTCGGCGGCGAACGGCGGCTCCGGCTCCGGGCCGTGCCCGGTCGCGCCGTCCGGCGCCGGGCGACCGGCGCGTACCGGCGGGACCACCCGGGCGGCCAGCAGCGAGGGCACCCGGAGCACCGCGGGCGGCAGCGGGCGGCCCTCCACCATGAGCGCGGTGACCGCCTCGACCAGGTGGACGGCGGCCCGGAACGCCGCGATCAGCCCGCCGACGGGCGTCTCCCGCTCGGCGTGCTTGCGGGAGCTGTGCACGGCGAGCAGGTCCTGCGCCGTGTTGAGCGCCAGTGTCATACGGGCCCGCGCCTCGGTCGCGCCCGGAGTGCCGGCCCGCGACAGGGCCCGCTCGGCCGCGTCGAAGACGGCGATGACCGCCTCCCGCTCGGGGCTGTGGCGCCGCCAGAGCCAGGGCAGGCAGGTCAGCGCCAGCGCGAACAGGGCGCCGCCCAGCAGTTCCAGCGGCCCCGCCCACCAGGGGCCGGGGACGGGGATGCCGGTGCCGACGGTCGCCCCCAGCAGCAGGTGCATCCCCGCCACCGAGGCGAGCGGCCCTCCGACGCTCACCCACCCCGACACCAGCCCCGCCACCGCCAGCAGCGCCGCGATCCCCACCGTGTCGCCGTACCGCAGGGGCCGTCGCCCCGGCCAGCAGCCCGACCGCGGCCGACCCGCCGAGCGCCGCGATCCGCAGCGCCCGCGCCTTGTAGGGGGCGGCACTGTCCTGGCCGACCGCCCACAGTCCGCCGAGCCCGACGACGACCCCGGCCACGGGCTGGCCGAGCAGCAGCCCCACCATGAGCGGCAGCGAGACGGCCAGCGCCCCGCGCACCGCGGCGGCCCGCGGGAACGGCGCCCGCGCGGCGCGCAACGACCGCCCGAGCCACCCGGGCACGACGCGGCGCAGCGTGCTCACACGCACTCCCGCAGATCCCGGCCCACCGGGCTCGCGCATCCACGTCCTTCCGCTCACCACTTGCTCGACACCCCTCCTCCGGCCTGCTCGGCACCGACTCGACCGCCTCCGCGCGGGGTGGCCCGTCCCCCGGGCTCACTCACCGGGGAGGGCACGCGGCCACGGGGCCGGACAGGACCCGGGCGGCGCTGGAGGCATCCCCCGGGCGGCGGCGACCGGAGGGCGTTGCATACAAGGATAGATGCAACAGGTGCCGAGCGCGTTGCCCTCAGGTTTCAGTTCCCTGAACAGCTCCCGCCCGGCCCGGCGGCCCCCGCCGTCGACCCCGCCCGGCGACTCAGCCGTCCCCGGACCCCGCCCCGGCAGGAGTCCCGGCGCAGACGCCGCCCCGTACGGACCACCAGCGGCTGCCCCGACGCGGGGTGCCGACGCGGGGCCCCGTCGGCACCCCGAGGCGGCACGGCATAGGCGGCGACCACCGGTTCGGGCCGGGCCAGGGCGGTGCCCAAGGCCGCTCCGCCACCGCCTCCCGCGCCCCCGTCGCGCAGCCGTACCAGGCAGCGGCCGGCGTCCGGTGCCGCGCTCACCATGCTCGATGACGGCAGTCGCCGGAACGCCTCCGGGGTCCACTCGTCCCTCCGGACCGCTCGCCCGGCCCTCGTAGCCCGGCAAGGCGCCGCTCGCAGCTCTCGGCCGGGGCGGCGGCCCCGTCCGGTCGGCGAGAGCCGCGAGCAGTTCCAGCACCTGAGGGACCTTGGCCGGCGGCCGCTCCTCCTCGGCCTGCTCGACGGCGTCGGTGGCGAGGGCGAGGGCGAGGGCGAGGGCGAGGGCGAGGGCGAGGGCGAGGGCCTGTCCCGTCTCCCCGGCGTCCGCGTGCACCCGGGCCGGTCACCAGCTTCAGCCGGGACCGTCGTCACGTCACCCGTGTCGCCCGCGTCGCCCGTCGCGCTCGCCCGTTGCCCGGCCCGTCGCCCGTCGCCCGTCGCCCGTCGCCCGTCGCCCGTCGTCCGTCACCCGTCTCCGGGCCAGCCGCGGCCCCGTCCTGGAGCCGCTTCGCCTCGTCGTGGTCGCCGCAGGCCCGCCGGCGTCCGCCAGATGGTGGCTCCGCACGACGACGCCGTGCTGGTCCCCGCAGCCGGTGCCGGCGGCCTCGACCGAGGAGGCGAACAGGGCACACGCGCCGGCCGCGTGGCCCGGCCGGGCCTCCGGCGCCGGCGCGTCGATGCGCCCCGCCTGCACCAGCGGGCGGACCACGGTCCCGCCCGGCGCCGTGCCGCTCACCGGCGGCACCCCTGCCCGCGTCGTCCCCGCCCACCACAGAACCCCTCCGCGCGGTCGGCTCCCCGAGCCCCACCCAGGTCTCCGCCTCCGCGCACGGAGTGAGTGGCCGCGAGGCCGCCCCGGCGTCAGGGCTCGCACACCGCCTCCCGTGCCGGCGTCTCCTCCGGCCTGGTGAAGAACGCCGTGACCCGGCCCGCACAGGCCCCGCCCGTCACGGTGGCGTGCTCGCCGTCGGCCACCACAAGCAGGGAGCCTCCGGTGCGGGCCCGCATCGCCCGCGCCCACGGCAGCGGTGTCACCACCTCGTCCCGGTGGGCCACCAGCAGCAGAGGGCCGCCGGCGCGGCCGGGCTCGACCGGTGGCCGGTCCGGCGCGGGCAGGCCCGCGCAGGTGCTGGTGCCCGGCACCTGACCACTGCCGGGGAACATCGGACGGGACCCTCCCAGCACCGGGTAGGTGGTCCGCCGTTCACCGTAGGCCGCCCACTGCTCCGCGAACGACCCCGCATGGGTCACCTGCGAGCAGAGCAGCGCGGTCCCGGCGAACGGCGCCACCAGCGGCGGCGCCGCGACCCGCGCCTTCCCGTCCCCGCCCCCGTCCGGCGCCCGTCCCCGGGCCAGCGCCGCCAGCGCGGCCGCCGCCCCCGCCCGGTCGGCCGGCTCGGCGTCCAGATACTGCTCGGTCTCCGCCGACCCGTACGTTCCCGAGGGCGTCCGCAGCGGACGCTCCGTCAGCCGGTCGCGCAGGGCGAGCAGCCTGGTGCGTACCGCCTCGGCGTCCGTGCCGAGCCGGTAGCGGGCGGAGCGGTCCGCGAGCCACGCCGCGAACCGTTCGAACCGCTGCTCCCGCGCCCGCGTCACCCCGTCCAGCAGTCCCCGCAGATCCGGGTCGGGCGCCACCACCGACTCCAGCAGCATCCGGCCGGACCGGCCCGGGAACAGCGTGCGGTACGTGACGCCGAGGCTCGTCCCCCACGACACCCCGTAGTAGTGCAGCCGGGGCGCGCCCAGCGCCGCACGCAGCGCCTCCAGGTCGCGGGCGGCGTCGGCGGTGGTCAGGGAGGCGACCCAGGCCGGGTCGGCCTCCGCGCACGCGGCGTGGGCGCGCGCCAGCCGATCCCAGTGGGCGCGGGCGGACCGGCGCGAGGGGGCGGCGGACGGCGGACCGGCGTCCAGGGACTCGGCGGCCGGACAGACCGCGGGACGCGAGCGGCCGGTGCCGCGCACGTCCAGGCCCACCAGGTCGTACCGGTCCAGCAGCCCACGGGCGCCGCCGCCCGCCACGCCCACCGGCATCAGCCGCCCGGAGACCCCGGGACCGCCCGGGTTGAGCGCCAGCGGTTCGGCCCGGCCGCCGCCGGTGGACGGCAGCACCGCCACCGCGAGCCCGAACCGCCGTCCCTCCGGCGCCGACCAGTCCACCGGCACTGTCAGCGTGCCGCACCGCAGCCGCCCCGCGTGCCGGGCGTACGCCGGACGGTGCTCCGCCGCGCCCCACACCTGCGCCTCGGCCTCGCTCGGCTCGGGGCAGGTGCCCCACACCAACGCGCCGGCCCGTTCCCCGGCACCGGTCCCCACCGCCACCGGCTGCCCGCCGCCGCCCGCGCACCCGCCCGCCAGCACCCCGCCGAGCAGCACCGCGGCCAGGCCCCGCACCGCCCGGGACCGTCCGCCGCCCACCACACCTCCAGCCGTCGACACCCGGACCGCCCCGACGATAGGCAACGCACCCCGACCGGCCCCGCGACGCGCCCCACGGCAGGGCCGACCGGGTGCCGCCCGGCCGGGCCACGCAGGGGCGGTGGACAGCACAGTGAGGGAGCGGCTGACAGTTCGTACGATGTCCGGGGCGGTCCGGGGCCGACGGCCACGCGGCATCCGGAGGCTCACCGGTACGGGGCGGGGTGCGCGGAGAGGCGTGCAGCGCCTTCCCGGCCGGACCCCCGTGCCGGCCCGGAAGGCGCTGGTGACGCCGTCCTCGCGGCCGCCCGGACCGCCGGTCCGGAGGGACCGGGGAGCGCGGGGTGGCGCTGAGTGACGGGCCCCAGCTTGGCGAGGGGCGGCCGATCGCCGCCACCTGGCCGGGCGACTTGGCGGTATTCTGGGTCGTCCCAGGCTCTGACCAGGGAGTTTTCCCGCCCAGGAGAGCATGCTGGGGGCCACCGGAGCCGGGGCGAGTGGGGGAGGACACACAGCATGGCGCCGTGGAAGACGCTTCCGGAACACCTCGATCCACAGGCCAGGCGGCTGGTGGACAGGCTGAGGAGGCTCAAGGACGCCACCGGGCTCAGTTTCACGGCCCTGGCCACGAGGACGAGTTACAGCCGTTCCTCGTGGGAGCGGTACCTGAACGGCCGTAAGCTCCCGCCGTCCGACGCCGTCGCCGAACTCGCCGCCCTCGCGGGCGCCGACCCGGACCGCATGCTCGCCCTGCACACCCTCGCCGCCCAGACCTGGACGGCACCTCCGCCGAGGGCGACCGCTCCGGCCAAGGCCGCTGGGCCGGCGGAGGCGGGCACCGTTGCGGCCGGTCGGGCCGACGTGCCCGCGGAGCCGGTCCCGGGGAAGCGCGCGCCGGCAGGGTCCGCGTCCGCGTCCGTAACCGCATCCGGGAACGTTGCCGGCCCCGAGGTGGCTCCCGAGGCCGAAGCCGCCGGGCCCGGCGAGCCGGGCGCCCCGGGCGTACCGGAGGAGCCCGCCGGCCAGGGGCGCGGCGACACCGTGGTCATCGGCGGCTCAGCCGCTCCCGCGAAGTCCGCCCCGCGACGGCCCGCCCGCCGCGGCCTGCTGGTCGCCGGCACCGCCCTGGTCGTCGTGGCCGGCGCGCTGGCCGTCGTCTTCGGCCTCGTCCTGCCCGGGACGGGCGCCGCCGAGGCCGACGAGGAGCAGCACCGCCGGGTGGCCGCCGAGGAGTTCACCTTCGAGCCGGGCCGCACCCACCCGTGCGACATCCACCGCTTCGAGGGCCGCCTGTACGCGGGGCACAGCGACACCACCGAGGCCCTGCTCCAGCAGATCTCCACCACCTGGGACGTGGTCGAGGCGCAGTGCCTGCTGGAACACCGCGGGTACCGCATCGGCAGCGTCGACGGGGCCTACGGGGCGGCCACCGAACGGGCCGTCAAACGCCTTCAGGACAAGGAAGGGCTGGTCGTCGACGGGATCATGGGCCCGCACACCTGGGAGGTGCTGCGACGGTGACCGGCGAGCCGTCCCTGGAATGCGCCCACCTCGCCCGCGAGCTGGCCGCCCTGCGCGCCGCCACCGGACTGAGTCTGGCCGGGCTCGCCGCCCGCACCACCGCCAGCAAGTCGTCCTGGCAGCGCTATCTCGGCGGCGTCCTCATCCCGCCGCCGGAACTGGTCGGCGAACTCTGTGCCCTCGCCGGTGAACCGCCCGCGCGACTGCTGGCCCTGCGGGAACTGGCCGAGCTGTCCCGACGCCACCCCCGCCCGGCCCCGGAACCACCCGCCCCGACCCGAGCCGCCACCCCGGCCGCCCCCGAGATCCCCGGGCCGAGGCGACAAGCGGCGCCCGGCACGGGAAACGACGCATCCGCAGAGGCCGCCTCCGACACCGCGCTCCCGGCCGACGGCGCCTTATCCGCCCCACCGGGCTCCGGCCGCCCCGCGCGCGTCCCGTTCCATCGCCGCCGGGGGACCGTCCTCACCGGCGCCGGGGCACTGGCGACCGCCGCCATGGTGGCCGGGGCCCTGCTGCTCGGCGGCGCCCGCGAGGAGCCGGCCGACGAGGGGCTCTGGCCGGGCTGCGTGGGCGAACAGTGCCGGGGCAAGTCCTCGCAGGCGCAGGGGTGCGGTATCCCCGGCAGCGGTCTGCGGACCGTCGCGGAGCAGGGGTTCGGCGGACGGACGGCGGTCGAGATCCGCTACAGCCCCTCCTGCCGGGCCAGTTGGGTACGCGTCCGGTTCGGCTCGGTCGGGGACCGCGTCGAGATCACCGGTCCGGGCCGGGAGAGCCAGTCCGCCGAGGTCGCCGACAAGTACGACGCGCTCGACTACCTCTCCACCCCGATGCTCGCGGGCGGACCCGAGGGCATGACGGCCTGCCTCGTCCGCGCGGACGGCGAGGAGCGGCACTGCTTCCGGTCGTGAGGTGTCCGGACCGAGGGTGCTCGCCGTCGCCCTCGCGCAGCGGGACCCGGGCGCGTGGTCCACGCGCCCGGGTCCGGGGTGAGGAGAGGGGGAGGGTGTCAGTTGTCCGAGTAGCTGAAGTCTCCGACGGTCCACGCGCTGACGTCCTCGATCGCCACGCGGTACATGCCGCCGGTCTCGGGGATGCCCACCGTGCCCTGGAGGATGCGCGCCACGTGGAAGTGCAGGTGCCGGGGAGGACCGTCCTCCCGCGAATCGTCGGTGAAGACGGAGGAGAACGCGCCCAACTGGACCGAGTCCGCCAGAACCTCCGAGACCCGTTCGCGCCACACGGCCTCGGGAGCCAGCCGCCCGGTGATGACGGCGCCACCGGTGACCACGGTCAGAGACATCTGGTTGCTGCGCCCGGACTCCACCAGCGCGGCGATGTCAACGAGCAGTGCGTCAGTCTTCGACATGGAACCCGAGTCTAATGCCCGCCGAGCCGCCCTGAGCAGCGGCGCTCGGCGGGGAGCGGCCCGGTCAGCGGCCGCGCCGCCCGGCGGTGATCCGCTGCCGCGAAGCCTCGTAGAGCACGGCCGTCGCCGCGTTGGCCGCGTTGAGCGAACTCGCCGCCCCCGCCATCGGGATGCTCACCGTGGCGTCGCACAGCTCGCGCCAGGTGCTGGAGAGCCCGGACGTCTCGTTGCCCACCAGCAGCAGCACCGGCTGGGTGAAGTCGAACGCGTGGACGTCCGCGTCGCCCTTCTCGTCGGTCCCCACCAGGACGAGCGGACACCCGGCGGCGCGCCGCCGCTCCACCCACGCCATCACCTCGGCCGGCGAGGGCACCCGCACGGTCGGCAGGGAGAACAGCGAGCCGGTCGTCGCCCGTACGCTCTTGGGGTCGTACACGTCGGCGGCGTGCCCGGAGACGATCACGCCGTGCGCGCCGAACGCGTCCGCCGACCGGATGACACTGCCGATGTTGCCCGGGCCGGCCGGCCGGTCGAAGAGGACCCCCAGGAAGTCCGGCCCGGTCCCGATCCGCTCCAGGTCGTCGGCGGGCAGCTCGACCACGGCGACCACCTCCGGCGCACCCTCGGCCTTCTCCCCGAGGTCGGCCAGCAGCTCCGGCGCGAGAGCGACCCGCTCGGCCGGGACCGTTTGCAGCAGCTCCCGCGCCCAGCCGGACAGCTTCCGGCTGTCGTCGTACAACAACGTGGTGACAGGCCAGCCGTACTCCACGGCCAAGGAGATCGGCCGTACCCCCTGCACCAGGAACCGCCCCAGTTGATTGCGCTTCTTCCGGTTCCCCAGCAGCGCCTCCCACTGCTGGAACCGGGCATTGCGAGACGTGACCCGCTGCGCCCCAGCCATCCGTACTCCCACTCCCACCCGACCACGACGACCGGGCGACACCACGCCGCCCCGCGAGGTCCGCACCGACGAGGCTGAAACCCTACCCGGGGCAGGACGGCACGGAGCGGGCGGTGAGGCGGGGGAGGGCATCGGCGCAGGGCGGCGACGGCCGTGGAACACCGCACGATGTTCCGCTGGCGCCCCCGGCAGGACTCGAACCTGCGGCCAAGCGCTTAGAAGGCGCCTGCTCTATCCACTGAGCTACGGGGGCCGGTGCGGTGTGCCCGGGTACCGGGTGGTCCGGGGGGTTGCGGCCGGGCACAAGGATAGGGCTCCGGTCGGCCCGGCCCGGTTGCATCACGCGCGTGGCATGATGTGGAGGTTCGGTGAAGCACAGCGATACTCGCAGGTGAGTGGCGATCTTGCAGTTCTTTTCGCGGCTCGTGCGGTGGGTGTTGTGCACTCGTTATACCTGCGTCACCTGGAAGGCTGACCTTTCCCGCCATACGGGATGAACCGCTCCCCGGTGGCCCGGAGAGCGGTCGGAAAGCGGGGGCGGACCGCGTCGATCCGGCCGGCGACCGGCCCGGTCCGGGCGGAACGCGGCCCTCCTCCGCCAGGCGCCCCGGGCTCGCGCGGCGGTGCCGCTCAGCGCCCCATCCGCAGGCCGTCCCGGTCCGCGCCCCGGCCCAGTACCGCCTTGCGGACCGCGGCCAGCGCGGCGGCGTCCTCCGGGTCAAAGGCGGCGGCCTCGGCGGCGCGGGCGAGGTTGACCAGGCGCAGCGGGTCGTTGGCCATCCGGTGCGGGATGAACTCCGCCGAGGTCACCACCCACTCGGCGCCCGCCTTCCGGGGCGCGGTGAAGGTGAAGCGGGCGGCCGAGCCGAGCTGGCCGCGCGGGTCGGTCATCTCGCCGGCCACCTGATCGCCCATGCCGTAGACCACCCAGGTGCCGTTGACCTTCTCGTACGCCTGCGGGACGTGCGCGTGGGTGCCGAGGATCAGGTCGATGTCGCGGCGGCCGTCGCTGCGGGAGGCGGTGAGCCGCTCGGCGACGGCGCGTTGCTGCCGGTCCGGGGCCTCCTGCCACTCGGTTCCCCAGTGGACGCTGGCGACCACGACGTCGGCCCCGGCGGCGCGGGCCGCTCGCGCGTCGGCGACGACCCGGTCCGGGTCGAGTTCGTTGACGAGGAAGGACTTGCCGGGCGGGACCTCCTTGTTGGTCCAGTGGACGTAGGAGAGGTGGGCGACCCGGGCGTCCCCCGCGCGCAGCAGCAGCGGCCGGTCGCGGTCCTTCGGGGAGCGGGCCGTGCCGGTGTGCGCGACGTCGGCGCGGTCCAGGGCGTCCAGGGTCCTGCGGACACCCTCCTCGCCGTCGTCCATGGCGTGGTTGGAGGCGGTCGAGCAGGTGTCGTAACCGGCGCCGCGGATCGCGCGGGCGATGTGCGGGGGCGTCTTGAACAGCGGGTATCCGGTGAACGGCCCGTCGTCCTCGCCGACGATGGTCTCCAGGTGGCAGATGGCCAGGTCGGTGCCGCGGGTGACGGCTCGGGCGCCCGCCAGCAGCGGGCCGAAGTCGTAGCGCCCGTCGTTCTCCGGCGCGAACGGGTCCGGCCCCGCGTCCCGGTCGGGCACGCCCGAGGCGTCGGCGGCGGCCTGCCGGATCACCGCGTCGTGGGCGAGGATGTCGCCGGTCGCGACCAGGGTGAACCGGTCCGGCCGCGTCGCCGGGGGAGCGGCGGCGCCCCTCGGCGGCAGGGGCGGCGCGGGCTCGGGGCTCGCGCACCCCGCCGCCAGGGCGCCGAGGGTGAGCGCCGAGGCGAGGGCCGCGGTGCGGTGACGGGTCAGGGCGCGGTGGCGTGGTGGGGGCATGGCCGGCTCCGTACGTGTGAAGGGTGACACCTCCGGTCGAAGAGATGACACCTCCACTCATGTGATGATCCGACCGTGCCGTACGCGTGGGACGCCGGTGTCTCGGCACAACGGAGCAGCGGCGTCACCCGGGAGGCGGGTGAACGGCGGAGCGGCCGCGCGGTCCGCCGTTCACCCGCCTCCCGGGTGACGCCGCTGCTCCGTTGTGCCGAGACACCGGCGTCCCACGCGTACGGCACGGTCGGATCATCACATGAGTGGAGGTGTCATCTCTTCGACCGGAGGTGTCACCCTTCACACGTACGGAGCCGGCCATGCCCCCACCACGCCACCGCGCCCTGACCCGTCACCGCCACCGCGGCCCTCGCCTCGGCGCTCACCCTCGGCGCCCTGGCGGCGGGGTGCGCGAGCCCCGAGCCCGCGCCGCCCCTGCCGCCGAGGGGCGCCGCCGCTCCCCCGGCGACGCGGCCGGACCGGTTCACCCTGGTCGCGACCGGCGACATCCTCGCCCACGACGCGGTGATCCGGCAGGCCGCCGCCGACGCCTCGGGCGTGCCCGACCGGGACGCGGGGCCGGACCCGTTCGCGCCGGAGAACGACGGGCGCTACGACTTCGGCCCGCTGCTGGCGGGCGCCCGAGCCGTCACCCGCGGCACCGACCTGGCCATCTGCCACCTGGAGACCATCGTCGGCGAGGACGACGGGCCGTTCACCGGATACCCGCTGTTCAAGACGCCCCCGCACATCGCCCGCGCGATCCGCGGCGCCGGTTACGACACCTGCTCGACCGCCTCCAACCACGCCATGGACGACGGCGAGGAGGGTGTCCGCAGGACCCTCGGACGCCCTGGACCGCGCCGACGTCGCGCACACCGGCACGGCCCGCTCCCCGAAGGACCGCGACCGGCCGCTGCTGCTGCGCGCGGGGGACGCCCGGGTCGCCCACCTCTCCTACGTCCACTGGACCAACAAGGAGGTCCCGCCCGGCAAGTCCTTCCTCGTCAACGAACTCGACCCGGACCGGGTCGTCGCCGACGCGCGAGCGGCCCGCGCCGCCGGGGCCGACGTCGTGGTCGCCAGCGTCCACTGGGGAACCGAGTGGCAGGAGGCCCCGGACCGGCAGCAACGCGCCGTCGCCGAGCGGCTCACCGCCTCCCGCAGCGACGGCCGCCGCGACATCGACCTGATCCTCGGCACCCACGCGCACGTCCCGCAGGCGTACGAGAAGGTCAACGGCACCTGGGTGGTCTACGGCATGGGCGATCAGGTGGCCGGCGAGATGACCGACCCGCGCGGCCAGCTCGGCTCGGCCGCCCGCTTCACCTTCACCGCGCCCCGGAAGGCGGGCGCCGATGTGGGTGGTGACCTCGGCGGAGTTCATCCCGCACCGGATGGCCAACGACCCGCTGCGCCTGGTCAACCTCGCCCGCGCCGCCGAGGCCGCCGCCTTTGACCCGGAGGACGCCGCCGCGCTGGCCGCGGTCCGCAAGGCGGTACTGGGCCGGGGCGCGGACCGGGACGGCCTGCGGATGGGGCGCTGAGCGGCACCGCCGCGCGAGCCCGGGGCGCCTGGCGGAGGAGGGCCGCGTTCCGCCCGGACCGGGCCGGTCGCCGGCCGGATCGACGCGGTCCGCCCCCGCTTTCCGACCGCTCTCCGGGCCACCGGGGAGCGGTTCATCCCGTATGGCGGGAAAGGTCAGCCTTCCAGGTGACGCAGGTATAACGAGTGCACAACACCCACCGCACGAGCCGCGAAAAGAACTGCAAGATCGCCACTCACCTGCGAGTATCGCTGTGCTTCACCGAACCTCCACATCATGCCACGCGCGTGATGCAACCGGGCCGGGCCGACCGGAGCCCTATCCTTGTGCCCGGCCGCAACCCCCCGGACCACCCGGTACCCGGGCACACCGCACCGGCCCCCGTAGCTCAGTGGATAGAGCAGGCGCCTTCTAAGCGCTTGGCCGCAGGTTCGAGTCCTGCCGGGGGCGCCAGCGGAACATCGTGCGGTGTTCCACGGCCGTCGCCGCCCTGCGCCGATGCCCTCCCCCGCCTCACCGCCCGCTCCGTGCCGTCCTGCCCCGGGTAGGGTTTCAGCCTCGTCGGTGCGGACCTCGCGGGGCGGCGTGGTGTCGCCCGGTCGTCGTGGTCGGGTGGGAGTGGGAGTACGGATGGCTGGGGCGCAGCGGGTCACGTCTCGCAATGCCCGGTTCCAGCAGTGGGAGGCGCTGCTGGGGAACCGGAAGAAGCGCAATCAACTGGGGCGGTTCCTGGTGCAGGGGGTACGGCCGATCTCCTTGGCCGTGGAGTACGGCTGGCCTGTCACCACGTTGTTGTACGACGACAGCCGGAAGCTGTCCGGCTGGGCGCGGGAGCTGCTGCAAACGGTCCCGGCCGAGCGGGTCGCTCTCGCGCCGGAGCTGCTGGCCGACCTCGGGGAGAAGGCCGAGGGTGCGCCGGAGGTGGTCGCCGTGGTCGAGCTGCCCGCCGACGACCTGGAGCGGATCGGGACCGGGCCGGACTTCCTGGGGGTCCTCTTCGACCGGCCGGCCGGCCCGGGCAACATCGGCAGTGTCATCCGGTCGGCGGACGCGTTCGGCGCGCACGGCGTGATCGTCTCCGGGCACGCCGCCGACGTGTACGACCCCAAGAGCGTACGGGCGACGACCGGCTCGCTGTTCTCCCTGCCGACCGTGCGGGTGCCCTCGCCGGCCGAGGTGATGGCGTGGGTGGAGCGGCGGCGCGCCGCCGGGTGTCCGCTCGTCCTGGTGGGGACCGACGAGAAGGGCGACGCGGACGTCCACGCGTTCGACTTCACCCAGCCGGTGCTGCTGCTGGTGGGCAACGAGACGTCCGGGCTCTCCAGCACCTGGCGCGAGCTGTGCGACGCCACGGTGAGCATCCCGATGGCGGGGGCGGCGAGTTCGCTCAACGCGGCCAACGCGGCGACGGCCGTGCTCTACGAGGCTTCGCGGCAGCGGATCACCGCCGGGCGGCGCGGCCGCTGACCGGGCCGCTCCCCGCCGAGCGCCGCTGCTCAGGGCGGCTCGGCGGGCATTAGACTCGGGTTCCATGTCGAAGACTGACGCACTGCTCGTTGACATCGCCGCGCTGGTGGAGTCCGGGCGCAGCAACCAGATGTCTCTGACCGTGGTCACCGGTGGCGCCGTCATCACCGGGCGGCTGGCTCCCGAGGCCGTGTGGCGCGAACGGGTCTCGGAGGTTCTGGCGGACTCGGTCCAGTTGGGCGCGTTCTCCTCCGTCTTCACCGACGATTCGCGGGAGGACGGTCCTCCCCGGCACCTGCACTTCCACGTGGCGCGCATCCTCCAGGGCACGGTGGGCATCCCCGAGACCGGCGGCATGTACCGCGTGGCGATCGAGGACGTCAGCGCGTGGACCGTCGGAGACTTCAGCTACTCGGACAACTGACACCCTCCCCCTCTCCTCACCCCGGACCCGGGCGCGTGGACCACGCGCCCGGGTCCCGCTGCGCGAGGGCGACGGCGAGCACCCTCGGTCCGGACACCTCACGACCGGAAGCAGTGCCGCTCCTCGCCGTCCGCGCGGACGAGGCAGGCCGTCATGCCCTCGGGTCCGCCCGCGAGCATCGGGGTGGAGAGGTAGTCGAGCGCGTCGTACTTGTCGGCGACCTCGGCGGACTGGCTCTCCCGGCCCGGACCGGTGATCTCGACGCGGTCCCCGACCGAGCCGAACCGGACGCGTACCCAACTGGCCCGGCAGGAGGGGCTGTAGCGGATCTCGACCGCCGTCCGTCCGCCGAACCCCTGCTCCGCGACGGTCCGCAGACCGCTGCCGGGGATACCGCACCCCTGCGCCTGCGAGGACTTGCCCCGGCACTGTTCGCCCACGCAGCCCGGCCAGAGCCCCTCGTCGGCCGGCTCCTCGCGGGCGCCGCCGAGCAGCAGGGCCCCGGCCACCATGGCGGCGGTCGCCAGTGCCCCGGCGCCGGTGAGGACGGTTCCCCCGGCGGCGATGGAACGGGACGCGCGCGGGGCGGCCGGAGCCCGGTGGGGCGGATAAGGCGCCGTCGGCCGGGAGCGCGGTGTCGGAGGCGGCCTCTGCGGATGCGTCGTTTCCCGTGCCGGGCGCCGCTTGTCGCCTCGGCCCGGGGATCTCGGGGGCGGCCGGGGTGGCGGCTCGGGTCGGGGCGGGTGGTTCCGGGGCCGGGCGGGGGTGGCGTCGGGACAGCTCGGCCAGTTCCCGCAGGGCCAGCAGTCGCGCGGGCGGTTCACCGGCGAGGGCACAGAGTTCGCCGACCAGTTCCGGCGGCGGGATGAGGACGCCGCCGAGATAGCGCTGCCAGGACGACTTGCTGGCGGTGGTGCGGGCGGCGAGCCCGGCCAGACTCAGTCCGGTGGCGGCGCGCAGGGCGGCCAGCTCGCGGGCGAGGTGGGCGCATTCCAGGGACGGCTCGCCGGTCACCGTCGCAGCACCTCCCAGGTGTGCGGGCCCATGATCCCGTCGACGACCAGCCCTTCCTTGTCCTGAAGGCGTTTGACGGCCCGTTCGGTGGCCGCCCCGTAGGCCCCGTCGACGCTGCCGATGCGGTACCCGCGGTGTTCCAGCAGGCACTGCGCCTCGACCACGTCCCAGGTGGTGGAGATCTGCTGGAGCAGGGCCTCGGTGGTGTCGCTGTGCCCCGCGTACAGGCGGCCCTCGAAGCGGTGGATGTCGCACGGGTGGGTGCGGCCCGGCTCGAAGGTGAACTCCTCGGCGGCCACCCGGCGGTGCTGCCTCCTCGTCGGCCTCGGCGGCGCCCGTCCCGGGCAGGACGAGGCCGAAGACGACGGCCAGCGCGCCGGCCACGACGACCAGGGCGGTGCCGGCGACCAGCAGGCCGCGGCGGGCGGGCCGTCGCGGGGCGGACTTCGCGGGAGCGGCTGAGCCGCCGATGACCACGGTTGTCGCCGCGCCCCTGGCCGGCGGGCTCCTCCGGTACGCCCGGGGCGCCCGGCTCGCCGGGCCCGGCGGCTTCGGCCTCGGGAGCCACCTCGGGGCCGGCAACGTTCCCGGATGCGGTTACGGACGCGGACGCGGACCCTGCCGGCGCGCGCTTCCCCGGGACCGGCTCCGCGGGCACGTCGGCCCGACCGGCCGCAACGGTGCCCGCCTCCGCCGGCCCAGCGGCCTTGGCCGGAGCGGTCGCCCTCGGCGGAGGTGCCGTCCAGGTCTGGGCGGCGAGGGTGTGCAGGGCGAGCATGCGGTCCGGGTCGGCGCCCGCGAGGGCGGCGAGTTCGGCGACGGCGTCGGACGGCGGGAGCTTACGGCCGTTCAGGTACCGCTCCCACGAGGAACGGCTGTAACTCGTCCTCGTGGCCAGGGCCGTGAAACTGAGCCCGGTGGCGTCCTTGAGCCTCCTCAGCCTGTCCACCAGCCGCCTGGCCTGTGGATCGAGGTGTTCCGGAAGCGTCTTCCACGGCGCCATGCTGTGTGTCCTCCCCCACTCGCCCCGGCTCCGGTGGCCCCCAGCATGCTCTCCTGGGCGGGAAAACTCCCTGGTCAGAGCCTGGGACGACCCAGAATACCGCCAAGTCGCCCGGCCAGGTGGCGGCGATCGGCCGCCCCTCGCCAAGCTGGGGCCCGTCACTCAGCGCCACCCCGCGCTCCCCGGTCCCTCCGGACCGGCGGTCCGGGCGGCCGCGAGGACGGCGTCACCAGCGCCTTCCGGGCCGGCACGGGGGTCCGGCCGGGAAGGCGCTGCACGCCTCTCCGCGCACCCCGCCCCGTACCGGTGAGCCTCCGGATGCCGCGTGGCCGTCGGCCCCGGACCGCCCCGGACATCGTACGAACTGTCAGCCGCTCCCTCACTGTGCTGTCCACCGCCCCTGCGTGGCCCGGCCGGGCGGCACCCGGTCGGCCCTGCCGTGGGGCGCGTCGCGGGGCCGGTCGGGGTGCGTTGCCTATCGTCGGGGCGGTCCGGGTGTCGACGGCTGGAGGTGTGGTGGGCGGCGGACGGTCCCGGGCGGTGCGGGGCCTGGCCGCGGTGCTGCTCGGCGGGGTGCTGGCGGGCGGGTGCGCGGGCGGCGGCGGGCAGCCGGTGGCGGTGGGGACCGGTGCGGGGAACGGGCCGGCGCGTTGGTGTGGGGCACCTGCCCCGAGCCGAGCGAGGCCGAGGCGCAGGTGTGGGGCGCGGCGGAGCACCGTCCGGCGTACGCCCGGCACGCGGGGCGGCTGCGGTGCGGCACGCTGACAGTGCCGGTGGACTGGTCGGCGCCGGAGGGACGGCGGTTCGGGCTCGCGGTGGCGGTGCTGCCGTCCACCGGCGGCGGCCGGGCCGAACCGCTGGCGCTCAACCCGGGCGGTCCCGGGGTCTCCGGGCGGCTGATGCCGGTGGGCGTGGCGGGCGGCGGCGCCCGTGGGCTGCTGGACCGGTACGACCTGGTGGGCCTGGACGTGCGCGGCACCGGCCGCTCGCGTCCCGCGGTCTGTCCGGCCGCCGAGTCCCTGGACGCCGGTCCGCCGTCCGCCGCCCCCCTCGCGCCGGTCCGCCCGCGCCCACTGGGATCGGCTGGCGCGCGCCCACGCCGCGTGCGCGGAGGCCGACCCGGCCTGGGTCGCCTCCCTGACCACCGCCGACGCCGCCCGCGACCTGGAGGCGCTGCGTGCGGCGCTGGGCGCGCCCCGGCTGCACTACTACGGGGTGTCGTGGGGGACGAGCCTCGGCGTCACGTACCGCACGCTGTTCCCGGGCCGGTCCGGCCGGATGCTGCTGGAGTCGGTGGTGGCGCCCGACCCGGATCTGCGGGGACTGCTGGACGGGTGACGCGGGCGCGGGAGCAGCGGTTCGAACGGTTCGCGGCGTGGCTCGCGGACCGCTCCGCCCGCTACCGGCTCGGCACGGACGCCGAGGCGGTACGCACCAGGCTGCTCGCCCTGCGCGACCGGCTGACGGAGCGTCCGCTGCGGACGCCCTCGGGAACGTACGGGTCGGC
This sequence comes from Streptomyces diastaticus subsp. diastaticus, assembly GCF_011170125.1. Classification (NCBI taxonomy): domain Bacteria; kingdom Bacillati; phylum Actinomycetota; class Actinomycetes; order Kitasatosporales; family Streptomycetaceae; genus Streptomyces; species Streptomyces diastaticus. Next base: position 4,912 of record NZ_BLLN01000008.1, on the reverse strand, counting down.
GGAGACCGAGCAGTATCTGGACGCCGAGCCGGCCGACCGGGCGGGGGCGGCGGCCGCGCTGGCGGCGCTGGCCCGGGGACGGGCGCCGGACGGGGGCGGGGACGGGAAGGCGCGGGTCGCGGCGCCGCCGCTGGTGGCGCCGTTCGCCGGGACCGCGCTGCTCTGCTCGCAGGTGACCCATGCGGGGTCGTTCGCGGAGCAGTGGGCGGCCCTACGGTGAACGGCGGACCACCTACCCGGTGCTGGGAGGGTCCCGTCCGATGTTCCCCGGCAGTGGTCAGGTGCCGGGCACCAGCACCTGCGCGGGCCTGCCCGCGCCGGACCGGCCACCGGTCGAGCCCGGCCGCGCCGGCGGCCCTCTGCTGCTGGTGGCCCACCGGGACGAGGTGGTGACACCGCTGCCGTGGGCGCGGGCGATGCGGGCCCGCACCGGAGGCTCCCTGCTTGTGGTGGCCGACGGCGAGCACGCCACCGTGACGGGCGGGGCCTGTGCGGGCCGGGTCACGGCGTTCTTCACCCAGGCCGGAGGAGACGCCGGCACGGGAGGCGGTGTGCGAGCCCTGACGCCGGGGCGGCCTCGCGGCCACTCACTCCGTGCGCGGAGGCGGAGACCTGGGTGGGGCTCGGGGAGCCGACCGCGCGGAGGGGTTCTGTGGTGGGCGGGGACGACGCGGGCAGGGGTGCCGCCGGTGAGCGGCACGGCGCCGGGCGGGACCGTGGTCCGCCCGCTGGTGCAGGCGGGGCGCATCGACGCGCCGGCGCCGGAGGCCCGGCCGGGCCACGCGGCCGGCGCGTGTGCCCTGTTCGCCTCCTCGGTCGAGGCCGCCGGCACCGGCTGCGGGGACCAGCACGGCGTCGTCGTGCGGAGCCACCATCTGGCGGACGCCGGCGGGCCTGCGGCGACCACGACGAGGCGAAGCGGCTCCAGGACGGGGCCGCGGCTGGCCCGGAGACGGGTGACGGACGACGGGCGACGGGCGACGGGCGACGGGCGACGGGCGACGGGCCGGGCAACGGGCGAGCGCGACGGGCGACGCGGGCGACACGGGTGACGTGACGACGGTCCCGGCTGAAGCTGGTGACCGGCCCGGGTGCACGCGGACGCCGGGGAGACGGGACAGGCCCTCGCCCTCGCCCTCGCCCTCGCCCTCGCCCTCGCCCTCGCCCTCGCCACCGACGCCGTCGAGCAGGCCGAGGAGGAGCGGCCGCCGGCCAAGGTCCCTCAGGTGCTGGAACTGCTCGCGGCTCTCGCCGACCGGACGGGGCCGCCGCCCCGGCCGAGAGCTGCGAGCGGCGCCTTGCCGGGCTACGAGGGCCGGGCGAGCGGTCCGGAGGGACGAGTGGACCCCGGAGGCGTTCCGGCGACTGCCGTCATCGAGCATGGTGAGCGCGGCACCGGACGCCGGCCGCTGCCCTGGTACGGCTGCGCGACGGGGGCGCGGGAGGGCGGTGGCGGAGCGGCCTTGGGCACCGCCCTGGCCCGGCCCGAACCGGTGGTCGCCGCCTATGCCGTGCCGCCTCGGGTGCCGACGGGGCCCCGCGTCGGCACCCCGCGTCGGGGCAGCCGCTGGTGGTCCGTACGGGGCGGCTGTCCTGCGCCGGGACTCCTGCCGGGGCGGGGTCCGGGGACGGCTGAGTCGCCGGGCGGGGTCGACGGCGGGGGCCGCCGGGCCGGGCGGGAGCTGTTCAGGGAACTGAAACCTGAGGTGCAACGCGCTCGGCACCTGTTGCATCTATCCTTGTATGCAACGCCCTCCGGTCGCCGCCGCCCGGGGGATGCCTCCAGCGCCCGCCCGGGTCCTGTCCGGCCCCGTGGCCGCGTGCCCTCCCCGGTGAGTGAGCCCGGGGGACGGGCCACCCCGCGCGGAGGCGGTCGAGTCGGTGCCAGAGCAGGCCGGAGGAGGGGTGTCGAGCAAGTGGTGAGCGGAAGGACGTGGATGCGCGAGCCCGGTGGGCCGGGATCTGCGGTGAGTGCGTGTGAGCACGCTGCGCCGCGTCGTGCCCGGGTGGCTCGGGGCGGTCGTTGCGCGCCGCGCGGGCGCCGTTCCCGCGGGCCGCCGCTGGTGCGCGGGGCGCTGGCCGTCTCGCTGCCGCTCATGGTGGGGCTGCTGCTCGGCCAGCCCGTGGCCGGGGTCGTCGTCGGGCTCGGCGGACTGTGGGCGGTCGGCCAGGACAGTGCCCGCCCCTACAAGGCGCGGTGCGCTGCGGATCGCGGCGCTCGGCGGGTCGGCCGCGGTCGGGCTGCTGGCCGGGGCGACGGCCCTGCGGTACGGCGACCACGGTGGGGATCGCGGCGCTGCTGGCGGTGGCGGGGCTGGTGTCGGGGTGGGTGAGGCGTCGGAGGGCCGCTCGCCTCGGTGGCGGGGATGCACCTGCTGCTGGGGGCGACCGCGGCACCGGCATCCCCGTCCCCGGCCCCTGGTGGCGGGGCCGCTGGAACTGCCTGGGCGGCGCCCTGTTTCGCGCTGGCGCTGACCTGCCTGCCCTGGCTCTGGCGGCGCCACAGCCCGAGCGGGAGGCGGTCATCGCCGTCTTCGACGCGGCCGAGCGGGCCCTGTCGCGGGCCGGCACTCCGGCGCGACCGAGGCGCGGGCCCGTATGACACTGGCGCTCAACACCGGCGCAGGACCTTGCTTCGCCGTGCACAGCTCCCGCAAGCACGCCGAGCGGGAGACGCCGTCGGCGGGCTGCTCCGCGCCCGCCCGTTCCGGGCCGCCGTCCACCTGGTCGGGCGGTCACCGCGGCTCATGGTGGGGGCCGCCCGCTTCGCCGCAGCGGTGCTCCGGGGCCCTCGCTGCTAGCCGCCCGGGTGGTTCCCGCCGGGTACGCGCCGTTCGCCCGGCGCCGGCGGCGCGACCGGGCAACGGCCCGGAGCCGGAGCGGGTTCGCGCCGACACGCCGGTGGCTGCGGGCGCTGGCCGAGGTGTACCGGGCGCCGGGCCGCTCGCTGACGCTGCTGCCCGACCCGCCGCCTACGACGGTCCGCGGCTCGCCGACCGGCTGCGGTTCGCCCTGCTGCTGGGCGGGTGCACGCTGGCCGCGGTCGTCGTGGCGCAGCTTCTGCCACGGGGCCCGCGCGGCTACTGGCTGCCGATGACCGTGGCCTTCCTGTACAAGCCGGACCTCGGGCCGGTCTTCGGTCGGGCCCTCAACCGCTGCCTCGGCACGGTGGCCGGGGTCGGCATGGTGGCGCTGGTGGCGTGGCTGGTGACCGACCAGTGGGCGCAGACGCTGGTGGCGGCGGCCTTCGGCGCGGTGATGGCGGCGGGCGTGCGCTACCACTACGCGCTCTCCACCTTCGGCCTGACCGTGATCGTCTTCGTCTTCATCGACTTCCTCGGCGACGACCGGCAGCTCCTGCCCTCCCGGGTCCTGGAGACGGTGATCGCCGCGGCCCTGGTCCTCACCGCGCACTTCCTGACCCGCCCCGACTCGTGGCGGGTGCGGGCCGAACTGCGCGTCGCCGCCGCCGACCGCGCCTGGCGCCGCTACGACCGGCGGGCCCCGGCCGCCTCCCCCGACGAGCGGCACGAGCTGCGCCGTACCGCCTACCGCCGGCTCGCCGAGGCCCGCCAGGCGCTGGAGACCGCCGGCGCCGAACCGCACCGGGATCCCGAGCGCTTCCCGGTGCTGGAGCGCCGGGTGGCCCGCGCCGAGGAGGGGTGCGACGCGGTCACGGCCTACGTGGTGGCCGGCGGGCGGCGCTGAGCCGGGAGCCGGAGCCGGAGCCGGGGCCGGAGCCGCGCAAGGGCTACCCGGAGTGCTTGCGCGAGGCCGACTTCCACACCCGGGCACCGAGGAGGCCGCCGGCGGCCAGGCCGACGAGGGCTCCCGCCAGGGTCTCGCCGTCCGTCGAACCGGTACCCGAGGCCCCGAGCCGGACCATGACCACGGCCACGAGCACGCTCGCCACGAGCGTCACGCAGAGCCGCGGAGCGAAGTAGACCCGCCGCCGGGGAGGCGCGGGAGGCCGGGACAACCGGGCCGCGGGGCCGGTGACGGCGGCCTCGGGCCGCTTGAAGTACGCGAAGGGACCCCAGACGCCGCAGGGCTCCCAGCCCTCGGTGGCGAGCCGGCCGGTGAGCCGCTCACGCTCGCGCGGCCCGGCCGCCTCGCGGCGGTAGGCCCATCGCAGGGGGTGCTGCCGGTCGCGGCGGCAGACGAAGCGGCCGAGGCGGTCGAGGCGTTCCACCTCCCACCCCTGGCCACCGAACCGTTCCAGCAGTCGCACCTCCTGGAGCGCGTCGGCGGTCCACACCCAGGTCTCCGCCCCGGCTTCCGGTCCGTCCGCGGCGTCCGCGCTCTGCCGGTCGGTCAGGCGGTCGGCCAGTTCCCCGGCCGGGCCGAACTCCTCCACCAGCGGGCTGCGGGCCTCCACCGCGTACGCGGCCAGCTCCCGCACGAGGGCGTCGACGCGGGCCGGCGGCATGTCCCGCTCGCGCAGCAGCGCGGACAGCTCCTCGAAGTACGCGGTCCTCTCCCTGCTCATACGTCCTTCTCCCCCCGGACCAGCGCGTCCTCGACGGCGCGGTGGAACGCCCGCCACGCCGCGCCCTGCTCCTTGAGGCCCCGGCGGCCTTCCGGGGTCAACCGGTAGTAGCGCCGCCCCGGGCCGCGCTCGGCGGCCCGGAACTCCGCCCGTACGAGACCGGCCTCCTCCAGCCGGTTGAGTACGGGGTAGAGCGTGCCGCCCTTGATCTGGCCGAGGCCGGCCTCGTCGAGGCGCTTGGCGATCTCGTAGCCGTAGCTCTCGCCGTCCGTCAGGCAGGACAGCACCAGCAGATCGAGCACGCCTCTGAGCCAGCTGGCCCTCCTGTCCGTCACCATGGGGAGATAGGACCACGAGCTAGGTAGGAACGCAACCTAGATAGCCATGGGGAATTCGCCCCGCTCCGAGGGCGGGGTCAGCCGA
>NZ_BLLN01000007.1 GCF_011170125.1 Streptomyces diastaticus subsp. diastaticus | reverse complement strand
GCCGCCTCGTCGGTCAGCTGACCGTCGCCGGGATCACCTGGGGTTCGATGTGCTCCGCCCACATCGGCTACTGGGTGGACCAGGACGTCGCCGGGCGCGGCGTGATGCCGACCGCCGTCGCAGCCGCCGTCGACCACTGCTTCCGGGGCGTCGGACTGCACCGGATCGAGGTCTGCATCCGCCCCGAGAACGGGCCGAGCCGCCGTGTCGTCGAGAAACTCGGATTCCGCGAGGAAGGGCTGCGCCCCCGCTATCTGCATATCGACGGAGCCTGGCGCGACCACCTGGTATTCGCACTCACGGCGGAGGAAGTACCCGACGGTGTCCTGCGCCGCTGGCGCCGCGCCCGGCCCCACCCCACGGCCTGAGGCGGGAACCACCGCTCCGCCGCGAAATCCGCACACCACAACCGTGATCACGGAAATACGAATAAGCGTTCGAATTCTTTAGGGTTCGATCACCCGATTGTCGCGGAGTTGCGATCGTCCGATCACATCTGTAGGAAAAAACTCTGGAGATATCAGCCAGATCGTGCGACACACCGGTTCAATTGGCGGATGGCCCCGACGAAACCCCTCTACCGTGTGAGTCGTGAGCAGCAGCGGCCTCATTTACGCAGTCATCGTGGGGGCCTGGGCCGCCTACTTGGTGCCCATGTGGCTCCGTCGGCAGGACGAGTTGAACGAAGCCCGTCCGACGGAACGCTTCAGCACCGCCATCCGGCTCCTGTCCGGACGCGCGGGGATGGAGCGGCGCTACGCCAAGGGTGCCGCCCAGGCCCGCGCCGCCGGCACCGGCGAGCCCTCCGGCGAGGGCGACCCGGCCGACGGCGCGACCCGCGCCCCGGACGCCGGGACCGGATCGGTCGACGTCCGGTCCTTCGCCATGCCCCCGGTACGTGAGGAGCCCGCGCCGCCGCGCCGCACCGCGCCCCGGCCCGGGCAGCCTCCCCGGCAGGAGCGGCCCGCGCCGCAGCAGGTCCCCGCCCACCGCCCGGCCGATCCCGGCGCCACCGCGCGCGCCCGGCGCTCCAAGGTCCTCGCGCGCCGCCGCCGCACCACGATGCTCCTCTTCGTCGCCTTCACCCTCGGCGCGGTCGCCGCCGCCGTGGGCGGCCTCGCCCTCCTGTGGGCCCCCGCGATCCCCGCGATCCTCCTCAGCGCCTACATCGCCTACCTGCGCCGCCAGGAGCGCCGCCGCTTCGTCTACGCGATGGACCGCCGTCAGGCCGAGGTCGCCGCCCAGCACGTACGCGAGCGCGGCCGCCGCCGTGACCACCCCACCGAGCAGATCGAGGAGGCCGAGGAGCCCGCCCCGGCCCCCGACCCCGAGCGCACCGCGCTCGCCGCCGACCGCAGAGCACTGGTCGAGCAGACCGACCACGCCGAGTGGGTCGACCAGCAGCGCGCCCGCCGCCTGCCGGCCGACGGGGACAGCTGGGACCCCGTCCCCGTCCCCCTCCCCACCTACGTCACGGCCCCCGTCGCCCCCCGCGCCACCCCGCCGGTCGACCTCGGCGCCCCCGACACCTGGAGCTCCGCCCGTTCCAGCGCCGCCCCGGACACCGGCGGCGGCGAGGCCCCCGCGGGGGACGCCCCCGAGGAGCCCGCGGAGGCCGCCCCGGCCCGACGTGCCGCCTCCGCCCGCCGCTCCCGCGAACGAGGCCGCACCCCCCTCTTCGACCAGTACGACGAAGGCGACCGCCCCCGCGCGGCCAACGAATGAGCCCCACCCCGGCCACCAGCACCGGATTACCGACCACCCCGATCGGGGTGCTAAAGTTTCACCCGTTGCAAGGGCCTGTGGCGCAGTCCGGTAGCGCACCTCGTTCGCATCGAGGGGGTCAGGGGTTCGAATCCCCTCAGGTCCACGCAAGTAAGAGCCCCTCCCGGGGTCACCCTGGGAGGGGCTTTCTGCTGTGCCGGTTTCCGCGCCGGCTCGCCCCATGGCTCAGGGAGCGGGGCGCCGAGGTTCTCGGTGCCGCCGCTGTCGGGGACCTGGGGCGTAGGGCCGTTCGGCAACGACGCGGCGGGGGACTTCTGCGGCGAGTCGGGGGCGTGGCCGAGAGGGAACGCCGCGAGGCCGTGCGTACCGCCTTCCTCCAGGTGCTCGACGGCGCCGAGGCGGAGGTCGACGCGTCCGAGACGCAGCGGGCGGTGGCCGCGGCCCTGCCTCGTCGCCGTGCAGTGCTCGGGCGGCGAGCCGGCCGGCCCCGTCCGCGGACCCGGGACGCCCCTGCCGGATCCGACCGGTCTGCGCGAGCTCGCCGGCCGCGCTCTGGAACGGATCCTCACGGAGCCCTCCTGGGCGCACACCCCCGGGGGACGTCGTCCGCGAGGCGGACCGCGCCCGGCAGGTCGCCGAGCGGTGCGCCGCCTCCCCCTCGGCGCCGCTCCTGCCGCACATCGGCACCGCCGACGTCGCCCGCGACATGGACCGGATCAGGGCGGCCCTCGGCGAGGAGCGGGTGTCCTACCTCGGTGCCTCCTGCGGCACGCAGCTCGGCACCGCGTACGCCTCGCTCTTCCCCGGACGCGGCGACCGGATCGTGCTCGACAGCAACCTGGGCCCCGGCGGGTACGACCACCGGGCCATGCGGCTGTCCGCCCGCGGGCTGGAGGACCGCTTCCCGGACTTCGCGGCGTACGTCGCAGCCCGCCCCGAGTACGGGCTCGGCACCACGCCGCGGCAGGTGCGCGCGACCTGCCAGGAGCTGGCCCGGCGGCTGGAGCGGGAGCCGGTCCAGGGCCGGGACGAAACGGCCTTCCGGGGCATCACCTACGACTGGCTCTACGCCGACGCCGACATGCCGGAGCTGGCAGAGATCCGGCAGGCGCTCGACACCGGCGGGCCGGTACCGGAACAGCCGCCCTTCCCCGGCCTGGAGGCGCTCAGGTCCGCGCGGTTCGCCGTGATCTGCGGCGACTCCCCGTGGCCGCGCACCATCCGGGAGTACCAGCGTGACGTGCGGGCCGACAGCGGGCGGTACCCCCTGCTCGGCGGCGCCACGGCCGACATCGGGCCCTGCGCCTTCCGGCCGCGTTCCTGGGTCGAGAAGCCCGTGCGCGTCGACGACCAGGGCCCCTCCAACCTCCTCCTCGTCCAGAACGAGCGGGACCCGGGCACCCCGCTCGCCGGGGCGAAGGCGCTGCGGCGGGCGTTCGGTGACCGGGCCGGGCTGGTCACCGTCGACCGGGGCGGCCACGGGGTCTACCCCTTCGGCGCCGACCCTTGCGCCGACGACGTACCTGACCACCGGGCAACGGCCCGCGCGGGACCTCGCCTGCGCGGCCGAACCGGACGCGTGAGGAGAGGGAGCGGCCTGTTCGGGGAGAGGCGGCGGCGCCGGGCCGAGCCGGCGACGGGCGGGCCCTGGAGCGGTTCCGCTGGTGGCGGGTGCCGTTCCGGGCCTTGTTCCACCTGCGGCTCACCGAGGCCGGGTGCACGGTGGCCGTGTACTCCGCCGGCGTGCGGCACGGGCAGCACCAGCCGTCGGGCGAGGCCACGGCCGGCCTGTACCGCGAGGCAGGCCGGCTGTCGGCGGCCGGCCGCCCTCCCCGTCCCCGGGCGGGTTCGTGGAGGTGGCGATGAGCGGCTTCGGGCTGGAGCGCGCCGGAACGTGACCCTCGACGGGACCGAGCACCAGCTCACCCTGACCCCGCCTCCGCCGAGAGCCCGGTCCGACCGGCACCACCGGGCGCCTTCGCCCCGCCGGTGCGGCTGCCCCGGTGGGGGAGAGGCGGCGGTGGCCGTGGCGACCCTCGCGGCCGGTACCGAGCGCATCCTGCGCCCGCGCCGCAACCGGCTGCCCGACCGAGCCGCCGCACAGCGCGTGTCCGGCCGGGGCCCGCTCATCTACGCTGCCCGCATGGGGACTTACGAGGTCGACGGGGTGCGGCTGGCATACGAGGAGTGGGGGCCGGAGGGCGGGACGCCGGTGGTGCTGGTGCACGGGCACCCCTTCGACCGGAGCCTGTGGCGGGCGCAGGCCCGGCGGCTGGCCGGGGCCGGGTGCCGGGTGGTGCTGCCGGATCTGCGGGGGTACGGGGAGAGCCAGGTGGTGCCGGGGCGCACACCGTTCCCGGTGTTCGCCGGGGACGTGGTCGCCCTACTCGACCACCTGGGCATCGCGGACGCCGTGGTCGGCGGGGTCTCCATGGGCGGCCAGATCACCATGGAGATCCGCCGGCTGCACCCGGAGCGGGTGCGGGCACTGGTGCTGGCCGGCACCTCCTACCCGGCCGAGACCGAGGAAGGCCGGGTGGGCCGGCTCGCGCTGGCCGAGCGGCTGCTCGCGGAGGGGATGGGCGGGTACGCGGACGAGGTGATCGGCAGGATGCTCGCGCCGTACAACGTCGAGGCGAAGCCGGACGCGGCCGCGCACGTGCTCCGCATGATGCGCGGCACCGACCCGGAGGGCGCCGCAGCGGCCCTGCGCGGCCGCGCGGAGCGAGCGGACTACGAGGCGACGCTGTCGGCCGTGACCGAGCCCGTGCTGGTCGTGGTCGGCGCCGACGACTCCTTCACCACGGTCGCGGACGCCGAGGCGATCCGCCGGCTGGTCCCCCACGCCACCCTCACGGTGATCGACGGTGCCGGGCACCTGCCGCACCTGGAGCAGCCCGAGGAGACGGGGGAGGCCCTCGTGGAGTTCGTCACCGGAGTGGACTGAGCCGGCCGCACCGGCCCGAGCGGGCGGGGCTCACGCCGGCGGGCCCTCGGCGGGCTCGTCGATCCAGCGGAAGCTCGCGCGGCTGTCGTCGTCCTCCACATGCAGCAGGAAGTCGGCGACGGGAACGCCCTCGGGCGTGTGGAGCGCCAGGGTCCGGTTCAGCTCCGACCAGCACGCGTCGAACGCCTCCCACTCCTCGGTCTCGCTCAGGTCGGCGAGACGGACGAAGAGGGGGCGGTGCTCCTCGTAGGGGGCCAGGGGCCGGAAGGCGGCGGTCAGCCAGGGGAAGTCCGAGCCGTCGACGTGCAGGTCGGCGACGTGCCGGGGCGGGGTGGCGCGGGTGTGCAGGCGCCACAGCCCGGGGGCGTCGCCGGCCGGTCGCGGCGATGCGGTGTCCGGCATGACCGGTCGTCCTCCGGATGCGGGTGCGGATGCGGGTGGGGGTGCGGTCAGGCGGTGACGGCGGTCGGCTCGGGGCGGGCCGCCGCGGCGGCGGGGTTCAGCGGCTTGGCGTAGCAGCGGCTCAGCTCGTCGAAGCGGTACAGGCCGAACTTGGCGCACGGGGCGTAGCCACTGGAGGCGTACAGGTTGATCGCCTCGGGCTGCTTCGTGCCGGTCTCCAGGACCATGCGGGTGCGCCCGGCGGCCCGCGCGTCCTCCTCCAGCGCCGCGAGGATGCGCCGGGCCAGGCCGTGGCCCCGGGCCTCGCGGATGACGAACATGCGCTTCAGCTCGGCGTCGCCGTCGGAGTACGCCTCGTCGTTGGCGTCCTGGGGGCGCCAGCCGCCGGAGGCCACCGGGCGGCCCCGTCCGTCGTAGGCGAGCAGGTACAGCCCGTGCGGCGGGACGAACATGCCCGGGTCGAGCCAGGTGGCGTCGCCGTCGTCGCCGTACCGCTCGGCGTATTCGAGCTGGACCTCGTCGTTGAGCTGGACGGCGTCGGGGTGGTCGAAGGCGACCGGGCGCAGGGAATGCATGTTCATGCGGATCAGGGTACTTCTATGCGGAGGCGGGGTGCCGGGGCGAACCTCGGTAGGGTGCCGGGATGCTCACCGTCACCACTGTGAATGTAAACGGCCTGCGGGCCGCGGCCAAGAAGGGCTACGTCGAGTGGCTCGCCGCCACGGACGCCGACGTCGTCTGCCTCCAGGAGGTGCGCGCCGAGGAGTCCCAGCTCCCGGAGGCCGTGCGGGCTCCCGAGGGCTGGCACGTCGTGTACGCGCCCGCCGCGGCCAAGGGCAGGGCCGGAGTGGCGTTGCTCACGCGGCGCGAGCCGGAGCGGGTGCGGGTCGGCTTCGGCAGCGAGGAGTTCGACGGAAGCGGGCGGTACGTCGAGGCGGACCTGCCCGGGGTCACCGTGGCCAGCCTCTACCTTCCCTCCGGTGAGGTCGGCACCGAGCGGCAGGACGAGAAGGAGCGGTTCATGGCCGAGTTCCTGGAGTACCTCCGGGGGCTGCGGGCGCGGGCCGCCGCGGACGGCCGCGAGGTCGTGGTGTGCGGCGACTGGAACATCGCCCACCGGGAGGCCGACCTCAAGAACTGGCGCGCCAACCGCAAGTCCGCCGGCTTCCTCCCCGAGGAGCGGGCCTGGCTCGACCGGGTCTACGCGGAGGCCGGCTACACCGACGTGATGCGCGCGCTCCACCCGGACCAGGCCGGGCCCTACTCGTGGTGGTCCTACCGGGGCCGTGCCTTCGACAACGACTCGGGCTGGCGCATCGACCTGCACGTCGCCACCCCCGGTCTCGCGGCCCGCGCGGTCAAGGGGCTGGTGGAGCGGGCGGCGACGCACGAGGAGCGCTGGTCGGACCACGCGCCGGTGACGGTCGCCTACGAGTGAACCCGCCGCGGGCGTGAACCCGCCCGGTGGCGTCCGGTGGGCGGGACCGCCATCCGCTACTCGCCCGGCCCGCCCCCCGGCCGCCGCCTCCCGCTGCCGCAGGGCCGCGAGGTGGCGGTCCATCGCCAGGGAGAGCTCCGCCTCGACCACGCTCTTGGCCAGCGGGCGGACGCTCTTGGCCAGCGGGCGGCAGCGGAGCGGCGGCCGGGGGCGGGCCGGGCGAGTAGCGGAGGCGGTCCGCCACCGGACGCCACCGGGCGGGTTCACGCCCGCGGCGGGGTTCACTCGTAGGCGACCGTCACCGGCGCGTGGTCCGACCAGCGCTCCTCGTGCGTCGCCGCCCGCTCCACCAGCCCCTTGACCGCGCGGGCCGCGAGACCGGGGGTGGCGACGTGCAGGTCGATGCGCCAGCCCGAGTCGTTGTCGAAGGCACGGCCCCGGTAGGACCACCACGAGTAGGGCCCGGCCTGGTCCGGGTGGAGCGCGCGCATCACGTCGGTGTAGCCGGCCTCCGCGTAGACCCGGTCGAGCCAGGCCCGCTCCTCGGGGAGGAAGCCGGCGGACTTGCGGTTGGCGCGCCAGTTCTTGAGGTCGGCCTCCCGGTGGGCGATGTTCCAGTCGCCGCACACCACGACCTCGCGGCCGTCCGCGGCGGCCCGCGCCCGCAGCCCCCGGAGGTACTCCAGGAACTCGGCCATGAACCGCTCCTTCTCGTCCTGCCGCTCGGTGCCGACCTCACCGGAGGGAAGGTAGAGGCTGGCCACGGTGACCCCGGGCAGGTCCGCCTCGACGTACCGCCCGCTTCCGTCGAACTCCTCGCTGCCGAAGCCGACCCGCACCCGCTCCGGCTCGCGCCGCGTGAGCAACGCCACTCCGGCCCTGCCCTTGGCCGCGGCGGGCGCGTACACGACGTGCCAGCCCTCGGGAGCCCGCACGGCCTCCGGGAGCTGGGACTCCTCGGCGCGCACCTCCTGGAGGCAGACGACGTCGGCGTCCGTGGCGGCGAGCCACTCGACGTAGCCCTTCTTGGCCGCGGCCCGCAGGCCGTTTACATTCACAGTGGTGACGGTGAGCATCCCGGCACCCTACCGAGGTTCGCCCCGGCACCCCGCCTCCGCATAGAAGTACCCTGATCCGCATGAACATGCATTCCCTGCGCCCGGTCGCCTTCGACCACCCCGACGCCGTCCAGCTCAACGACGAGGTCCAGCTCGAATACGCCGAGCGGTACGGCGACGACGGCGACGCCACCTGGCTCGACCCGGGCATGTTCGTCCCGCCGCACGGGCTGTACCTGCTCGCCTACGACGGACGGGGCCGCCCGGTGGCCTCCGGCGGCTGGCGCCCCCAGGACGCCAACGACGAGGCGTACTCCGACGGCGACGCCGAGCTGAAGCGCATGTTCGTCATCCGCGAGGCCCGGGGCCACGGCCTGGCCCGGCGCATCCTCGCGGCGCTGGAGGAGGACGCGCGGGCCGCCGGGCGCACCCGCATGGTCCTGGAGACCGGCACGAAGCAGCCCGAGGCGATCAACCTGTACGCCTCCAGTGGCTACGCCCCGTGCGCCAAGTTCGGCCTGTACCGCTTCGACGAGCTGAGCCGCTGCTACGCCAAGCCGCTGAACCCCGCCGCCGCGGCGGCCCGCCCCGAGCCGACCGCCGTCACCGCCTGACCGCACCCCCACCCGCATCCGCACCCGCATCCGGAGGACGACCGGTCATGCCGGACACCGCATCGCCGCGACCGGCCGGCGACGCCCCCGGGCTGTGGCGCCTGCACACCCGCGCCACCCCGCCCCGGCACGTCGCCGACCTGCACGTCGACGGCTCGGACTTCCCCTGGCTGACCGCCGCCTTCCGGCCCCTGGCCCCCTACGAGGAGCACCGCCCCCTCTTCGTCCGTCTCGCCGACCTGAGCGAGACCGAGGAGTGGGAGGCGTTCGACGCGTGCTGGTCGGAGCTGAACCGGACCCTGGCGCTCCACACGCCCGAGGGCGTTCCCGTCGCCGACTTCCTGCTGCATGTGGAGGACGACGACAGCCGCGCGAGCTTCCGCTGGATCGACGAGCCCGCCGAGGGCCCGCCGGCGTGAGCCCCGCCCGCTCGGGCCGGTGCGGCCGGCTCAGTCCACTCCGGTGACGAACTCCACGAGGGCCTCCCCCGTCTCCTCGGGCTGCTCCAGGTGCGGCAGGTGCCCGGCACCGTCGATCACCGTGAGGGTGGCGTGGGGGACCAGCCGGCGGATCGCCTCGGCGTCCGCGACCGTGGTGAAGGAGTCGTCGGCGCCGACCACGACCAGCACGGGCTCGGTCACGGCCGACAGCGTCGCCTCGTAGTCCGCTCGCTCCGCGCGGCCGCGCAGGGCCGCTGCGGCGCCCTCCGGGTCGGTGCCGCGCATCATGCGGAGCACGTGCGCGGCCGCGTCCGGCTTCGCCTCGACGTTGTACGGCGCGAGCATCCTGCCGATCACCTCGTCCGCGTACCCGCCCATCCCCTCCGCGAGCAGCCGCTCGGCCAGCGCGAGCCGGCCCACCCGGCCTTCCTCGGTCTCGGCCGGGTAGGAGGTGCCGGCCAGCACCAGTGCCCGCACCCGCTCCGGGTGCAGCCGGCGGATCTCCATGGTGATCTGGCCGCCCATGGAGACCCCGCCGACCACGGCGTCCGCGATGCCCAGGTGGTCGAGTAGGGCGACCACGTCCCCGGCGAACACCGGGAACGGTGTGCGCCCCGGCACCACCTGGCTCTCCCCGTACCCCCGCAGATCCGGCAGCACCACCCGGCACCCGGCCCCGGCCAGCCGCCGGGCCTGCGCCCGCCACAGGCTCCGGTCGAAGGGGTGCCCGTGCACCAGCACCACCGGCGTCCCGCCCTCCGGCCCCCACTCCTCGTATGCCAGCCGCACCCCGTCGACCTCGTAAGTCCCCATGCGGGCAGCGTAGATGAGCGGGCCCCGGCCGGACACGCGCTGTGCGGCGGCTCGGTCGGGCAGCCGGTTGCGGCGCGGGCGCAGGATGCGCTCGGTACCGGCCGCGAGGGTCGCCACGGCCACCGCCGCCTCTCCCCCACCGGGGCAGCCGCACCGGCGGGGCGAAGGCGCCCGGTGGTGCCGGTCGGACCGGGCTCTCGGCGGAGGCGGGGTCAGGGTGAGCTGGTGCTCGGTCCCGTCGAGGGTCACGTTCCGGCGCGCTCCAGCCCGAAGCCGCTCATCGCCACCTCCACGAACCCGCCCGGGGACGGGGAGGGCGGCCGGCCGCCGACAGCCGGCCTGCCTCGCGGTACAGGCCGGCCGTGGCCTCGCCCGACGGCTGGTGCTGCCCGTGCCGCACGCCGGCGGAGTACACGGCCACCGTGCACCCGGCCTCGGTGAGCCGCAGGTGGAACAAGGCCCGGAACGGCACCCGCCACCAGCGGAACCGCTCCAGGGCCCGCCCGTCGCCGGCTCGGCCCGGCGCCGCCGCCTCTCCCCGAACAGGCCGCTCCCTCTCCTCACGCGTCCGGTTCGGCCGCGCAGGCGAGGTCCCGCGCGGGCCGTTGCCCGGTGGTCAGGTACGTCGTCGGCGCAAGGGTCGGCGCCGAAGGGGTAGACCCCGTGGCCGCCCCGGTCGACGGTGACCAGCCCGGCCCGGTCACCGAACGCCCGCCGCAGCGCCTTCGCCCCGGCGAGCGGGGTGCCCGGGTCCCGCTCGTTCTGGACGAGGAGGAGGTTGGAGGGGCCCTGGTCGTCGACGCGCACGGGCTTCTCGACCCAGGAACGCGGCCGGAAGGCGCAGGGCCCGATGTCGGCCGTGGCGCCGCCGAGCAGGGGGTACCGCCCGCTGTCGGCCCGCACGTCACGCTGGTACTCCCGGATGGTGCGCGGCCACGGGGAGTCGCCGCAGATCACGGCGAACCGCGCGGACCTGAGCGCCTCCAGGCCGGGGAAGGGCGGCTGTTCCGGTACCGGCCCGCCGGTGTCGAGCGCCTGCCGGATCTCTGCCAGCTCCGGCATGTCGGCGTCGGCGTAGAGCCAGTCGTAGGTGATGCCCCGGAAGGCCGTTTCGTCCCGGCCCTGGACCGGCTCCCGCTCCAGCCGCCGGGCCAGCTCCTGGCAGGTCGCGCGCACCTGCCGCGGCGTGGTGCCGAGCCCGTACTCGGGGCGGGCTGCGACGTACGCCGCGAAGTCCGGGAAGCGGTCCTCCAGCCCGCGGGCGGACAGCCGCATGGCCCGGTGGTCGTACCCGCCGGGGCCCAGGTTGCTGTCGAGCACGATCCGGTCGCCGCGTCCGGGGAAGAGCGAGGCGTACGCGGTGCCGAGCTGCGTGCCGCAGGAGGCACCGAGGTAGGACACCCGCTCCTCGCCGAGGGCCGCCCTGATCCGGTCCATGTCGCGGGCGACGTCGGCGGTGCCGATGTGCGGCAGGAGCGGCGCCGAGGGGGAGGCGGCGCACCGCTCGGCGACCTGCCGGGCGCGGTCCGCCTCGCGGACGACGTCCCCCGGGGGTGTGCGCCCAGGAGGGCTCCGTGAGGATCCGTTCCAGAGCGCGGCCGGCGAGCTCGCGCAGACCGGTCGGATCCGGCAGGGGCGTCCCGGGTCCGCGGACGGGGCCGGCCGGCTCGCCGCCCGAGCACTGCACGGCGACGAGGCAGGGCCGCGGCCACCGCCCGCTGCGTCTCGGACGCGTCGACCTCCGCCTCGGCGCCGTCGAGCACCTGGAGGAAGGCGGTACGCACGGCCTCGCGGCGTTCCCTCTCGGCCACGCCCCCGACTCGCCGCAGAAGTCCCCCGCCGCGTCGTTGCCGAACGGCCCTACGCCCCAGGTCCCCGACAGCGGCGGCACCGAGAACCTCGGCGCCCCGCTCCCTGAGCCATGGGGCGAGCCGGCGCGGAAACCGGCACAGCAGAAAGCCCCTCCCAGGGTGACCCCGGGAGGGGCTCTTACTTGCGTGGACCTGAGGGGATTCGAACCCCTGACCCCCTCGATGCGAACGAGGTGCGCTACCGGACTGCGCCACAGGCCCTTGCAACGGGTGAAACTTTAGCACCCCGATCGGGGTGGTCGGTAATCCGGTGCTGGTGGCCGGGGTGGGGCTCATTCGTTGGCCGCGCGGGGGCGGTCGCCTTCGTCGTACTGGTCGAAGAGGGGGGTGCGGCCTCGTTCGCGGGAGCGGCGGGCGGAGGCGGCACGTCGGGCCGGGGCGGCCTCCGCGGGCTCCTCGGGGGCGTCCCCCGCGGGGGCCTCGCCGCCGCCGGTGTCCGGGGCGGCGCTGGAACGGGCGGAGCTCCAGGTGTCGGGGGCGCCGAGGTCGACCGGCGGGGTGGCGCGGGGGGCGACGGGGGCCGTGACGTAGGTGGGGAGGGGGACGGGGACGGGGTCCCAGCTGTCCCCGTCGGCCGGCAGGCGGCGGGCGCGCTGCTGGTCGACCCACTCGGCGTGGTCGGTCTGCTCGACCAGTGCTCTGCGGTCGGCGGCGAGCGCGGTGCGCTCGGGGTCGGGGGCCGGGGCGGGCTCCTCGGCCTCCTCGATCTGCTCGGTGGGGTGGTCACGGCGGCGGCCGCGCTCGCGTACGTGCTGGGCGGCGACCTCGGCCTGACGGCGGTCCATCGCGTAGACGAAGCGGCGGCGCTCCTGGCGGCGCAGGTAGGCGATGTAGGCGCTGAGGAGGATCGCGGGGATCGCGGGGGCCCACAGGAGGGCGAGGCCGCCCACGGCGGCGGCGACCGCGCCGAGGGTGAAGGCGACGAAGAGGAGCATCGTGGTGCGGCGGCGGCGCGCGAGGACCTTGGAGCGCCGGGCGCGCGCGGTGGCGCCGGGATCGGCCGGGCGGTGGGCGGGGACCTGCTGCGGCGCGGGCCGCTCCTGCCGGGGAGGCTGCCCGGGCCGGGGCGCGGTGCGGCGCGGCGGCGCGGGCTCCTCACGTACCGGGGGCATGGCGAAGGACCGGACGTCGACCGATCCGGTCCCGGCGTCCGGGGCGCGGGTCGCGCCGTCGGCCGGGTCGCCCTCGCCGGAGGGCTCGCCGGTGCCGGCGGCGCGGGCCTGGGCGGCACCCTTGGCGTAGCGCCGCTCCATCCCCGCGCGTCCGGACAGGAGCCGGATGGCGGTGCTGAAGCGTTCCGTCGGACGGGCTTCGTTCAACTCGTCCTGCCGACGGAGCCACATGGGCACCAAGTAGGCGGCCCAGGCCCCCACGATGACTGCGTAAATGAGGCCGCTGCTGCTCACGACTCACACGGTAGAGGGGTTTCGTCGGGGCCATCCGCCAATTGAACCGGTGTGTCGCACGATCTGGCTGATATCTCCAGAGTTTTTTCCTACAGATGTGATCGGACGATCGCACTCCGCGACAATCGGGTGATCGAACCCTAAAGAATTCGAACGCTTATTCGTATTTCCGTGATCACGGTTGTGGTGTGCGGATTTCGCGGCGGAGCGGTGGTTCCCGCCTCAGGCCGTGGGGTGGGGCCGGGCGCGGCGCCAGCGGCGCAGGACACCGTCGGGTACTTCCTCCGCCGTGAGTGCGAATACCAGGTGGTCGCGCCAGGCTCCGTCGATATGCAGATAGCGGGGGCGCAGCCCTTCCTCGCGGAATCCGAGTTTCTCGACGACACGGCGGCTCGGCCCGTTCTCGGGGCGGATGCAGACCTCGATCCGGTGCAGTCCGACGCCCCGGAAGCAGTGGTCGACGGCGGCTGCGACGGCGGTCGGCATCACGCCGCGCCCGGCGACGTCCTGGTCCACCCAGTAGCCGATGTGGGCGGAGCACATCGAACCCCAGGTGATCCCGGCGACGGTCAGCTGACCGACGAGGCGGCCCCGGTACTCGATGACGAAGGGCATCATGCGGCCCGCCCCGGCCTCCTTGTGCAGATGGCGGACCATCTGACGGTAGGTCGGGCGGTGGATGACGGGGCCGAAGGGGGTGGGCGGCGGGATGGTGGCTTCCCAGGGGCGCAGCCAGTCGCGGTTGCGGCGGTTGATCTCGCGCCAGGCCCGCTGGTCGCGCCTGCGGATCGGCCGGAGCAGCACGTCGCCCTCGCGCAGTTCCACCGGCCAGTACCGCGGGTTCAGCGGGCGCTCCCCGGGGCGGGCGGGCCGGCGGGGTGGTCGCCGCCCCGGATCTGGTCCACGGCGTGCGGCAGGAGGCGGCCCAGCACGGCGAGGCCGTCGCGGACGCCACCGGTGGAGCCGGGAAGATTGACGATGAGGGTGCGTCCGGCGAGCCCGGCGAGGCCCCGGGAGAGGGCGGCGGTCGGCACCTCGGGCAGGCCCTCGGCCCGGATGGCCTCGGCGATGCCGGGGATCTCGCGGTCCAGCAGGGGACGGGTCGCCTCGGGCGTGCGGTCGGTGGGGCTCAGCCCCGTACCGCCGGTGGTGACGACCACGTCGTAGCCCTCGGTGACCGCGGCGCTCAGGGCCTCGGCGACCGGGTCGCCGTCGGGGACGACGCGCGGGCCCTCGACGGCGAAGCCGAGGCCGGTGAGGGCCTCGGTGATGAGCGGCCCGCCGCGGTCCTCGTAGACCCCGGCGGCGGCGCGGTTGGAGGCGGTGACGACGAGGGCGCGAGGCGTCGACGGCGCGGCGCTCACGCGACGGTTCCCTCGGTGCGCCGCCAGGTGCCGGACTTGCCGCCGGTCTTCTCCTCGACGCGGACGTCGGTGATGACGGCGCCCTTGTCGACGGCCTTGACCATGTCGACCACGGTGAGGGCGGCGACGGTGACGGCGGTGAGCGCCTCCATCTCGACGCCGGTGCGGTCGGTGGTCTTCACGGTGGCGAGGATCTCCACCGCCTCCTCGGTGACGGCGAGGTCGACCTTGACGCCGGAGACGGCCAGCGGGTGGCAGAGCGGGACGAGGTCGGGGGTGCGCTTGGCGCCCATGATGCCCGCGAGACGGGCGGTGGCGAGGGCGTCGCCCTTGGGGACGCCCTCGCCACGCAGGAGTTCCACCACGCGGGGCGAGACGAGGACCCGGCCGCTCGCGCGGGCGGTGCGGGCGGTGACGTCCTTCGCGGAGACGTCGACCATGCGGGCCGCCCCGGCCTCGTCGAGGTGGGTGAGCCGGCCCTGCTCAGGGGGGCGGGGGGTGTCCCCCGGTGTAAACGCTGTCATGTGCTGTGCGACTCCCGGTCCGCGGCCCACCGCGCCCATGTCGGCCTGTGTGGGCGACCACCGTACCCGCACCGGGGTCCGGTCAGCCGAGCAGGACGACCTCGACCTCGCTGCCCCACGCCGCCCCGGTCGCCGCCTCGGGAAGGACGATGAGGGCGTCGGCGTGGGCGAGGGCGCCGATGAGGTGGGAGCCGGCGCCGCCGACGGGCCGCACCTCGGGCCGCTCACCACCGGTGTACGTACCGCGCAGGAACTGCCGCTTCCCCTCCGGCGAGGTGAGCTGCTCGGCCTCCTCGCCGGCGCCGTGCGGCGGCAGCAGGGTGGCGCGGACGGTGGGCCGGTGCAGCTCCTGCAACCCCATCATGGCGCGGATGGCGGGCCGGACGAAGAGTTCGAAACTGACGTACGAGGAGACCGGGTTGCCCGGGAGGGTCAGGATCGGGGTGCGGTCGGGGCCGATGGTGCCGAAGCCCTGCGGCTTGCCCGGCTGCATGGCGAGGGTGCGGAAGTCCACGTGGGCCCCGTGGAAGGCCCGCTCTTCCTCCTCGCCGTCCTCTCCCTCGCCCGGCTCGGCCCGCGCCTCCTCGGGCTCGGCTTCCCCGGCGACGGCGGTGAGTGCCTCCTTGACCACGTCGTACGCGCCGACGCTGACGCCACCGGTGGTGACGAGCAGGTCGGCGCGGATGAGCTGGTCCTCGATGGTGGCGCGGAGGGTCTCGGCGTCGTCGGTGACGGCGCCGACGCGGTAGGCGATGGCGCCCGCGTCCCTGGCAGCGGCGGCCAGCGCGAAGCTGTTGGAGTCGTAGATCTGACCGGCGGCCAGCTCCTCGCCCGGCTGGGCCAGTTCGCTGCCGGTGGACAGGACGACGACGCGCGGGCGCGGGCGGACCCGGGCGGCGGGGCGGCCGATCGCGGAGAGCAGCGCGATCTGCGGCGGGCCGAGGACCGTCCCGGCCTCCAGCGCGACGTCCCCGGCGCAGACGTCGCCGCCGCGGGTCCGCACGTGGGCCTGCGGGGTGACGGCCCGGTGGACGCGGACCTGGCCACCGGAGCCCTCGGGGGAGGCGCTGTGCGGGGCCATGGCGCGGACGGGCCCGCCGCCGGTGCCGCCGTCGGTCCACTCGACGGGGACGACCGCGTCGGCGCCGGGGGGCATCGGCGCGCCCGTCATGATGCGGGCGGCCCGGCCGGGGCCGACCGTCAGCTCGGTGCCGCTGGAGCCGGCCGCCACGTCGCCGATGACGGTGAGGACGGCCGGGGAGGCGTCCGAGGCCTTCTCGGTGTCGGCGGCGCGGACCGCGTAACCGTCCATGGAGCTGTTGTCGAAGGGGGGCAGCGCGACCGGGACGGTGACCTGCTCGACGAGGACGCAGCCCTGGGCGTCGAGCAGGTTCAGCTCGATGGGTTCCAGGGGCTGGACCGCGGTGAGGATGTCGTCGAGGTGCTCGGCCACCGACCAGGTGCGCGCGCCGGTGGCCTGCTCAGTCGTGCTGCTCAAGGTGCTACATCTCCTCGGTGACGTAACTGCGGAGCCAGGCCCGGAAGTCGGGGCCCAGGTCTTCACGTTCGCACGCCAGTCTGACAATGGCGCGCAGGTAGTCGCCCCGGTCGCCGGTGTCGTAGCGGCGGCCCTTGAAGACCACTCCGTGCACGGGACCGCCGACCTTCTCGTCCTCGGCGAGCTTCTGCAGGGCGTCGGTGAGCTGGATCTCGCCGCCCCGGCCGGGCGAGGTCTCCCGCAGTATGCCGAAGATGGCGGGGTCCAGGACGTACCGGCCGATGATGGCGTAGTTGCTGGGCGCCTCGGCCGGGTCGGGCTTCTCGACCAGGTCGGTGACGCGGACGACGTCGTCCTCGCCGGTCGCCTCGACGGCGGCGCAGCCGTAGAGGTGGATCTGCTCGGGGGCGACCTCCAGCAGGGCGATGACGCTGCCGCCCTCGCGCTCCTGGACCTCGACCATGCGGGCGAGCAGCGGGTCCCGGGGGTCGATCAGGTCGTCGCCGAGGAGGACGGCGAAGGGCTCGTCCCCGACGTGCGGAGCGGCGCACAGCACGGCGTGACCGAGGCCGCGCGGGTCGCCCTGGCGGACGTAGTGCATGGTGGCGAGGTCGCTGGACTCCTGGACGCGGGCGAGGCGGGCCTCGTCACCCTTGCGGCTGAGGGCCTGCTCCAGTTCGTAGTTGCGGTCGAAGTGGTCCTCCAGCGGCCGCTTGTTGCGCCCTGTGACCATGAGGACGTCGGAGAGCCCGGCGGCGACGGCCTCCTCGACGACGTACTGGATGGCCGGCTTGTCGACGACAGGAAGCATTTCCTTCGGCGTGGCCTTGGTGGCGGGCAGGAAGCGTGTCCCGAGGCCGGCGGCGGGGACGACCGCTTTGCTGATCCTGGCGTTCGACTCAGTCATGCCGCTCACCATAACCGCTGTTCGTGCCGGAAATCTGTTGATCCGACAAAATAACCCGAATATATGCCGATTGATGAGGTTTGGTACCGATGAGTGGCACCGATGATGCCAAGCGAAGGTTGCGGCGGGAACTACTCGCCGTGAGGTCGCGGTTGACTGGAGAGGACGCCCGGGAGACGGCCGCGGTTCTGGCCCGGCACGCCCTGCTGCTGCCCGAGCTGGCCGGCGCCGGGACGGTCGCGGCGTACGTCTCGGTCGGCGGGGAGCCCGGTACCCGGGCCCTGCTGGAGGAGCTGCGCGCACGCGGCACCCGGGTGCTGCTGCCCGTGCTGCTCCCCGACGACGACCTCGACTGGGCGGTGTACGAGGGCCCGGACTCGCTGGCCGAGGTGGGACGGGCCGGCCGGCTGACGCTGCGCGAGCCCTCGGGCCCCCGGCTCGGCCCCGAGGCGGTGACCGGGGTGGACGCCGTCCTGCTGCCGGGCCTGGCGGCGGACCGCGCCGGGCGGCGGCTGGGCCGGGGCGGCGGCAG
Organism: Streptomyces diastaticus subsp. diastaticus; assembly: GCF_011170125.1. NCBI lineage: Bacteria > Bacillati > Actinomycetota > Actinomycetes > Kitasatosporales > Streptomycetaceae > Streptomyces > Streptomyces diastaticus. The sequence goes on along the minus strand of NZ_BLLN01000007.1, from coordinate 5,438 downwards.
TTACGACCGGGTGCTGGCGCGGCTGGCCGCGGCCGGGGCCGATCCGGCGCTGCTGGTCCTGCTCCACGACCACGAGCTGCTGGCCGAGGTGCCGGCCGAGCCGCACGACCGGCCGGTGCACGTGGTGCTCACCCCCTCCGGCCCGCACCGCGTACGCGGTCGCGGCTGACGGCCCCGCACGCACGCGCGGCCCCCGCGACCGGCGGTCGGTCGCGGGGGCCGCGCGTGCGTGCCGTGGGCCTGCCCGGATCAGGGCTTGAGGACCAGGGTCTCCTGGGTGGCCTTCTTGACGGCCTTGTCGGTGAACGCCCAGGGCAGCAGTTCGCCCTTGACCCACTTCTCCGTCTGGTCGGTGTAGTGGGGGCTGTAGACGTGTCCGGAGGCGCCGGTGAGGTTGATCCACTCGGACTTGTCGAGGTCGCCGAGGTGACCACCATCCGCATGGACGGCACCCAGACGACCTCGTAGCGCGCCGCCGCGTTCCACCCGGTGGCGTTGACGGTGGCCTCGCCGCGCCGAGGTCCCACCGGGCCGCGGTTGAGGATCTTCTGGACCAGGCCGGGCCCCTGTGCCGAGGGTCTGGTTCTTCAGGGTCAGCTGGTGCAGCCGGGCCCCAGCTCCAGGAGTCCATGTCCTTTGCCGAGCTTGGCGGTCAGCTCCCAGCGGGCGTCCTCCATGACCAGCTCTTCGAGCGGGCCATGGAGGACGCCCGCTGGGAGCTGACCGCCAAGCTCGGCAAGGACATGGACTCCTGGAGCTGGGGCCGGCTGCACCAGCTGACCCTGAAGAACCAGACCCTCGGCACCAGCGGGCCCGGCCTGGTCCAGAAGATCCTCAACCGCGGCCCGTGGGACCTCGGCGGCGGCGAGGCCACCGTCAACGCCACCGGGTGGAACGCGGCCGGCGGCTACGAGGTCGTCTGGGTGCCGTCCATGCGGATGGTGGTCAACCTCGGCGACCTCGACAAGTCCGAGTGGATCAACCTCACCGGCGCCTCCGGACACGTCTACAGCCCCCACTACACCGACCAGACGGAGAAGTGGGTCAAGGGCGAACTGCTGCCCTGGGCGTTCACCGACAAGGCCGTCAAGAAGGCCACCCAGGAGACCCTGGTCCTCAAGCCCTGATCCGGGCAGGCCCACGGCACGCACGCGCGGCCCCCGCGACCGACCGCCGGTCGCGGGGGCCGCGCGTGCGTGCGGGGCCGTCAGCCGCGACCGCGTACGCGGTGCGGGCCGGAGGGGGTGAGCACCACGTGCACCGGCCGGTCGTGCGGCTCGGCCGGCACCTCGGCCAGCAGCTCGTGGTCGTGGAGCAGGACCAGCAGCGCCGGATCGGCCCCGGCCGCGGCCAGCCGCGCCAGCACCCGGTCGTAACTGCCGCCGCCCCGGCCCAGCCGCCGCCCGGCGCGGTCCGCCGCCAGGCCCGGCAGCAGGACGGCGTCCACCCCGGTCACCGCCTCGGGGCCGAGCCGGGGGCCCGAGGGCTCGCGCAGCGTCAGCCGGCCGGCCCGTCCCACCTCGGCCAGCGAGTCCGGGCCCTCGTACACCGCCCAGTCGAGGTCGTCGTCGGGGAGCAGCACGGGCAGCAGCACCCGGGTGCCGCGTGCGCGCAGCTCCTCCAGCAGGGCCCGGGTACCGGGCTCCCCGCCGACCGAGACGTACGCCGCGACCGTCCCGGCGCCGGCCAGCTCGGGCAGCAGCAGGGCGTGCCGGGCCAGAACCGCGGCCGTCTCCCGGGCGTCCTCTCCAGTCAACCGCGACCTCACGGCGAGTAGTTCCCGCCGCAACCTTCGCTTGGCATCATCGGTGCCACTCATCGGTACCAAACCTCATCAATCGGCATATATTCGGGTTATTTTGTCGGATCAACAGATTTCCGGCACGAACAGCGGTTATGGTGAGCGGCATGACTGAGTCGAACGCCAGGATCAGCAAAGCGGTCGTCCCCGCCGCCGGCCTCGGGACACGCTTCCTGCCCGCCACCAAGGCCACGCCGAAGGAAATGCTTCCTGTCGTCGACAAGCCGGCCATCCAGTACGTCGTCGAGGAGGCCGTCGCCGCCGGGCTCTCCGACGTCCTCATGGTCACAGGGCGCAACAAGCGGCCGCTGGAGGACCACTTCGACCGCAACTACGAACTGGAGCAGGCCCTCAGCCGCAAGGGTGACGAGGCCCGCCTCGCCCGCGTCCAGGAGTCCAGCGACCTCGCCACCATGCACTACGTCCGCCAGGGCGACCCGCGCGGCCTCGGTCACGCCGTGCTGTGCGCCGCTCCGCACGTCGGGGACGAGCCCTTCGCCGTCCTCCTCGGCGACGACCTGATCGACCCCCGGGACCCGCTGCTCGCCCGCATGGTCGAGGTCCAGGAGCGCGAGGGCGGCAGCGTCATCGCCCTGCTGGAGGTCGCCCCCGAGCAGATCCACCTCTACGGCTGCGCCGCCGTCGAGGCGACCGGCGAGGACGACGTCGTCCGCGTCACCGACCTGGTCGAGAAGCCCGACCCGGCCGAGGCGCCCAGCAACTACGCCATCATCGGCCGGTACGTCCTGGACCCCGCCATCTTCGGCATACTGCGGGAGACCTCGCCCGGCCGGGGCGGCGAGATCCAGCTCACCGACGCCCTGCAGAAGCTCGCCGAGGACGAGAAGGTCGGCGGTCCCGTGCACGGAGTGGTCTTCAAGGGCCGCCGCTACGACACCGGCGACCGGGGCGACTACCTGCGCGCCATTGTCAGACTGGCGTGCGAACGTGAAGACCTGGGCCCCGACTTCCGGGCCTGGCTCCGCAGTTACGTCACCGAGGAGATGTAGCACCTTGAGCAGCACGACTGAGCAGGCCACCGGCGCGCGCACCTGGTCGGTGGCCGAGCACCTCGACGACATCCTCACCGCGGTCCAGCCCCTGGAACCCATCGAGCTGAACCTGCTCGACGCCCAGGGCTGCGTCCTCGTCGAGCAGGTCACCGTCCCGGTCGCGCTGCCCCCCTTCGACAACAGCTCCATGGACGGTTACGCGGTCCGCGCCGCCGACACCGAGAAGGCCTCGGACGCCTCCCCGGCCGTCCTCACCGTCATCGGCGACGTGGCGGCCGGCTCCAGCGGCACCGAGCTGACGGTCGGCCCCGGCCGGGCCGCCCGCATCATGACGGGCGCGCCGATGCCCCCCGGCGCCGACGCGGTCGTCCCCGTCGAGTGGACCGACGGCGGCACCGGCGGCGGGCCCGTCCGCGCCATGGCCCCGCACAGCGCCTCCCCCGAGGGCTCCGGTGGCCAGGTCCGCGTCCACCGGGCCGTCACCCCGCAGGCCCACGTGCGGACCCGCGGCGGCGACGTCTGCGCCGGGGACGTCGCGCTGGAGGCCGGGACGGTCCTCGGCCCGCCGCAGATCGCGCTGCTCTCCGCGATCGGCCGCCCCGCCGCCCGGGTCCGCCCGCGCCCGCGCGTCGTCGTCCTGTCCACCGGCAGCGAACTGGCCCAGCCGGGCGAGGAGCTGGCCGCCGGTCAGATCTACGACTCCAACAGCTTCGCGCTGGCCGCCGCTGCCAGGGACGCGGGCGCCATCGCCTACCGCGTCGGCGCCGTCACCGACGACGCCGAGACCCTCCGCGCCACCATCGAGGACCAGCTCATCCGCGCCGACCTGCTCGTCACCACCGGTGGCGTCAGCGTCGGCGCGTACGACGTGGTCAAGGAGGCACTCACCGCCGTCGCCGGGGAAGCCGAGCCCGAGGAGGCGCGGGCCGAGCCGGGCGAGGGAGAGGACGGCGAGGAGGAAGAGCGGGCCTTCCACGGGGCCCACGTGGACTTCCGCACCCTCGCCATGCAGCCGGGCAAGCCGCAGGGCTTCGGCACCATCGGCCCCGACCGCACCCCGATCCTGACCCTCCCGGGCAACCCGGTCTCCTCGTACGTCAGTTTCGAACTCTTCGTCCGGCCCGCCATCCGCGCCATGATGGGGTTGCAGGAGCTGCACCGGCCCACCGTCCGCGCCACCCTGCTGCCGCCGCACGGCGCCGGCGAGGAGGCCGAGCAGCTCACCTCGCCGGAGGGGAAGCGGCAGTTCCTGCGCGGTACGTACACCGGTGGTGAGCGGCCCGAGGTGCGGCCCGTCGGCGGCGCCGGCTCCCACCTCATCGGCGCCCTCGCCCACGCCGACGCCCTCATCGTCCTTCCCGAGGCGGCGACCGGGGCGGCGTGGGGCAGCGAGGTCGAGGTCGTCCTGCTCGGCTGACCGGACCCCGGTGCGGGTACGGTGGTCGCCCACACAGGCCGACATGGGCGCGGTGGGCCGCGGACCGGGAGTCGCACAGCACATGACAGCGTTTACACCGGGGGACACCCCCCGCCCCCCTGAGCAGGGCCGGCTCACCCACCTCGACGAGGCCGGGGCGGCCCGCATGGTCGACGTCTCCGCGAAGGACGTCACCGCCCGCACCGCCCGCGCGAGCGGCCGGGTCCTCGTCTCGCCCCGCGTGGTGGAACTCCTGCGTGGCGAGGGCGTCCCCAAGGGCGACGCCCTCGCCACCGCCCGTCTCGCGGGCATCATGGGCGCCAAGCGCACCCCCGACCTCGTCCCGCTCTGCCACCCGCTGGCCGTCTCCGGCGTCAAGGTCGACCTCGCCGTCACCGAGGAGGCGGTGGAGATCCTCGCCACCGTGAAGACCACCGACCGCACCGGCGTCGAGATGGAGGCGCTCACCGCCGTCACCGTCGCCGCCCTCACCGTGGTCGACATGGTCAAGGCCGTCGACAAGGGCGCCGTCATCACCGACGTCCGCGTCGAGGAGAAGACCGGCGGCAAGTCCGGCACCTGGCGGCGCACCGAGGGAACCGTCGCGTGAGCGCCGCGCCGTCGACGCCTCGCGCCCTCGTCGTCACCGCCTCCAACCGCGCCGCCGCCGGGGTCTACGAGGACCGCGGCGGGCCGCTCATCACCGAGGCCCTCACCGGCCTCGGCTTCGCCGTCGAGGGCCCGCGCGTCGTCCCCGACGGCGACCCGGTCGCCGAGGCCCTGAGCGCCGCGGTCACCGAGGGCTACGACGTGGTCGTCACCACCGGCGGTACGGGGCTGAGCCCCACCGACCGCACGCCCGAGGCGACCCGTCCCCTGCTGGACCGCGAGATCCCCGGCATCGCCGAGGCCATCCGGGCCGAGGGCCTGCCCGAGGTGCCGACCGCCGCCTCTCCCGGGGCCTCGCCGGGCTCGCCGGACGCACCCTCATCGTCAATCTTCCCGGCTCCACCGGTGGCGTCCGCGACGGCCTCGCCGTGCTGGGCCGCCTCCTGCCGCACGCCGTGGACCAGATCCGGGGCGGCGACCACCCCGCCGGCCCGCCCGCCCCGGGGAGCGCCGCTGAACCCGCGGTACTGGCCGGTGGAACTGCGCGAGGGCGACGTGCTGCTCCGGCCGATCCGCAGGCGCGACCAGCGGGCCTGGC
>NZ_BLLN01000006.1 GCF_011170125.1 Streptomyces diastaticus subsp. diastaticus | reverse complement strand
CCACGATGGGGCGCGAAGTCACCGAACCGGGTCGCTATTTGCAAGAGATCGCACAAGAACTGGCGTATGGAAATTGCCAAGGCGGGAAGTGGACATACCCACCACAAAGTTCGGCAGTGGTTGAGTGGCTCGCCGGCAGTCCAGACACCTCGGTGACATACTACGGAGCCCGACCAAAAGGCATCGACCTGACGGTTGCATGGCTTGAAGGCACATCTGAGTCTGAGCGTAACGCCTGGCTCAATCAGTACTTCGATGCTGTAGAAAAGTGCGACGCCAAGCAGGTGCCAACATCATGATCCTGTACGCGCGCACTCGAGGATTGGGGCCGGTGCTTGCGACACTGATCGGCACGGCGTTGGCGTCTTGGTGGTTTGCTGAGTGGTTGATTGACACCCCTCGATTCGGCGCATCGGCACGAGTCCCCGTTATTGCTATGGCGCCATTGCTTTCTGCGGCAGCTATCGTTGGCTCACTACATTCCTCCAGTCCTGAGATCGAAGGGACGGCTGCTCGGCGGCCCTGGCTATGGAGGGCCGGCCACCTCGCGATTGCAACAGCAGTATATGCGGTCGTTCTCGGGGGCACGGTAATGTTCGATCCCGGCACCTTTGGCGCAATTGCAATGGTGCGCAACATTCTGGGCTTCACGGGAATGGCGTCGCTAGCGTCTTGCCTTATTGGGGCGCGCTTGGCATGGCTGCCTGTACTGATTTATGGCGCAACCATCTATTTGACCGCGCCCCGTGATGTTCATGGCGGATTGACTGCATCTTGGGCGTGGCCCATTGAACAAGGTTCGGATCCGGGTGCTTGGTACGCAGCGATATCGATATTCGTGCTGGGGACGGCTGCCGGTTCATGGGTAGGCCCAGCGCAGGGCGTATCGCACGATCGGTAGCTTCCGCCCTTGCCCGTGCATATCGCGATAAAATTAGATGGACGGTACTCGCTTAGCCCGCAGAGTCATCCAGGGGGAGTTTGCTATGTCCGATCCGCGATGGCGAAACGTCCAGCCCGCGATTCAGTTGCTTGGCAATGTGCAGGTCAACGGATCATGGCGAGGGCAGTTGACCCTAAGTAGTAGAAAAGTGCTGGCGGTGCTCACTTCCGCTGGCGCTGAAATCGGCATGAATGCCTATAATATTGCCGATCACCTCTGGGGTTCAACGCAGCCAGCTTCGGGCTTGCAAATGGTCAGGAGCTACGTAATGACTCTCAGGATGGCTCTGCGGTCGACTCCTGTCCAAATAGTTCATAACAGGGCCACCGGGTACCGTCTGATCCTGAGTTCAAACGATGTCGATGCTTACTTGTTCGAAGCGTGCCTCAGGAACGCGCAAAAATCATTGAGGAGTGAAAAAAATCCTCAGGAGGCAATATGTTCACTTGAGGCCGGACTGGGTATGTGGCGGTCAGAGACTGCGATGCCCGAAGTGCAAGATGTGATCCTGCTGAAAGGAGAAGCGCAGCGCCTGCAAGAGTTGCGATTGCAGGCCGAAGAGACGCTGGCGGAAGTGCGTCTTCGGGCTTCTCCTAGAGGGCATCACTCGCTGATACCGCGGCTATTGCACTTGGTTCACCTGTACCCGTTTCGAGAACGGCTGATAGCCTCACTGATGATTGCCCTATATTCATCGGGTCGTCGGGTGGAAGCGTTGCTGACCTATAGCGATTCGCGTCTACGCTTCATCGAATATGCCGGCGTGGAACCCGCAATAACCTTGAGACGGATTCAGGTCGCAATCCTCAACAGTCTTGATCACGACAGCCTTGTTTCTCTTCTACCTGAACCGTCGTCAGGCTGCACAGTTCCGCCATCGCAAGTTCCAGGTCTCAGTGAACTTGGCCAATCAATTCGTGGATGACTGACCGCGCGGTGCATCGGGAAACCCACTCGATCTGTTGACGGCCGGTCGGTTCCCCCCGCGGAGCCGTTTCGGAGTTCAGGTCGGTGATAGGCGCGCTGGTGGTCGGCCAACTCGTGACGCCCAGCCGCCAGCGAATCCTCCGCCTGGCCCGAACTGACCCTGGGCCAGTTACATCACCGCAGCACTCGACCAGCTCGCATTCCCCGCCGAAGCTTGGCTGGTTAGCGACCTTCCCGCCCCTACTGCACCAGCCCGTGACCGGAGCAGTTGAATCCGGTGCGCCGCCCCGGGGCGACATTGGGGCCCTCGGCCTGCCCGTCCTCGCCTCGCGGCACGAACACGGCCCGCCGACTCCGTCGGTGTGGGCCGCCATGAACTTTGAGGCTAGGCCAACACCACCAGGAGGGGCGACGCTGATTCAGCGCCGCCCCTCGATGGATCTAAGCGATTTGGCTACACGATGCCAGTCTTCCATGGCAAGCACGTGTCCGGCAGTACGGGGAGGTCTTGGCACTTGCGGATCAGGATTGTCTTGCCTTCAGCGAAATCATGGTCCCACGTGTTGCAGGCGCCGTTTCCGCGTGTTTGATTGTGCCTCCCCTGGATGGGGGAGGCCTCGGACTTGTAGTACTTGTATACCCCGTACGGGCCCTGGGCATCTGTGGCCGTGTCGCAAACCTCGATTTTGTCGCCGTAACTGTAGAACGTCACTCTTCCACCGCCGCCTTCCGAGACGGCGTCACGGCTAGCGGCTCTCGATTCGGCTGCCCAACTCATGGTGCTGCCGGCAGCGAGCAGGACGACGGCGAATGCGGTGGCGCTGGCTGCACTGCGGCCTGTGGTCAGCAGCCGCTTCCTGGATGCTTCGGTCAACCTCAACGCGGTGTCTCCCTTGACTGATCGTGCGGGAACTATGATGACTTTGATGAAGCGGGTTCATTATCATTGCGTTCTGTGGGGACGAAACATGTTTCCCCGTAGGTCCAGCGTTGATTGTTTACCGTGATCGGGGTGACTGTCCGTTATCTACGTACGATCAGTTCGAATCAAACGGTGAAGGTTTAGGATCATAGAAATCCAAATCTCGGGAGGACTGCATGGTTATGAAGAAGCTCCTGCGTAATGCGGCCAGTGTATGTGCTGCGTCGCTGATCTGTGGGATCGGCTTTGCCTCGGCAGCATGGGCTGGAACGGATGGATTGTCGGAGACCGATGGGGCCTCTGTCCGTTTCATCAGTTACGGAGATAAGTTCACTGTTTGCGACACTAAGAGAGACGGAGCAGCTGCGTACAATGACTACTTCTGGTACGACAATATGGGAGACCATCGCGATGTAAACCCGGGGAGTGCGGGCTCCTGCCACACCTTCAATCACGACTTCCCTGAGAACGAGGCTGTGAGCTTCCGAGCGTGTGAGGATCAGCCCTTGTACCCGGACGACTGTGACTCGTGGGTTAACAGGATCGCGTAAGATCTAGTCCTTTCCGCTCCGGCTCAGGGTTGTCCAGATGGGCGGGACGTCGGTGGCTGGGCATGCTACGGCAGGGTTCGCAGATGAATGTATCTAAGCCTGGTGTAGCTGCCCTGGTTAGGGTTTGTGCACGCTTTGCTGCTTGATGGCGGTGCGCTGGTCCCATCGGGAATGCATTTTCGTCGCGGAGCTGACCGCCATCGTCGAGGTCTAGGTGATCTGAGGTGATGGCGTGTCGGCTCTACGCTTGCAGTCCATCTCTGGGTGTTCTGGCGCAGGTTACAATATTGGCTGGTACGCGGAACAAGCTGCGGGATTACCGTGGTGCCCGGTAGGTCGTCGTAGATCTCGCACGAGTGGAAACGTACGGTGATTGGTTCATGAGTGAAAGGCGTGAAGGCCCTGGGCGTGGGCCGGTCGTGCTGGCCTTCCTTGTCTGCATCATGTTTGTGGGATGGGTGCTTATATTCTTGATGCACCAGATTCTGTAATGGGTCGTACCGACTAACCGCTGTGGTCTGGGATATACGAGGGCTGGAAAGGGTGGGATCTGATGGGGCGCGGGGTGCACCGCTGGAGGACCCCGCCCGTGGCCCGCCCTACCAAGGCCGTGCGCGCCGCCATCACGAAGCGCCGCGCCGGCGCGATCGACCTTCGGCTCGCCAGCGTCGACTGGCTCACCTTTGGCCGCAAGCTCGCGGCCGACCCTGTCGCCAACTCCGACGCCCTCGCCTTATAGACCGTGTCCTACGTGGTGAGGCGGATGAGTCGCTTGTAGCAGCAGAGGGCGGCGGCGAGGCCGAGAAAGGCCAGGTAGTTTCGGGGGTTTCGTTCGTAGCGGTGGTTGAGCCGACGGTAGCCCGTGAGCCAGGACATGGTGCGCTCGATGACCCACCTTCGGCGGCCGAGTCGTTCGCTGGACTCGATGCCCTTGCGTGCGACGCGGACGCCGATGCGCTTGCCGCGAAGCCATTTGCGCAGGTGAGGAACGTCGTACGCCTTGTCGGCGTGAAGACGCTGAGGCTTGAAGTACCGGCCGCGGTGTGGGTCGTGTCTCGTTTGGTGAGCGGCGACCATGGGCTTCAACGCGAGGCTGTCGTGGACGTTGGCAGCGGAGACACCGACGACCAGGGGCAGTCCGTTCGCATCCGACAGGACGTGCATCTTGGAGCCCGGCTTGCCCCGGTCCACGGGGCTCGGACCTGTGTGTTCGCCCCCTTTTTAGCGCGCACGTGGGCGGAGTCGAGGACTGCACGCGACAGGTCGAGCAGGCTGGCGTCGTAGAGCCGGTGCACGATCTCCTCGTGCAGTCGGCCCCACACGCCGGCCCGCGACCAGATCACGAACCTGCGATGGGCCGTCGACTTCGATATCCCGAAGCATGGCGGCAACGCGCGCCAGGCACAGCCGCTGACCAGCACGTAGACGACGGCCGCGAACACCGTCTCATCAGGCGTGTCCTGCGTGCCGCCACCCTGCGGCCGCACCTTCGACGGCGGGATCAACGGCTTCGCGATCTCCCACAGTCCGTCCGGAACAATCCAACTCTATGTACCCCGCCCCATAATCACCCCAACGACCACCTCACCACATAGGACACGGTCTTACTGTCGCTTACCGGGAGTGACCGCACGCTGTGAGGTGCGAGGGAATCCGCCCTCGCTTCGGGGCGGTTGGGCCACCGGTGGGGCGGATACCTCGGAGCGTAGGGCGGTGATCACCCGGGGAAGGAGACGGGCGGTGAGCCTTGTACGGGATTTGCGGTGCCTGTGCCGTTTCTGACGGAACTCCTCACCAGCGGTCGGCGGGCACGCTCGCGACGTACTCCTCGAAGCTCCTGGCGGAACGTCCGAGCAGCCGTGGGACGGTGTCCAGGGGCTTGCCGTCGCCGAGCGCGCGGAGGGCGTCGAAGGCGGCGATCTCCCCCTCGACCTCCTCCTCGGGCCGGCCGAGGGAGGTCATGAACGCCCGGTAGTCCTCCGGTTCGCCGCGGAACTCGAGCGGCCGGCCGGTGCGCGCGCTGATGACCTCGCACGCCTCGCCGAAGGACAATGCGTGTGGCCCGGTGACCTCGTAGGTCCGGCCGGTGTGCCCGTCCTCCCGCAGGGCGAGGGCGATCACGTCCGCCACGTCGTCGAGGTCGGCAAACGCCTGCCGGCAGTCTCCGAGCGGGACCGTCAGCCGGCCGTCGCGTACGGCCGTCCGGAAGTGGCCCTCGTCGAAGTTCTGGTCGAACCAGTCGGAGCGTACGACCGTCCAGTCGGCCCCCGACGTCCTGACCAGCCGCTCCGCGTCGAGGAGCCGCTCGTCCCCTATCGTCTCGATGGCGCGGCTGGACAGCAGCACCATCCGCTCCACGCCGAGTTCCACCGCCATCTGGACAAAGCCCGGCGCCACGGGGACTCCGTCGGGGCTCATCAGGAACAGTCGGGAGACGCCGTTGAGGGCCGGCTTCCAGGTGCGTTGGTCATCCCAGTCGAAGCGGGTCGCGGAGTTCCGGGTGGCCGGACGGACGTGTGCCCCGAGAGCGTCCAGCCGCGCGGCGACCCGCCGGCCGACCGAGCCGGTCGCGCCCAGGACCAGCGTGGGTTCGGTTTCCATGTCCAGGGCAACGAGTTGGCGGGCGGCGGGAAACGGCTGGTCGTGAACCGCGGTGGGGCCGGGAGACGGGCGGAGGGCCGCGCTCTGCTCCCCTTTCCCCTGTAGTGGAGCTCACCAAGGGTTGACGTTGTCTGACGTTGCTCTGCATTTCCTGCGTTGACCGTGCGAGCGCGCCGAAGTTAGCGCGGCGCACACGGCGCACTACTCGGTCGGCTCCGGCACCCGGCTGGCCCTGGACGACGCCCGCGCCCTGGCCGCTGCGCTGCGGGCCGAGCCCTCACTGCCGGGCGCGTTGGCGGCGTACGAGACGGGCCGCCGACCGGCGGTGGAGCACACGCAGCGGATCGGCCGGGAGAGCGCCGACTGGTTCGCCGGGCTCGCCGACGCGGGCCCGAGTTCGCCGGAGGAGTTCCTGGTGGACCTGGTCACCCGGGGTGGCCGGATATCGATGGGTGACCTCACGGCAGACGCCGACGGTGGAGCGCCGGCGGGCACAGTGGTGAGCGGCCGGTGAAACCCGGCAGCGGCACCTGAACGACGGCGAGTACGAGGAGACGAAGACCGCCATGGGCGAGGACAGGCAGCACATCGTGGTGACGGGGGCCCGGACCAACAACCTGAAGGGAGTGAACCTGCGGATCCCGCTGGGCGTCCTGATCGTGGTGACCGGGGTCTCCGGGTCCGGCAAGTCGTCGATCGTGTTCGGCACGATCGCCGTGGAGTCGCAGCGCCAACTGAACGAGGTCTTCCCGGCCTTCATCCGCAACCGGCTGCCCCGCTACGAGCGGCCCGAGTTCGAACTGATCGAGAACCTCGCGCCGGCGATCATCGTGGACCAGAAGCCGGTGGGCGGCGGCACCCGCTCGACGGTGGGCACCATGACCGAGGTCAACCCGGTGCTGCGGGTGCTGTTGTCCCGCTACGGCGAGCCGAGCGCCGGTCCTTCCAACTTCTACTCCTTCAACGACCCGCACGGCATGTGCCCGGCCTGCGACGGCCTGGGCGCCACCCTCCAACTCGACGTGGACAAGCTGCTGGACCTCGACAGGTCCCTCAACGAGGGCGCGATCCGGCACGCCAACTTCGCGGTCGGCACCAACTACTGGAAGCGCTACGCGCAGATCAGCCGCTATGAGAAGGGCCGCGCGCGCGACACCGACCTCGAGCCGGTCTTCGACCCGGACAAGCCGCTCGGTCAGTACTCGGACGAGGAGATGGACCTGCTGCTGCAGGGGGAGGGATTCGAGACGATCCGCCCCGACGACTTCGGAAACGTCGCCATCAACGAGTACGAGGGCGTGGTGCCGAGGCTGACCCGGCGGTTCATCAAGCCGGGGCTCGAGTCGCTCAAGGACAAGGAGCGCAAGGCCACCGAGCAGGTCGTCACCGAGCGGACCTGCGAGGAGTGCCGGGGCGCCCGGCTCTCGCGGGCGGCCCTGGAGTCGAGGATCGACGGCCGCAACATCGCGGACTACTGCGAGATGGAGATCGGCGACCTGGTCGCCGAGCTGGAGCGGGTCTCGGACCGGTGGGCGGGGCCTGTGGTGCCCGCCGCGCTGTCCTCGCTGCGGCGCATCCAGTCGGTGGGCCTCGGCTACCTCACGCTCAACCGGCCCACCAGGACCCTGTCGGGCGGCGAGGGCCAGCGGCTGAAGACCGTACGCCACCTCGGGTCGGCGCTGACCGGGATGACGTACATCTTCGACGAGCCGAGCGTGGGTCTGCACCCTCACGACGTCGACCGCCTCAACCGCCTGCTGCAGGACCTGCGGGACAAGGGCAACACCGTGCTCATCGTCGAGCACAACCGGGACGTCATCGCGATCGCCGACCACGTGATCGACGTCGGCCCGGGAGCGGGCGCCGCCGGCGGGGAGGTCGTCTTCACCGGCACGGTCGAGAAGCTTGCCGCGAGCGGGACGCTCACGGGCCGGCACTTCCGCAGCCAACCCGGGCTGAAGCCGAACCCCCGGACGGCCACCGGCCGACTCCCGGTGCGGGGCGCGCGACTGCACAACCTGCGGGACGTCGACGTCGACTTCCCGACCGGAGTGCTGACCGTGGTCACCGGGGTGGCCGGCTCGGGCAAGTCGACGCTGGTCTCCCGGGTGTTCACCGCCCAGCATCCGAAGGCGATCGTGCTCGACCAGTCGGCGGTGGGCCTGAACCCCCGCTCCACTCCGGCGACCTACACCGGCATCTGGGACACCGTGCGGAAGCTGTTCGCGAAGGCGCACGGGGTGGACCCGAGCCTCTTCAGCTTCAACGCCAAGGGCGCCTGCACCGAGTGTCGCGGGCGCGGCACGATCACCACCGACCTGGCCTTCATGGACCCGGTCACCACCGTCTGCGAGGTCTGCGACGGCTCCCGCTACCGGCCGGAGGCCCTGGCCCACCGGCTGGGCGGCCGCAACATCGCGGAGGTGCTGGAGCTCACCGTCGCCGAGGCTCGCGACGCGTTCGACGACCCGGCCATCGCGCGCCGCCTGGCGCCGCTGGAGGAGGTCGGCCTGGGCTATCTGACACTGGGCCGCCCGCTGTCCATGCTCTCCGGCGGCGAACGCCAGCGGGTGAAACTCGCCAACCGGCTCCACGAGCACGGCAGCGTCTACGTGTTCGACGAACCGACCACCGGTCTGCACATGGCCGACATCGACAACCTGCTCGCCCTGCTCGACCGGCTGGTGGACGCGGGCAACACCGTCATCGCCATCGAGCACGACCTGGACGTGGTCAAGCACGCCGACTGGATTATCGACGTCGGGCCCGGCGCCGGTGAGCACGGCGGCCGGGTCGTGTTCACCGGCACCCCCGCCGAGATGGTCGAAGGCTCGGACACCACGACCGCCCGCTTCCTCCGCTCCTCACTGCCCGAGGGGGCCGGCGGCTGACACCACCCAGGCCGCGGGAACGTGCGGAGGCCCGGTGCACACACGTGTGTGCACCGGGCCTTCCCACGTCCGTCTCCCGCCTCCATGGACCCCACCCGACTTTCCTCTCTGCCGCAGGAGTTACACGTGTATGCCGTCGATGAGCTGAAGGACGTACCCGCTCTCCCCGCTGCCTTCGAGACCGCCGCCGCCGCCGCGGCCGCCGACCGGACCGCCCTGGAGTGCGGAAAGCGCGTGCTGACCTACCGGGAGTTGAACGCGGCGGCCAACCGCCTCGCCCGCCGGCTGCGGTCGTCGGAGGGCGTCACGGCGGGGAGCCGGGTGGCGATCCACATGTCCCGCTCGGTCGAGCTGTACGTCGCGCTCCTCGCGGTGCTGAAGCTCGGCGGCGTGGTCGTACCGCTGAACCCGGCGCATCCGGTGGCGGTACGGCGCTCCGCCGCCGAGGAGGCGCAGCCGGTGCTGACGCTCCGGGACGTGCCGGCCGGGCTCGGCTCGGTCACCGCCGAGCGCGACGTGCACGAACTCGTCGCCGCGAGCGCCTCGTTGCCGGACGGGAACCTGGCGGAGGCGGTGGACCCGAAGAGCACCGCGTTCATCCTCTTCACCTCGGGATCCACCGGCCGCCCCAAGGGCGTGCTCATCCCCCACCGGGCCATCGCCCGGGTGGCCGACCACAACGGGCACGCCGTGGTGCTGCCCGACGACTGCTTCCTCCAGACCTCCCCCTACTCCTTCGCCGCCTCCACCACCGAGATCTGGCTGAGCCTGCTGCACGGGGCGAGGCTGGTCGTCCCACCGCCGCAGCTGCCCTCGCTCCCCGAGCTGGCCCGGCTGATCACCGAACACGGGGTCACCTTCCTCAATCTGCCCTGCGGTCTGTTCAACCTGCTGGTCGACGGCCACCCGGAGGCGCTGGACGGGGTGCGCTCGGTGATCGTCAGCGGCGACTTCCCGTCGCCCGAGCACCTGTCCCGGGCGCTGCGGGCCGTCGGCGGCGCGGTGCACAACGCGTACGGCTGTACGGAGAACTCCGCGCTGACAGCGGTCCGCGCGCTCACCGAGGAGGACGTCCGCCGCCAGGTCTTCCCGGTGGGCCGGCCGCTGCCCGGGGTGGGCCTGCACGTGCTGCGGCCGGACCTCGCGCCCTGCGACCCCGGCGAGGTCGGCGAGCTGTGCCTCAGCGGCGCCGGCCTGACGCACGGCTACCTCGAGCAACCGAAGTTGACCGCCGAGAAGTTCCCCGAGCACGCCGGTACCCGGCTGCTGCGGACCGGCGACATGGCCCGGCTGACCCCGGAGGGCGAGGTCGTGCTCGTGGGCCGGACCGACCAGATGGTGAAGATCCGGGGCTTCAGGGTCGAGCTGCGCGAGGTGGAGCTCGCCGCCGAGGAGACCGGACTGGTGAACCGTGCGGTGGTCCGTGCGGTGGACGCGGCGGACAACCTCCGGGAACTCGTCCTGTTCTGCACCACCGCGACCGGCGAGCCTACGACGTCCACCCGATCGAGGCGTACCTGCGCCGCGAGAAGGGCGCGTACCTTGATCCGTGGCACGACCGCCTCAAGACCGCCTACGTCGACACCCTCGCCGACCTCGGCGTCACCAAGGACCTCTCCGACGCGGAGTTCCTGGCGGCGATGGAGCGGCCCAAGCAGGTCGACCCGGTCCTGGCCGCCGTGCTGTCCGCGATCAAGGCCACGGTGAAGGGCGGTGTCGGAAAGCTGCGCGAGCGCCCGCAGGGTAAGCACTACAAGGAGGGCGAGCCGTGGCCGGCCCTGACGCGGCCGACCTGGCGCCCCGACATCCGAGCCGCTGTTATCTCCAAGGCCCGGGTCAACATGCACCGCAAGCTGCGCAACATGGTGACGATGACGGGCCTGTACCCGCTCGCCGTGCTCTCCGACTGTGTCGTCTACCCCGCACCGGGCGGCTCGCCGCTCGACTTCCTCCCCTACGCGGCCTCCGGAAGGCCCCAGCCGGGCGCCTTCCGCCTCGGCTCCACGCCGGGCCTGGCGAAGACGGAGGGAGTACAGGAACTCCTGTGGGCAGTCGATTTGATGGAAAAGGGGTTGAACCCAGCCCGTCACATCAAGGGCGACGGCCACGACGCCGTCCTGGACGAAGGCGAGTAGACCCACGGCCACCCGCACCCGCAGCGACCTCGCGGCCGTCGTCGCTGGAGGCCGAACGAAACGACGCGGACGCTGGACCACTTTCAGGCACGCAAGGAGCCCCGCGGTTCTCGCCGCGAGCCCGCCCACCTCGCGCCGCTTCGACGGGTGGCTGCACGAGACGCACGAGATCTGGTGGCCGCCCTTGACGGCCAGGACCCCCACCGTTGAAGAAGGGCTGACCCTGTGGGAGAGATCGAGGAAGCCATTGAGCGGGCCGACCGGGAAGCGTTCACCCGGCAGCCGCCGAAGACCCTCAAGGGCCAGATCCGCTACCTGCTGAGGCAGTTGGGCAGCGCGAAGGCTGTCGCCCGGGAGATCGGTGTCACCGCAGACTCCGTGAACCGCTACCGGCGCGGCGCCCGTAAGCACGCCCGCGCCGACGTCGCCGCGAAGATCGATGACGCAGTACGGCGGCGGTGGCAGCCCCGCCTACGCGGCGGGCGCCGGCGGCAGGCCGCCGCCGCGACCGGGATCACAATCGAGACCCGCGCCCGCTTCGGCTACACCGCGCCCGCCGGATCTACCGACGACGGCCGCTTCCGCCGCCTCACAGTCCACCTCCCTGCCGAATACGCGCAGGCACTGTTCAACGCCCGCGACCAAGGCGCGACCGAGGACCAGCTGCGCGCCATCGTCGCCCAGGGGCTGCAAGAGGTGTACTTCAAGGACGGCGGCAGCCGGGCCGGCAACCTGGAGGTGAGCCTGACCAATATCGACTACCTGGACGTGGCGTTCTGAAACGCCGGCACCAGCTCCAGGCGGCCCGGGAGCTGTGGTGTGCTCACTGCGGCGTAGCCCTGCGTAGCTGTCGAGTCATACTTCGCCCGGCTTTGTCGGTGACGGAGGGTACTCTGATCTGTTGATCGGATTCCGCTGTGTCGGGCTATGGAGCCCGTGGGGGAGCACGGTTCACCGATCGGGAAGAGGGGGCGCTTCGTTGCTGAGCCGAAGCACGATGGTTGTCACCAAGGCGGGCGTGCTGTCACCAGGGCCACCGAACGGTAAGTGCCCGAGTGGAGTTCTGGACCGCTGCGCAGTCTCAGTTGTCCAGCCCGGCTTCCCACTTGCGTCGGCGCAGCACGTAATCGCTGAAGAGGTGTCGGCCCCGGTCGAGCAGTTCGCCCACCTCCGCGTCGCCGCGCCGCCCGTCCGGCAACGGATGCCAGCGCTGCACTGATTGTCCGGCCCACGTGCGCAGCTTCATATCCGGGTCCTCAAACAGGCCGACTGCCGCCCGTAGCGCCGCGATGCCGCCGCGCGCGTCGAGCAGCCGGAATGCGCCGACGCGGACGTGTCGCGGCTGCTCGGGACTGGTGCGTTCCAACAGCCAGCCGGCGGGCAATTCCTTGGCCGAGGGCAGCAGGGCGGCGACGGTCTCGCGGACGACCCCGGCGGCAGGGTCGTCGAGGAGCGGCCACAGCCGCTTCACATCCACGCAGTCCAGTACTCGCAGCCCTGCCACCGCTCGCGCCCGCACCCCGGCTGCCGGGTGCGCGAGCATCGGCCGCAGCAGCCCTGCGTCCGCGCGGTTCCCGCACTCGGCCAGCCCGATGACCGCACCGGGCGGCAATTCGGGGTCGCCCGGTGCCGTGCACCGCTCCCGGTACCAGGCGGCCGGATCACCTCCCTGCTGTCGTACGACATACCGTGCGCAAGCACGCACGAGCGCGGACCGGTCGCTGAGAAACGGCTCCGCCTGCTCTGACCGCCCCGCCCGCCGCAGCGCGGTGACGCCGGCCGAACGGGTACGCGGGTTGCGTGCGGACAGCAGTGGAGGCAGTACATCCTCGTAGGCCTCCTCATCCCCAAGAACCGTGAGCGCCGCTGTAGTACACAGGTCCTGGACCACGGTGTCCTCGTCCTGGGCGGCCGCACGGGCCAGTTCAGCGGAACGGAGCAGTCCGCTCTCGACGGCCAGCCGGTACGCGAACCGCCGGACGGTGCGGTCGGGGTCAGCGAAGAGAGCAGCGAGCTGCTCGTGGGATGCCTGGCGCAGGATCTGGCCGAGCACATCGACGCCGAAGGCCCCTCTGTCGCGGCGGCCGACGCGGAGGATGAGTGGCGCGAGGTCGAGGGCAGAGTCCACGTGCAGGGCCTCGCGCAGCAGTTGCCGGGCGTGTTCGCGCACTGGGCCGGCCCAATCGGCGCAGCGGATCACGATCAACGGCAGCAGGCCGGGGTATCGGACCGACTGGCGCACCGCCTCCTGACGGATCCGCCCGTTGCGGTGGCAGAGGGCGAGTGCGAGCCGAGACTCGCCGAGCTGAGTCAGTTCGGCGGGCAGTGGGGTGGATTGTTCCCACTCCGGCAGGAATTGCGGACGATACCAGGCCACTTCACGCACTCCTGCGTCCAGCGCGAGCCAGTCAGCGGGGTCGGCGACATCAAGCGTGCTCTGAAGCGGCGCGCCTCCCGCGAGCCGCGTCGCTGCCCCGTCCTCGATGTCCTCAAGCATTCCCGCCCCCCAGCAGTCGTACCAGGTCATCTTAGGAGACGGGGTTCGCGTGGGGCGCGTGAAATATGGCCCGTGATCGCCGAGGGCCGCTGCTTGGAACTCTGCCCACCAGAAGCCGAACGCGGTGACATCGCCCCTGCTTCACTTGCTGCTGGTGACAGGTAGCGTGCCGCATGGGTGACAGCCACGATGCTTTGTCCTACCGAAGCCGCAGGCCAGCGGTTGCCGATGGTGACAACTATCGTGCTTCGGCGCAGTTGCCATCCCCAGTACACGAGGCGATAGACCGCCTCTACATCGCCGCTCGCCGTGTCCAGTGCGCGAGCGGCGCCGACGTACCCGCCGCCGAGGAGAACCTCGAGAAGGCCGTGCGTGAGGCGCTGAGGGCCAGTGTCTCCTACAAGAAGATCCAGCACATCACCGGCTTCTCCAGGGACCACATCCACATGCTGCGGCGCCGGTGGTCCCCAGGCCCCGGTCCGAGCGGACTGCGATCGCTCGGCCTCGGCCAGCGGCAAGTCCGCCACTGGCCTTGCCCGAGCGGGTGGGCGAGAACCTCGCTGCCATCAAGCGGTCTGAGGGCACCACGCCGCGGCCCAGGGTCGTCTCGGGAGGTCTCCCCGGGCTGGGTAAGCGCCGCTAACGAGCTGGTGCGTGATTGCGGTTGAGGCGTGTTTGCCTGATCAGGGTCGTGGTTACGCGTTGGCGGTTCGGTCGGAGACGAGGCCGGCGATGGCCCGGTAGGTGTCGGGCAGGGCCTCTCGCCGGTGCATCCAGCGGGACAGCTGCTTCCAGCGCTTGTGGTCGGCAAGCGCGTGCTCGACAGTGATGCGCTTCGATGAGTGTCGGTGCCGGGCCTCGTCTCTGGCGGCGTGCACGTGCGGCAAAGCGATCTTGTTTGGCTTTCTGGGCGGTGTGATCGCCTGGCCGGGGTGGTCACGCCGGAGACCGAGGTAGCCGTCGTCCAGAAGCACTTCCACGTCCGGGAAGTGCTGGAAACAGATTCCGATACCTTCGTTGCGTGGGGCGGTCGCATCGGGCATCCGGCCTGGCCGCAGGGCGTCGGTCCAGAGAGTGCGGCCCTGATGGTCGGCGACGATAGTGGCCTTCATCGTGTTCTGCTTCTTCTTGCCCGAGACGAACGCCCGGCGTCCGCCGCGGCCGGCTGCGGGCCGGCGGACCTGGATCTCGGTGGCATCCAGCCGCAGCTCGATGCCTTCGGCCTGGGCGTAGGCGAACACATCCGCCAGGGTCCGAAGCCGCAGGCCAGGACGGTCAGGGACTGCGCATCCGCGTTCGGCCAGGAGCCCGCGCATCTCTCCGATCGCGCGGGTAACGGTGGAACGGTCGACACCGGCCAACAGAGCCAGGACGGAGTGCGGGAGATCGTGCCGCAGGTGAATCAGCGTGACGACCAGCCGGTCGACGAACACCAGCCGATGCCGGGCACCGGCCCCCGCCTCACGTTTCCTGGCCCCGCCGCGAGCCTCGTGACGACGCCCCTCGATCATGGCCTGCCACGGGCCAGCCAACTCCTCGACCAGGCAAGCCAGATGCTGCCGGAAGACACCGGTGAACAGCTGATGCGCGAGAACGTTCCGGTCGACCGTGATCACCACGGACTGGATCATCCCACCCTGGCGCGACCCCCTCCCCAACCGCAATCACGCACCAGCTCGTTAGTAGATGATGCCCCAGCTCACGATCTGCGTGGCGCAGAGGGCGGGCAGGGCGGTGCGGGGCCGCGACCGGTCTCCTTGTTCCGGTCGCGGCCCCGCGTGTGGGGGTGCCCAGGCTGGTCACGAGCCGCAGCAACCGCCCGCCGGGCTCTGCTCGGCGGACGCCCCGGCCGCGGCGGGAGCACTGAGCTGGACGAGCTGCGGCACGGGCGCGCAGCAGCCGCCGCCGTCGGCCTCAGCGGCGTCGGGGGCGTCGAACAGTCCGGCGCCGCCGCAGACTCCGGTCTCGGGCAGGGTGAGTTCCACGCGGCCGGCGGAGGCGAGGTCGCCGGCGATCGCGGCGGCTACGGAGCGGACCTGCTCGTAGCCGGTCATCGCCAGGAACGTCGGTGCGCGGCCGTAGGACTTCATCCCGACCAGGTACACGCCCGGTTCGGGGTGGGAGAGCTCGCGGTGGCCGTGGGGGTAGACGGTGCCGCAGGAGTGCTGGTTGGGGTCGATCAGCGGCGCGAGCTCGACGGGGGCCTGGAGGCGCTCGTCGAGGCCCAGGCGCAGCTCGTCGAGGAAGGACAGGTCGGGGCGGAAGCCGGTCAGCACGATCACTTCGTCGACCGCGTCCAGGCGGCGTCCGTCCTCGCCGACCAGGACGAGGCGGTCGTCGGTGTCGCGCTCGATCGCCTCGGTGCGGAAGCCGGTGACCGCGTCCGCGTGGCCCTCGTCGACAGCAGCCTTCGCTGCCAGGCCCAGGGCGCCACGGGCGGGGAGCTGGTCGGCTTCGCCGCCGCCGAAGGTGGAGCCGGAGATGCCGCGGCGCAGGATCCATACGCCCTTCGTTCCCGCGCCGTTCTTGGACTTGGCGAGGTCGGCGAGGTAGGCGAGGGTGGTGAAGGCGGAGGCGCCGGAGCCGATGACGGCGGTGCGCTTGCCCGCGTACCGGGTGCGGACGGCGGGGTCCTTCAGGTCCGGGACACGGTAGGTGATCCGGTTCGCGGCGGCCCTCTCGCCGAGCGCGGGCAGTCCGCTGCCGCCGGCGGGGGACGGGGTGGCCCAGGTGCCGGAGGCGTCGATGACGGAGCGCGCGAAGACGCGCTCCTCACGGCCGTCGGCGCGAGTGAAGTGCACGACGAACGGCTGCTGCTCACGGCCGGCGTCGACGATGCGATCCCGGCCGGTGCGCGAGACGCCGGTGACCGCCGCTCCGAGGCGTACACGGTCGCCGAGGACGTCGGCGAGCGGCTGCAGGTACTGCTCGGCCCAGTCGCCGCCGGAGGGGTAGGTGGCCGGGTCGGGCCGCGTCCAGCCGGTGGGAGCGAGGAGCTTCTCGGCGGCCGGGTCTACGACCTCGCCCCAGGTGGAGAACAGGCGCACGTGCGTCCACTCGCGCACCGCTGCGCCGGCCTTCTGACCGGCTTCCAGGACCAAGGGCTCGATGCCCTGGTCAAGCAGGTGGGCGGCGGCGGCCAGACCGGCGGGTCCGGCTCCGATCACGACGACGGGCGGCTCGGTGGTGGCGGGCGCGTTCACGGCGACTCCTTGCGTGGTTCGACATCTGTCGATGGCTTGCGCGGCCCAGCATGGCACCTGTATTGATGAGCGTCAACATAGACATTCATCGAAGCCGTGTGGGGTTGTTCATGGAGCACATCGACGTCGCCGTCATCGGCGGCGGCCAGTCCGGACTCGCCGCCGCCCACGCGTTGCTGCGCCGCGGGCTGCGGCCGGTGGTGCTGGAGGCGTCCGACCGTACGGCCGGTTCGTGGCCGCGCTACTACGACAGCCTCACGCTGTTCTCACCCGCCCGGTACAGCTCCCTGCCCGGGATGCCGTTCCCCCGTGCCGACAGCGGCCGATACCCGCATCGTGATGAGGTCGCCGCCTACCTCACCGCCTACGCCGACCGCCTGGATGCCGATATCCGCACCGGTGAGCGCGTCACCTCCGTGCGACGAGACGGGTCTGCATTCGAAGTGGTCCTCGAAGGCGGCGGCCGGCTCGGGGCGCGGGCCGTCGTCGCGGCTTCCGGGACGTTCGGCCGACCGCACCGGCCGGAGCTGCCGGGCCTGGTGGAGTTCACCGGGCAGGTTCTGCACGCCGCCGACTACCGCAGCCCGGCCCCCTTCACGGGCGGCCGGCTGGTGGTGGTCGGGGCCGGGAACTCCGCGGTGCAGATCGCCGCCGAGCTCGCCACCACTGCCCGCGTCACGCTCGCCACCCGCGGGCCGGTGAAGTTCGCAGCCCAGCGCATCCTCGGGCGCGACCTGCACTTCTGGACAGTCCGCACCGGCCTGGACACCGCACCCCTCGGCCGGTTCCTTTCGCGGCCGCCGGCGCAACCGGTCCTCGACGACGGCCGCTACCGGGCCGCCCTGGCTGCTGGACGACCCGAGCGGCGGCCGCTGTTCACCGGCGCCGACGGGACCAAGCTCGTCTGGCCGGACGGGCGGCGGGAGGAGGTCGACGCAGTTGTGCTCGCCACTGGCTACCGACCCGACCTGCCCTACCTCGCCGGCCTCGGCGGCGCCATGGACGCCGAGGGGAAGCCGCGGCACCGCGAGGGTCTCGCCGCCGGTGTGCCGGGTCTGGCGTACGTCGGGCTGGAGTGGCAGCGCAGCCTGTCGTCGAACTCGTTGCGCGGGGTGGGCCGGGACGCGGAGCGGATCGCCCGGCGCCTGGTTGCCCATCTCGCGCGCCGGTGACGGACCTCCCCGCTCTGGTTCGACGTGTGTCAACATAGACGTATGTCGAATGCGAAGGTGCTGCCGCTGATCGAGCCCGCCGATGGTCAGGGTGTGGCGCCGTGCTGCCCGCCGCTGACCGAGCGCCCGATGACTGCCGAGGAGGCCGAGACCGCGGCGCGGATGTTCAAGGCGCTCGGCGACCCGGTGCGTCTGCGGCTGTTCTCCGCGGTGGCCTCGCACGAGGGCGGGGAGGCGTGCGTGTGCGACATCTCCGACGTCGGTGTTTCCCAGCCCACGGTGTCCCACCACCTGAAGAAGCTCAAGGAGGCCGGGCTGCTCACCTCCGAGCGGCGCGGCACCTGGGTGTACTACCGGGTCGAGCCGTCGGTGCTCGCCGCGATGGGCAAGCTCCTGGCCATGCCGGCCGCGGCCTGACGACCGGACGGAATGAGGGGGAAGCGGTGAGCGCGGCGTTGAGTGCGGTGGTGGTGCCGCTGGCGGCGGAGCATGCCGAGCAGGTGCTGGCGGTCTACCAGGCTGGGATCGACGAGGGGAACGCGACCTTCGAGACCGTCGCCCCGACGTGGGAGGCGTTCGATGCGGCGAAGCTGCCCGAGCATCGTTTTTCCGCTCTCGATGAGAACGGGACGGTGCTGGGGTGGGTTGCGGCGAGCCGAGTCTCCGACCGGTGCGCGTACCAGGGCGTGGTCGAGCACTCCGTCTACGTCCGCTCCGCAGCCCGCGGCCGCGGCATCGCCTCCATCCTGCTCAAGGCGCTGATCGACTCCACCGAGCAGGCCGGGATCTGGACCATCCAGTCCGGGATCTTCCCCGAGAACGCCGCCAGCCTGGCCGTTCATAAGCGGGCGGGCTTCCGGGTCATCGGCACGCGGAAGCGAGTCGGGCGCCATCACGGTGTCTGGCGCGACGTCGTCCTTCTCGAGCGCCGCAGCCCCGCCATCACCTGACTCTCAGTTCAGCTGTGCGATCTCGCGTGCGGCATCATGGGCCGGCCGTCCGACGCCGATGAGGGTGGCGGAGGCCGGGCCGGTCCAGTCGCCGTAGCCGAGCAGGTGCAGCCGCGGTTCGCCCAGAGCGCGGGTGCCGTCGGTGGGGATGTGTCCGCGCGGTCCGCGTAGGTTCAGCGGAGCGAGATGGGACAGTGCCGGGCGGAAGCCGGTGCACCAGACGATCGCGTCCGCGCCGGTGTGGCTGCCGTCGTCCCACCGGACACCACTGGCGGTGAGCCGGGAGAACATCGGTTTCGCGGTGAGGAGTCCGGCGCCGCGGGCGGCGCGCACGGGTGGGACGGCGACGATGTCGCCGAGCGAGGCGAGGCCGCCGGTGTCGGCGAGGCCGGCGTCGAGGGCGCGGCGGCGGGCGGTGGCGACATCGAAGAGGGCGCGGCCGTCGATGTCGTCGGGCAGGAAGCGCGGTGGGCGCTGGGTCACCCACGTCACGTGGACACTGCCGTCCAGGGCGAGGTCGGCGGTAAGCTGAGCCCCGGAGTTCCCGCCCCCGACCACGATCACGCGCTGGCCGGCGAAGTCGGCTGGGGAGCGGTAGTTCACCGTGTGGAACTGGCGTCCTGTGAAGAGGCCGCGGCCGTGGACAGCGGGGAGGAAGGGCCGCGACCAGGTGCCGGTGGCGCTGATGACCGCGCGGGCCCGCCAGGTGCCCGAGTCGGCCTCGAGCAGGAGCCTCTCGCCGTCGCGGTGCACGGCACCCACGCGGGCTCCGTGTTGGACGGGCAGGTTGTAGCGCTTCTCGTAGTCAGTGAGGTACTCGACGACATGCCCGGCGTCCGGGTAGGTCTCGCCCGCCTGGGCGGGCATGAGCCGGCCGGGCAGCGAGGAGTGATCCGCCGGGGAGAACAGGTGCAGGGAGTCCCACATGTGCTGCCAGGACCCGCCCGGCGCCGCATCGGAGTCCAGGATCACGAAGTCGAGGCCGCGCCGGCGCAGGTGGTAGCCGGCGGCGAGTCCTGCCTGGCCGCCGCCGACCACCACCACATCCGTGCGCTGTGTCACGGGGCCGTCGTCACCGCGCCGGGGGCGAACTTCCTTCGCCAGGCGAGCGCGACGTAGACCAGTCCGATCAGCACCGGGACTTCGATGAGCGGGCCGACGACACCGGACAGCGCCTGGCCGGAAGTGACGCCGAAGGTGGCGATGGCGACCGCGATGGCCAGCTCGAAGTTGTTGCCCGCCGCCGTGAACGCCAGGGTCGTGGTGCGGTCGTAGGCCAGGCCCAGGCCCTTGCCGAGGAGGAAGGTGCCGAAGAACATGACCGCGAAGTACACCAGCAGCGGCAGCGCGATCCGGGCAACGTCCAGCGGCTGCGAGGTGATCGTCTTCCCCTGCAGGGCGAAGAGGATGACGATCGTGAACAGCAGCCCATACAGGGCCCATGGTCCGATCTTCGGCAGGAAGCGCTGCTCGTAGTCTTCACGGCCCATCTTCGCCTCCCCGACCCGGCGAGTCAGGAAGCCGGCCAGCAGCGGGACGCCGAGGAAGATGACCACGTTCAGCGCGATCTCCCACATGGAGATGTCCAGGTGCTCGCCATCGCCCAGGCCCAGCCAGCCGGGCAGCAGGTCGAGGTAGAACCAGCCCAGCAGGCCGAACGCGATCACCTGGAACACGGAGTTCAGGGCGACGAGGACGGCCGCAGCCTCGCGGTCGCCGCGGGCGAGGTCGTTCCAGATGATGACCATGGCGATGCAGCGGGCCAGGCCGACGATGATCAGTCCGGTGCGGTACTCGGGCAGGTCCGGCAGGAAAATCCACGCCAGGGCGAACATGACCGCGGGTCCGAGGATCCAGTTGATGACCAGCGAGGAGATCATCAGCCTGCGGTCGCCGGTGACGGCGTCCAGCTTGTCGTAGTGGACCTTGGCCAGGACCGGGTACATCATGATCAGCAGGCCGAGCGCGATCGGCAGGGAGATCCCGCCGATCTCCACCGTCGCCAGCGCGTCGTTCAGTCCGGGGATCGCGCGCCCCAGACCGAGGCCGACGACCATGGCGATGAGGATCCACACCGCGAGATAGCGGTCGAGGGTGGAGAGCTTCTTGACGATCGAGTCGTCCCTGGCCGGGCCGGCGCCTTCGGCGGGGGCGGCGGTGGACTCGGTGGGGGTCACGGGCAGGCCCTCTTGTTCTCGGAAGCGGTGCGGGCGGAGGCGGCCAGCTCGGCGAACTGCTCGGAAAGGCCAGCCAGGACCTCGGGTTTGAGCTTGTAGTAGGTGAAGCGGCCGCAGGGCTCGGTCTCCACGATCCCGGCCTCGCGCAGCACCTTCATGTGGTTGGACAGGTTGGTCTGCTTGGCTCCGGTCTCCTCGACCAGGTGCGTCGTGCACAGCGTCTCGCGCGCCAGCAGGTTCACGATCTTCAGGCGGAGCGGATCGCCCAGCGCCCGGATCAGATCAGGATCGACTGAAGTCAGCATGCGCTGATACTGTCACATCATCGCTCGCTGATACCAGCGGGGGCTGAAGTCATTGGCGGCCGGGTTCCGCCCTGCGACGAGAAAGAACAATCACCATGGCCGACAAGCCGTCCGTCCTGTTCGTCTGCGTCCACAACGCCGGCCGCTCCCAGATGGCCGCCGCCTGGCTGACCCACCTGGCCGGCGACCGCATCGAGGTCCGCTCCGCCGGCTCCAACCCTGGCGACCAGGTCAACCCGGCCGCCGTCGAGGCCATGGCCGAAGTCGGCATCGACATCTCCGCCGAGACGCCGAAGATCCTCACCATCGACGCGGTCCGCGAGTCGGATGTCTGCATCACCATGGGCTGCGGCGACACCTGCCCCGTCTTCCCCGGCAAGCGCTACCTCGACTGGAAGCCCGAGGACCCGGCCGGCCAGGGCGTCGAGGCCGTTCGCCCCATCCGCGACGAGATCAAGACCCTCGTCGAGGGCCTGATCGCCGAGATCGCCCCGGCGAAGCCGGAGGCGACGGCGTGAGCGAGATACGCGAGGTCGTCATCATCGGCTCCGGCCCCGCCGGATGCACCGCCGCCCTCTACACCGCCCGCGCCCAGCTCAGGCCCCTGCTGTTCGGCAGCTCCATCTTCGTCGGCGGCTCGCTGACGACCACCACCGAGGTGGAGAACTTCCCCGGCTTCCCCGAGGGCGTCGACGGCCCCGTCCTGATGGAGAACATGCGGGCTCAGGCCGAGAAGTTCGGCGCTGAGATGATCGACGACGACATTGTCGAAGTGGACCTCACCGGCGACATCAAGTTCCTCACCGACTCCTCGGGCACGGTGCACCGCGCGAAGGCGGTGATCATCGCGACCGGCTCCGGCTACCGCAAGCTCGGCCTGCCGAACGAGGACGAGCTGTCCGGCCGGGGTGTGTCCTGGTGCGCGACCTGCGACGGGCTCTTCTTCCGCGACCGCGACATCGTCGTGGTCGGCGGCGGCGACACCGCCATGGAGGAAGCTACCTTCCTCACCCGCTTCGCCCGCTCCGTCACCGTAGTCCACCGCCGCTCCACCCTGCGCGCCTCCAAGGTTGTGCAGGACCGGGCCTTCGCCGACGACAAGATCGCCTTCGCCTTCGACAGCGAGATCGCCGAGATCAAAGAAACAGGCGGCATGCTCGGCGGCGTCGTTCTGCGTGACGTCTTCACCGGCGCCACCCGCGACCTGGAAGTCACGGGTCTGTTCATCGCCATCGGCCACGACCCCCGCACCGAGCTGTTCACCGGTCAGCTCGACCTCGACACCGAGGGCTACATCACCGTCGCCGCCCCGACGACGCTAACCAGCCTGCCCGGGGTGTTCGCCGCCGGCGACGTCGTCGACCACACCTACCGCCAAGCCATCACCGCCGTCGGCACAGGTGCGGCCGCGGCCTTGGACGCCGAGCGCTACCTCGCCGCCCGGGGTGCGACAGAGACCGAGCCAGTGACCGCTGCCGTCCCGGTCTGAGTAACACTCGCAGGCGGGGCCCGCCGGAAGCTCCCGGCGGGCCCCGCCGCTGTTGTTCTCGGGTCGACCGTGATCGGGGAAACTGCAGGGGCTTCCCCGGATGGGCTGGGACTGCTGCGTGATCGGGTGACAGTTGGGATTTACGTAGCGAGTGCTGCGGGTGGGGTCATGATGGGTTCGTAGTCGACGGGGGTCAGTCTGGCCAGACGTCTTTGCCTGCGCCGACGGTGGTAGGTGCGTTCGATCCAGGCCACGATCGCGATCCGCAACTCCTGGTGGTTGGCCCAGCTCCGGCGGTCGAGGACGTTCTTCTGCAGCAGCGCGAAGAAGCTCTCCATGGCCGCGTTGTCGCCTGCCGACCGACTCTGTCCATCGAGCCGACAAGGCTGTGACGTGCGAGAACGGCCACGTACTTCCTTGCGCGGAATGGAGATCCGCGATCGGAGTGGACGATGCATCCGGCGACCTGGCCGCGGCGGGCGACGGCGGATTCCAGGGCGGACACCGTGAGGCTGGACTTCATCCTCGAGTCGATGGAGTAGCCCACGATCCGGCCGGAGTACACGTCCTTGACCGCGCACAGGTAGAGCTTGCCCTCGCCGGCGGCGTGTTCGGTGATGTCGGTCAGCCACAGCCGGTTCGTCGCCGGGGCGGTGAAGTTCCGCCGGACCCGATCGTCGTGGACGGGCGGGCCCGCCTTGGCGTTCTTGCCGCGGCCTTTGCGTTTGCCGAACACGCTCCACCAGCGGTTGTCGCGGCAGATTCTCCATCCGGCCCGCTCGGCCATCACCTGGGCAGCAGCCGGGGCCTCGTCGACGAGGAAGCGGTGGCCGAACTCGGGACCGTCGCGGTGGGCCTCGAACAGGGCGTTGGCCCGGTGGGCCTCGGTCAGTTCCGCGTCGGTGACCGGTGAGACCAGCCACCGGTTATACGGTTGGCGGGTCAGCCCGAGCACCCGGCACGTCACCGCCACCGGCACCCTGTGAGGGGCATCGGCGGCGGCCAGCTAGCGGACGAGCGGGTACATGATTTTGGCGGCAGGTTCGCCTGCGACAGATATGCCGCAGCCCTCCGCAGTACTTCGTTCTCCTGCTCCAGGAGCCGGATGTGCTTGCGGGCCTCGCGCAGTTCGGCCGACTCGCCCGACGCCGTTGCGGACTTGGCGCCGCCCTCGTCGGTTTCGGCGCGGCGCAGCCACTTCGACAGCGTGACCGGGTGGACTCCGAAGTCGGCGGCGATCTGTTCCAGCGTGACGCCGGGCTCGCGGTTGCGCGCGACCCGCACGACGTCCTCGCGGAACTCCTCGGGATACGGCTTGGGCACTGCAACATCCTTCCAGGCCGCCTCTCAGCAAGCCAGGTCAGGTGTCACCTATCCGTGCAGCAGTCCCGAGGTGGATGGCTGGGTGGGTGGTGGTGTGCAGGGTCGTTGTGTGGCGTGTTGGTTGGGGTTGTTTGGCTGGCCGGGCCCGGTGTGGTGTGCGGTTGGCTGGGCGGTGGTGGGTTGGTTGGGGTTGTTTGGTCGGGGTCGGGGTCGGGGTCGGGGTCGGGGTCGGGGCGGGGGCCGGGGTCGGGCGTGGGGTTGGGGTGGTTGTGCGGTTGGTTGGGGTGGTGGTGGGTTGGTGCGGTGGTGGTGGTTGGTTGGGGTGGGTTGGTTGGGGTGGTGGTTGGTGGGTTGGGGGTGCGGTGGTTGGTGGTAGGTCCGGGGGTCCCGGTGGCTGGTGGCTGGTGGTCGGTGGCCGGGGGTTCGGGGTCCGGGTGGTGTGGGTGGTTGGGGTGGTGGGGGTCGTTCTTTGGGAGGAGGTGGGTGGGTGGTGGGGTTCGTTCGTTGGGAGGTGGGGTGGCGGGGTACGGGTTCGTACCGTCGTGGTCGGTTCCGGGGTGCAGGGCTCCGGAGGGGCTGGGAGGTCGTGTGATTCAGGTACGGGAGTTGACGAAGTGTTATGGGGGGCGTGTGGTGGTGGACGGGCTGACGTTCACGGCGCCGCCGGGGGTGGTGACGGGGTTTCTGGGTCCGAATGGGGCTGGGAAGTCGACGACGATGCGGTTGATCGTCGGGTTGGAGCGGCCGGCGTCGGGGACGGCGATGGTGGATGGTGTCCGTTACGCGGATCTGCGTGCTCCGTTGCGTTCGGTGGGGACGATGCTCGATGCCCGTTCGGTCCATCCGGGGCGGACGGCGTTCCGGCATTTGATGGCGGTGGCGCGTACGCACGGTATTCCGCGGTCTCGTGTGCAGGAGGTGATCGGTCTGGCTGGTCTGGAGTCGGTGGCCGGGCGTCGTGCGGGGACGTTTTCGCTGGGTATGGGGCAGCGGTTGGGTATCGCTGGTGCGCTGCTGGGTGATCCGGGCACGTTGATTCTGGATGAGCCGGTCAACGGTCTGGATCCGGATGGTGTGTTGTGGATGCGTCACCTTGTCAGGGAGTTGGCGGCCGAGGGCCGTGCCGTGTTGTTGTCCTCGCATCTGGTGCATGAGTTGGCGTTGTGTGCCGATCGTGTCGTGGTCATCGGTAAGGGCCGGCTGCTCGCTGATGCGGCTCTGGGTGATCCCGCGCTCGGCGAGGGGTCGCTGGAGGATGCCTATCTGCGGTTGACGGCGGGTTCGGTGGAGTTCCGGTCCGGTGCTGCGCGGGGAGGGGTCCGGTGAGCGGGCGTGGTCGTGGTGTGACGTTCGCGGGTGTGGTGGCTGGGGAGTGGGGGAAGCTGACGGGGCTGCGTTCGACGTGGTGGGCCGCGCTGGTGTCGGTGGTGGTGTCCGGGGCGCTGACGTATGTGTCGGCCGAGGCGTCGTCGGGGGATCCGGGCTATGAGCCGTTGGGTGATCTGACGGCCGGGCTCGTGCTGACGCAGCTCGGGCCGTTGGTGCTCGGTGTTCTGGTGGGGACCGGTGAGTTCAGCACGGGTGGTTTCCGTTCGGCGTTTGTCGCTGTGCCGAGGCGCTGGCTGGTGCCGGCCGCTCAGGCGGTCGCGGTGGCCGGGTTCGCGTTGCCGCTGGCCGTGGGGTGTGTGGCCGCGGCTGTTCTCGCGGTCTTTCCGGCGGCGTCGTCGCGGGGTCTGCCGGTGGATCTGGGCGGGGGGTCGGTGCCGTGGGAGCTGGCCGGGATGGTGGTGTTCCTGACGGGGCTGGCGTTGTTCGGGTTCGCGGTCGGGGCGCTGGTGCGTCGTGTGGTTCCCGCGCTGGTGGTGGTCTGTTGTCTGACGCTGGTGCTTCCCGTGGTGCTGACGCTGGCTGTCGAGTCCGGCGGGGCCGCGTTCGCGGGGGAGGTCACGCCGCAGGAGCGGGCGGCGAACACGGTGATGACGCTGCTGCCTTCGGGTGCGGGCGGGCTGTTGGTGATGCCGTCCGACGCCCTTCCGGTGGCCGGCGGGCCGGACCTTGGTGCTGTCGGTGGCGGGCTGGTGTTCGCCGCCTGGGCTCTTGTCCCGTTCGGTGCGGCCGTGGTGCGTCTGCGTCTGCGGGATGTGACGTGAACAGTTCCGTGGCCTTCCTTCGTGTGCTCGCCTCGGAGGCCGACAAGGCGACCAGCGTGCGGACACTGTGGTGGACGGTGCTGGGGTGTGTGGCCGCGGCGGCGGGGACGGCTTTCGGGCTGGGCCTGTTCGCCCGGCCGGGCAGCGGGGTGAGCGCTGCGTCGCTGGCGGTCGCGGGGTACGTACCGGCCCAGGTGGGTTTCCTCGCTCTGGGGGTGACGGCCGGATCGCAGGAGTTCCGTACCCGGCTCGCGTACGTGACGTTCGCGGCCGTGCCGCGCAGGCTTCCGGTGCTCGCCGCCCAGGTGGTGGTGACGGCGGTGGTGGCACTGGTCGCTGCTGTTGCCGCGCTGGTAGCGTCGGTCGCGGTGACGTCGGGGCCACGTGAGGCCCTCGGGGTTCCGCTGGATCTCGCCGAGGGTGAGACGGTGCGGATGCTGGCCGGGTTCGTGCTGTACCAGACGGCGATCGCGTTGGTGGGTCTGGGACTCGGGGCGCTGCTGCGTCGCCCCGCGGGCGCGCTGGTGACCGCCGTGGTGGGGGTGGTCGTGCTTGATCAGTTCCTCGCCATGAACCCCGGCAGGTTCACCGACACCTTGCGGGCGTTCCTGCCCGGTACCGGGGTACGCCTGCTGACCGGCGACGGCCGGCTCGCCGCGCTCGACGCCGCGTCATCGGGACCCCACCTGGAGACCTGGGCCGTGGGGCTCCTGGTGGCCGGGTGGGCGACAGCTCTGCTGCTGGCGGCGGCGACTCGTCTGCGTCGAGGGGACATCGGGTGAGGCCGGACGTGTCGAGGGGACATCGGGTGAGGCCGGACGTGTCGAGGGGACATCGGGTGAGGCCAGACGTGTCGAGGGGACATCGGGTGAGGCCAGACGTGTCGGGAGGACGTCGCGGGAGGCCGGGTGCGCGTTGGGTGTGGGCAGAGGTGTCGGGGAGATGCCGGGTGGAGGCGGAAGTGGGGGTTGGAGGCCAGGGTCGTGGGGTTCGTGGTGGCCGGGTGGGCGACGGTCGTGCCGGTGGGGGCGGCGGCTTGCCTTCGCCGGGGGAACACCGCGTGAGGCTAGATGCGTCGAGGGGACATCGGGTGAAGGCAGACGCGTCGAGGGAATGTCGCGTGACGGCAGGTGCGTCGGGAGGACACCGGGTGAGGCCGGGTGCGCGTTGGGTGTGGACAGAGGTGTCGGGGAGATGCCGGGTGAAGGCGGAAGTGGGGGTTGGAGGCCAGGGTCGTGGGGTTCGTGGTGGCCGGGTGGGCGACGGTCGTGCCGGTGGAGGCGGCGGCTCGCCTTCGCCAGAAGAACACCGCGTGAGGCTAGTCGTGGCGAGGGAACGTCGGGTGAAGGCAGACGCGTCGAGGGAATGTCGCGTGAGGCTGGTCGTGGCGAGGGAGCGTCGGGTGAAGGCAGACGTGACGAGGGAACACCGCGTGACGGCAGGTGCGCCGGGAGGGCCTGGCGTGCGGGCGGATGCGTCGAGGGAACATCGGGTGCGGGTGGATGCGTCGAGAGAGCGCCGGGTGCGGGTGGAGGCGCCGGGTGCGTGTCGGGTGAGGGCGGAGGTGGGGCAGTGGTGACGTCGTCGGTGGTCTCGTCGTCCGCTGTGGACGACATCCGGTTGCTGGGTGGGGTGCAGGTGCGGCGGATCGGGCCGGTGCGCAGGTTCTGGGCCGCGCATCCTCGTCTCGGGGACGTGGCGTTGGTCGTTGTGGTCGTGGGGGCGTTCGGTGTCGTGGGTGCTGCTGTGGTCAGGGACACCGTCAACGGCATCGTCGCTCTGGGCTACTATCCGCGCGGCGGTGCCGAACACTGGGTGGTCCCGTCGGTCTGGCTCGCCGGTGCTGTTCTGGGAGCGGGGGCGCTGCTCGTGCGGCGGCGTTGGCCGGTCGTTGTGCTGGCCGTGCTGACTGCCGGCGCTGTGGCCTCGCTCATGACGGGAGGCGTCACGGGCGTTTTCGGCCTGTGTCTGGGGATGGCGGCGGCCGCGGTCGCCTCGTCGCGGGACGCCCGCTCCACCTGGCTGCTGGTGACGGCTGCGGCTGTGACGGTGTCGGCGGCCATGTGGTGGTTCCAGCAGATCGGCATCCTCGAGATGCTGCTGTGGACCGGCTACTACGCCGAGGAGCCGTACTGGCATCTGACGGAGCCGCCGTTCTCGCCGGAGCGCCGGATCGTGTCGGTCGTTCTGCTGGTGGGTACTCTGCTGGCCGGGGTGCTGGTCGGGTTCGCCTCCCGGGACCGCCGCCGGCATGCCCACGACATCGAGGAGCGTTACCGGGCGGTCGCCCGGGAACGCGACACGTCCGCGGCGCTCGTGCGTACGGCGGAACGCGAGCGCCTCGCCCGCGAGATGCATGACGTCGTGGCGCACTCCGTGTCCGTGATGATCGCGCTCTGCGACGGTGCGGCGGCCGCGTTCGACCGGGCCCCGGACGCTTCACGGGAGGCGCTGGGTGAACTGTCCCGCACCGGCCGTGAAGCCCTCGCCGACATGCAACGCGTGCTCGGCGCGCTCGACACCGCGGACGCCACTCCGCAAGGGGCCGGCCTGGACGCTGTCGTGCGCCGCTTCCGCACCGCGGGGATGCCCGTGTCGGCGGCCGGGCTGGACACGCCCCTGCCGCCGGACACGGCGTTGCGGCTGGCGGTGAAACGTATTGTCACGGAGGCGCTCACGAACGTGCTGCGACACGCGCCTGGCACGTCTGCCGTGTCGGTCGTCGTGCGGCGGACCGGGCCGGCGGTCGAGGTCGCCGTCGTCAACGAGGCCGGCACCGGTCCGGGCACGGGCAGTGGCACGGAACGCGGCATCGTCGGTATGCGGGAGCGGGTGGCTCTGCTGGGCGGGCATATGATGGCGGGCCCGCGCGCCGGGGGCGGCTGGCAGGTGCAGGTGACGTTGCCGTGCCCCGACGCGGGGTCCGGTACGGCCGTGGAGGAGGGCCCCCGATGATCACGGTCCTGCTCGTGGACGACCAGGCGCTGCTGCGCATGGGGTTCCGGCTCGCGATCGATTCCGAACCGGACCTTGCCGTCGTCGGCGAGGCCGCGGACGGCAAGGTGGCGCTCGAACAGGTCGCCGCCCTCGCTCCGGACGTCGTCGTCATGGACGTGCGGATGCCGGGCATGGACGGTATCGAGGCCACCCGCCGGATCGCCGCGGAGCACCCCGCCGCCCGGGTGCTGGTGGTGACCACGTTCGACGTCGACGAGTACGCGTTCGCCGCGCTGCGCGGCGGCGCGAGCGGGTTTCTCCTCAAGAGCGCCCGGCCCGAGGAACTCGCCGAGGCGATCCGCACCGTCGCCTCGGGCAGCTCCGTGGTCGCGCCTCGTGTCGTACGGCGCATGCTCGATCTCTTCGCGCACCACCTTCCGCACAGCCCGGACGCGGACCCGCCGCGCGACGATGCCCTCGATCCGAGGCTGCGTGCCCTCACCCCGCGGGAGACCGATGTGCTGCGCGCGGTGGCGCAGGGACTGTCCAACGTGGAGATCGCGGAGCGTCTCGTGCTGTCGGTGACGACGGTCAAGACCCACGTCGGCAACATCCTCGCGAAGCTGGGCGTGCGGGACCGCGTCCAGGCCGTCATCGTCGCCTACGAGTGCGGCCTGGCGGGCTCCCGCCAGTAGGACCGTGCCGGCGGGAGGCGTCTCGTGGTGGCGGTGTGTCAGGTGCGCCGCCTGCGCGTGGGCCGTACCTGACGGCGTCTCATGCCTGACAGCGATACGCTGCCGGTCCGGGCCGCCCGCGGGGACGACATGCGTCTGGTCCCGGTCCGCGGCACCGGCCGCCGCCCGCCCCTTGGGCCTGCCTCTGACCTGTCCTGTCACCTGGAAGGAAGCGCGCTGATGAATGCCGGCCCGCAGTACCCGAACCTGGGCGTCGATCTCCAGCCGAGCAAACCTCACTCGGCGAGGTTCTGGAACTACCTGCTCGGGGGGAAGGACAACTACCCGGCGGACCAGGAGCTGGGTGAGCGGATGAAGCGGGAGTTTCCCGCGGCGGTCGAGCTCGCTCTGGCCACGCGGGGTTTTCTGCGGCGGTCGGTGCGGTACCTGGCCGCCGAGAAGGGGTACCGGCAGTTCCTCGACATCGGCACCGGTCTGCCCACTGCCGACAACACGCACGAGGTGGCTCAGCGCGCGGCTCCGGACGCCCGGATCGTCTACGTCGACAACGATCCCATCGTCCTGGCACATGCCCGTGCTCTGCTGACCAGTACGCCGGAGGGGGACACCGACTACATCGACGGTGACCTCAACGACCCCGGCAAGATCGTCGCCGAGGCTGCCCGGACTCTCGACCTCGACCAGCCCGTCGCCTTGATGCTGATGGCGGTGATCGGGCATGTGACCGATCCGGCGGAGGCCGTCGCCCTGGTGCGGGACTACACCTCCCGGCTGGCGCCGGGCAGCGCGCTGGTGATGTGTACGACGCTGGCCTCGCCGGAGATCGACGCGGCGAACCGGTCGTACGCGGACTCCGGCACCCAGCCGTACGTGGCGAGCAGCGCGGAGACGATGCTGGCGATGGCCGAGGGCCTGACCATCGCGGAGCCGGGGCTGGGCCCGGTCAGCCGCTGGCTCCCGGACGCGTCCGGTCCCGGCCCGGACACCCAGCAGTGGGGCTACATCGCCTACAAGCCCAGCTGACAAGGGCAGAGCCCGCCGCCCCCGTGCTTCCCGGCGGCCCTTCCGTGAGCCCCTCGTGGGGCCTGCCGGCCCCACGAGGGGCTGCCCGCATCCGGTCCGCGGCCATGCCTTCGGGGGCAGCGTCTCCCTCCGGGTGTCGCCTCGCCGGCCCGCGCGGCGGTGCCGGCACCTTCGCCGGCCCTCTCCTCCTCCAGCCGGTTCCGCCGCCCGGCCGGGCACGGGCTCTTCCCTGGGACGGGCGGGCGGTGCGCCCTTCCCGGAGCCCGTCGCCGGAGCGGGAGTGGACTCCACCGACCGCCTGTGGGGAGCTGACCTCGGTGAGTTCTGCCCGTACCGGCAGCTTCCGGCTCGCACAGCTCGCACGGGCTGCATGGCCGCATGGCCCGCCCGGCTCGCACGGGCTGCACGGCCCGCGTGGCTCGCACGGGCTGCATGGCTCGCACGGGCCGCCTGGGCCGCCCGGCCCGTACTGGCCGAGCCGCCCGGGCCGGGAGGTGTCTCGACGTGCTTGGTGGTCCCAGCGCCCGGCGTCTGCCGTGTTTCCCGTGCCCGAGGGGCGTCGGGAGGGCATCGCGGCACGGGGGAGCCGGTGCGGGGGAGCAGCTCGTGGGATCACGCCGTGCCGGTGGGACAGCGGCTGGGCCGGTCCCCCTGCTCTTTGTCCTCGGCGTTCGGGCGGTCACCGTTCCCGCGGTGGCCGCTGCCCGGCGTCGCTTCGGTCCGGCGCTGCTCGCCGCGGCGGAGCGGGGGGCGAGCCTTGCGCGGTTCGGGTGCCGTGGCGTGTCCGGGTCTTCCAGCGCTGTGCCGGCGGGGGAGAGGGGGAGGGCCCGGCTGACGTCCGGCGCGCCTGCCGTGTGTGCCGGCGGCAGAGGGCAGCACGGCGACGGAGGCGAGAGTGTTCCGGGAGCCGCGGTGCACGCCCCCTGTGTCCGGTGCCCGCCCTGCTGGGTGATGAACGGCTGCGGAGCATGGCTCGGCGCCGGTGCCATGCGCTGGGCCAGGATGGCCCGGCGGCCGCGTCGCCGGCCTCCGGCCCTGTCGGCCTGGTCCAGCGGACGCCACCAGCCCTTGAGCGACAGGCCCTTGCGGACACGCAGGCTGGTCCTTGAGGGGCAGCGGGTCCGGGGAGGGTGGTGCCGGGTGCCGCCAGATCTTCGTCCGGGGAGGGGGCTGTGCCTGGGTGCGGGCGTGGGCGTGGCGCCGCGGGGCGTGGGCGGGCGGCCGGCTGCCGGGGAAGGGGTGCCGCCGGGCCGCGGGCGTGCCGGGTGGTGGTGACGCCTTTCGCGGGAACGGGTGAGGCCGGTGACGTGTCCGGCCAGGCGCGCCTGGGGGAAAGGCGTAGCAGTCGCGGATGTCCATCACGTGAGTGTGCTCATCGGTCAGGAGAGCTGCGGTGCGGCTGGTGAGGGGCACCGGCAGGACATGTCCTGACGCTCGCCGTGGGGAAGGCGTCGCAGCGCCACCGGCCCGGGAGTCCGTGCCAGAAGTTCGTCGGGCGTGAGGGCGGCCGAGCCCCCGCTCCACCGGCTGCCGGCCGGGCCGGTGACTGCTGCCGGGGCATCGATGCGCCAGAGCACCGGCCACCCGCATGTCGAGTGGGTGGAGGGCGGCGTGGAGGTTGCCGTAGCGTCCGGACAGCGGACAGCGGACAGCGGACAGCGGACAGCGGACAGCGGACAGCGGGGGCGTCACGCGTGCCGGCGAGGGTCAGGGCCGGGTCGCGTACGGGGACCTGGACGGCTTGCGGAACGTGGCGATGGTACGGCCGAGTGCCACTACTGCTGACAGCTGATCAGGAACACGCCTGTGCGGGGGACGTCGCCTGTCGGGTGGTCAGGAGTTTCGCCGCGCGTCCCGCGCCTGGTGTCCGGTCAGGTGTTTCGTTGCGCGTCTCTGTCTCTGTCTCTGGCGGCTGGTCAGGAGTGTTGCCACGCGTCTCCTCGCCAGAGGATGCAGAGGAGACCGCCTGGCTCCCGGCTCCGTACGGTGCGTGCTCACGCTTCACCGGATGCCGGAGAGGGGCGTGGACGCCCGCCTCCTGTCTTCTCCCGCTCCCGGAGGCGCCGGGCGGAGTGTGCGTGTAGCGGGCTGGGCCCTGGGTGCGCGGTGTCTGCCGCAGGTGCTGGGCGGGCTTCGGCGGGGGAGGGGCGGGGCCGCTTGCGCGGCGGCGAGCACCCTGAGGAAAGAGACGCCTCCCCGGGAGGCGCCTTCCGGAGTCAGGGTTTCGTGGAGCGGGAGCGGGAGCGGGAGCGGGAGCGGGAGCGGGAGCGGGAGCGGAAGCGGGAGCGCGGCGGGCGGCGAGCGGTGCGGTGCCGACCGGCCGGCCGGGCCTGCGGGCGGTCCAGGAGCGCGGCGGGCACCGTATGCGTTCCCCGCACGCGTGTCGCGCGTTCTGGTCTGTGGTGGGTGGTGCCATACGCGGGTGAACAACCCATTGACTGTGGACATCCCTGTACCTACGATCGCGCTTGTTCATGGTTGTCCATACACAAAGCGGTGGTGGGTCGATGAAGATCGCGGTTGTCGGTAGCTATGGAGCCGGTCTGACCATGCGGATTCCCAAGGCGCCCGCCGCGGGGGAGACCGTCTCGGGTGGCCGTTTCCACTCGGGAGCGGGCGGCAAAGGCAGCAACCAGGCCGTCGCCGCCGCCCGGCTGGGCGCCGAAGTCTCTCTCCTGACGGCCGTCGGAAACGACGACTTCGGACGCCGCGCACGACAGCTGTGGCAACACGAGGGCGTCGCCCACCAGCACGTGGTGACCGCCGGAGCACCCACGATGGTGGGCTTCATCCTGGTCGAACCGTCCGGTGAGAACCGCATCGCCATCGCCCCGGGCGCGCTGGACGAACTGGACGCGGCGGCGGTGGCATCCTTCCGCGCCGAGATCGCCTCGGCCGACATCCTGATCGTCTCCATGGAGATCCCCGAGGAGGCCGTGCTCGCCGCCCTGCGAGCCGGCCGTGAGACGGGCACCCGGACGCTGCTCAACCCCGCGCCCGCCCGCCCACTGCCCCAGGAGAGCTGGCCCCTCATCGACGTCCTCACCCCCAACCAGACCGAGGCCCCCGTCCTCCTCGGCCTGGACGACGGGCACGGCATGAGCGAGGAGGAACTGGCCCGCGCCCTGCAGCAGCGCACCGCAGGCACGGTCGTCATCACCCGCGGCGCACAGGGCGCCCTGATCGCCGGCACCCACGGCGTCACCCAGGTCGACCCGCACCCGGCCCCGGCCGTCGTCGACACCACCGGCGCCGGTGACTCCTTCACCGCCGCCTTCGCCGTCGCCCTGGCCGAGCAACGCCCCCTCGAGCAGGCCGTGGAGTTCGCCGCCGCCGCCGGCTCCCACACGGTGTCGATCGCCGGCGTCATCCCCGCCCTGCCCACCAGAGCCCAGCTGACCGCCCTGATTGGAGACGACTCGTGACCCCGACCACCTCCCCCAAGCCGCAGACCGCCCCGGCGGCACCCCCCGACGCCTCCTCCCGCCGGCTCCCACTCACGCTGCACAGACTGCTGCACGCCCGGGAAGCCGGCGTGTTCGCCGCCCTCGTCCTGCTC
Organism: Streptomyces diastaticus subsp. diastaticus; assembly: GCF_011170125.1. Classification (NCBI taxonomy): domain Bacteria; kingdom Bacillati; phylum Actinomycetota; class Actinomycetes; order Kitasatosporales; family Streptomycetaceae; genus Streptomyces; species Streptomyces diastaticus. The sequence continues at coordinate 50,973 of NZ_BLLN01000006.1, read as the reverse complement.
TTCCTGCTGGGCACAGTGCTCTCACCGACCTTCGCCCAGTCCGGCAACCTGCTCTCGGTCGGCCAGCAGATCGCCCAGCTCGGCATCATGGCCGTCGGAGCGACCTTCGTCATCCTCAACGGCGAGATCGACCTCTCCGTCGGCTCCACCTACGCCCTGTCCGCGATCTCCACCGGCATGCTCATATCGGACGGCTGGAGCTGGGCCGCGGCCATGGCCGTGGGACTGGCCGTCGGCGTCCTCGCCGGACTCTTCAACGGCCTGGCCGTGGTACTGCTCGGCGTACCGTCCTTCATCGTCACCCTCGGCACCCTCAGCGTCTTCCGCGGCATCGCCCTGCTCATCTCCGACGGCGCCCCGATCTCACTCAGCTCCTCCCAGCCGGGCGTCGCCGAGTTCAGCCTCCTGGGCCAGGGACGGCTGTTCGGCGTGATCCCCATGCAGTTCGTCTTCTTCGCCGCCGTCGCCGCCATCGGCGTGGTCCTGCTCGCCCGCTCCCGCTTCGGCTTCAACACCTACGCGGTCGGCGGCAACCAGGAAGCCGCCCGGCTCGTCGGCGTCAACGTCAAGCGGGTCAAACTCACCGCGTTCGTCCTCTCCGGATTCACCGCCGGGCTCGCCGGCGTCCTCGGCCTGTCCTTCCTCTCCTACGTACAGGGAGTCACGGGCCAGGGACTCGAACTCACCGTCATCTCAGCCGTCATCATCGGCGGCGCCGCCCTCTTCGGCGGCTCCGGCACCATGTGGGGCACCGTCATCGGCGTCGCCTTCATCGGCCTGCTCCAGAACATCCTCAACATCAAGGGCATCTCGTCCTTCTGGCAGACCGTCGTCACCGGCCTGGTCATCGTCGCCGCCGTCGCCGCCGACACCTGGCAGCGCAAGCGCAAGACCCGCGCCTGACCCGGCCGCCCACGACACCGACCCGGACACCACCACCACGGCCCGGCACCCGGTCAGCCCAACCAGGACCCGCACCCGGTCAGCCCAACCCCAGGAACCAGTCCGGCAGCCCAGCCCCAGGACCCGCACCCGGCCCGCCACACGCACGCCACCAGCCACCCCCGCCCCCCGTCGCCCGCGGCCCGGCACCCGGCAGCGCAAGCCCCAGAACCCGCACCCGACCCGGGCCCCACCCCCGCCACCTCGCGGACACGGACACCAGCCCACCCCAGGCCACCGGCCGCACCGCGAACCGCTCACACGCCGCCCCACCGGCCCCACCCGCCCCCCTGTCCCCGAGAACCGCGGACCCGCCGAAGGAGCCCCCGATGTCCCCGCGTACCCACCTGAGAACCCTGACCGCCGCCACCACGGCCGTCGCCGCCCTCTCCCTCAGCGCCTGCGGCGCCATCACCGCCGACGGCACCAACGGCACCGGCGACGACTCCTTCACCCTCGCCCCCTACATCCAGCAGCGGCTGGACGACGACAAGCCGCTGCGCATCAAGCTCAGCTACCACGACCCCTCCCTCGCCTTCGCCAAGCCGATCGGCTCCGGCATGAAGAAGGCCGGCAAGGAACTCGGCGACGACGTCTCCCTCATCGGACCCACCGGCGGCGACGCCGGCAAACAGGTCTCCGAGATCCAGACACTCATCCAGCAGCAGGCCGTGGACGGCCTCGCCGTCTCCTCCGCCTCCAGCGACGCCCTCAAGCCCGTCATCAGCCAGGCCTACAAGGCCGGCATCCCCGTCATCTCCTTCAACACCGACAACCCCGACTCCCAGCAGATGGGCTTCGTCGGCCAGGACCTCGAAGCCTCCGGAAAAAACCAGGCGAAGGAACTACGCAAGAAGATCAAGGGCGACACCAACGGCAAATCCGTCATCGTCTTCTCCGTCGACACCGGAGCCGGATGGTCCCACGACCGCTTCAACGGCTTCAAGAAAGGCATGAAGGACAGCGGACTGAAGATCGTCGGACCAGTCAACGTCGGCAACGAACCCAACAGCGCATACAACACCGTCGAATCCACCATGTCCGGCCAGCCCGACGTCGCCGCCGTCGCCGGACTGGACTGCTGCTCCACCACCGCCGCCGCCAAATGGGTCGCCCAGTCCGGCAAACAGGACTCCATCGCCATGGGCGGCTTCGACCTGCTCACCCAGACCTCCGAATACATCGACCGCGGCGTCCTCGACTTCACCGTCAGCCAGAACCCGGCCGAACAGGGCTACCAGGCCGTCAAGACACTGCACGACTTCCTCACCGAGGAAACCAAGATCACCGGCGTCGACACTGGAGCCCAGATCATCACCCGCGACAACCTCGCCGACGCCACCGTGGAGGACTGATGACCCCCGCACCCCCGCACCCCGACACCCCCAGCCCGGCCGGCACCACACCCGCCGTACGCGTCCGCAACCTCACCCGCAACTTCGGCCCGGTCCGCGCCCTGCGCGACGTCTCCTTCGACGTCCCCGCAGGCGAGATCACCGCCCTCCTCGGCGAGAACGGCGCCGGAAAATCCACCCTGCTGAAAATCCTCGCCGGCCTCCAGCCACCCAGCGACGGCGACATCACCGTCTTCGGACAAGACGTCACCTCCTTCGAACCGGCCACCATGCTCAGCCGGCACGGCGTGGCGATCGTCCCCCAGGAACTCTCCCTGCTCCCCGACCGCACCGTCGCCGAAAACGTCCTCAGCGGCGTCGAACCAGGCAACCGCTGGTTCCCCTCCCGCCGCCAGATGATCCACCGCACCACCGAACTCCTCGCCGGACTCGACCTCCACCTCGACCCCGACGCCCCCGTACGCACCCTGGACCTGGCCACCCAGCAACTCATCGTCGTCGCCCGCTCCCTGGCCCGCGGCTGCCGCGTCCTCATCCTCGACGAACCCACCGCGATGCTCACCCCCGCCGAGGCCGACCGGCTCTTCACCCTCATGGACCACCTCAAGACCGAGGGCACCACCATGCTCTACGTCTCCCACCGCATGCCCGAAGTCTTCCGCCTGGCCGACCACATCCAGGTACTGCGCGACGGCGCCCACGTCGCCTCCTGGCGCCGCGACGAAACCACACCCGAGCAAGCAGTCGCCGCCATGGTCGGCCGAGAACTCGGCCAGTTCACCCGCCGCACCACCGACACACCCCCACCCGCCACCCGCCCCGCCCTGACCGTCCGGCAACTCAGCGGCCGCAGACACCACGACATCTCCCTCGAACTACGCCCCGGCGAGATCCTCGGCATCGCCGGACTCCCCGACTCCGGCCGCATCGAACTCCTCCACAACATCTTCGGCGCCGACCCCGGCAACGGCGGCACCGTCGAACTGGGCGGCGAACCCTACGACCGACGCAACCCCATCACCAGCGTCGAACGACGGCTGGCGTTCGTCCCCGGCGAACGCCGCGCCCAAGGACTACTGACCACGATGAGCGTCGGCGAGAACATCGGCGCCCTCACCACCCGCACCTTCAGCCGCCTCGGCCTCCTCCGACGCCGCCCCTTCAACGAAGCCGCCACCACACAGGCACGACAGCTCCGGGTGAAGACCGCCACCATGACCCAGCCCATCACCAGCCTCTCCGGCGGCAACCAGCAAAAAGCCGTACTGGCACGCTGGCTCGCCATCAACCCCCAGGTCCTCATCCTCGACGAACCCACCCGCGGCGTGGACATCGGCGCCAAAGCCGAAATCTACGCCCAGCTCACCACCCTCGCCGACCAAGGCCTGGCAATCCTCTGCTCCTCCTCCGACCTGCCCGAACTCCTCACCCTGACCGACCGCATCGCGGTGATGAGCCAAGGACGCCTCGCAGCGGTCGTCGACTCCGCCGACGCCACCGAGGAATCCGTCATGACCCTCGCCACCGGCACAGAACCCACAGCCGCCTGAAGCACCACACAAACCCCGCCCCACCCCCACCCACCCCCACACCACGAAAGGAACCACCATGAAACGCTCCGGCATCCTCAACGCCGAACTGAGCGGCGCCCTCGCCACCCTCGGCCACACCGACCTGCTGCTCGTCGTCGACGCCGGCTTCCCCATCCCCCGCGACGCCCACCGCATCGACCTGGCCCTCGCCCAGAACCTGCCCGACCTGCGCACGGTACTCACACTGATCGCCGACGAACTCGTCGTCGAAGGCGTCGTCCGCGCCGAGAACGTCCCCCACAACAACCCCCGCCTGGACACCTGGCTCCACGAGCGCTTCACCGACGCCGAGTTCACCACCCGCCCCCACACCGAGATGCTCGGCGCCCTGGCCCGCCAGGCAAAGGTCATCGTCCGCACCGGCGCCTTCGAACCCTGGGGCAACATCGGCCTCTACTGCGGCGTCGACGCCCCCCACTGGTTCGGCGGCGAAGACATCATCACACCACCCGAGTACGCCTCCCGCCTCTGACCCCACCCCGCCCCGCACCCGAAAAACACCCCGGCGGCCCACCCGCCCACACCCCCACACCACCTCCCAGGGAGACCACACCGTGTCCGAAACCACCACCGCCGCCACCGAACTCACCCTCACCCCGGCCCAACTCGCCCCCTACATCCAGCACACCAGGATCGACCCGGACACCACCCGCGAGCAGATCATCGCCCACGCCCAGGAAGCCGCCACACACGGCTTCAACGCAGCCATGGTGCCCGCCTCCTGGCTGCCCGAGGTCGTCACCGAACTCAGCGGCACCGGAATCGAAGTCGCCTCCGCCCTCGACTTCCCCACCGTCGGCGTCATGACCAGCGCCGGAAAGGCCGCCGAAGCCGCCGAAATAGCCCGCCTCGGCGCCACCCAACTCGACATCGGCGTCCAGATCGGCTGGCTCAAGAGCGGCCGCTACGACGACTTCCGCGAAGACATCGCCGGCGTCGTACGAGCCAGCGGCCTCCCCGTCAAGGTCATGCTGGAACTGCCGCTCCTCACCGAGACCGAACGCGAAACAGCCGTCGAACTCGCCATCGAAGCAGGCGCCTCCTTCCTCAAGAACGCCAGCAGCGGACAGATCGAGACCGCACACCCCGCAAGCGTTCGCTACCTTGTTGACCGGGCCCGCAACGGCGTCCAGGTCAAGGCCTCCGGATCCATCAAGACCTACCGGCAGGCCCTGCAACTCCTGCGCGCCGGAGCCAGCCTGCTGGGAACCAGCGCCGGACTGTCGATCATCACCGACACCGGCGACGAAACCACCGCCAGCTACTGACAGCACCACCGGCGCCCATGCCCCCGGCCCCGCCCGGGGGCACGGGCACCGGGCCGGAACGACACCCGTCCTCCGGCAAGACCACCACAAGGAGACAAGACCACCGTGACGGGCGACAAGCCAGGCCTGCCGGACATCAAGCGGGACGTCCCCACGGCGATCCACGTCCAGATCTCGGAACACATCCGACTGCGCATCGCCAGCGGCGCCTGGCCCGCCCACTACCGCCTCAAAAGCGAACCCGAACTCGCCCAGGAATACGGCGTCAGCCGCGGCACCCTCCGCCGCGCCCTGACCACCCTCATCGAAGAAGGCCTCCTACGACAGGTCCGCGGCCGCGGCACCTTCGTCACCTCGACCACCATCGAACCAGCGATCGCCCAAAAACTCAGCACCCTCTCCGAAGACTTCGCCAGCCAAGGAGTGGTCACCACCACCACCGTCGGCGAATGCACACTCATCGCCCCACCCCGCCCCGTCGCCGCCCTGCTCGACGTCACACCCGACACCCGCGTCCTGCGCCTGACCCGCGTCCGCAGAACCGACCAAGGCCCCGTCGCCCTCCTCTCCAACTTCGTCCGCACCGACCTCGCCCCCGGCATCGAGAAGACCGACTTCACCACAGCCAGCCTCTTCGGCGTCCTGGAAGACACCTACGGACTCAAGATCGCCACCGCCCGCCGGACCTTCAGCGCCGAGGCAGCCACCACAGACGTCGCCACCGAACTCGACCTCGGCCAGGGCGACCCCGTCCAGTACCTCCAACAGGTCACCTACCTCGACGACGGCCGCCCCGTCGAATACTCCGACGTCTGGATCCACAGCGGCCGCCTACGCGTCACCTCCCTCCTCCTGCGCCGCTGAACCAGCCCCCCCCGCAACACAGCCACACCTGCCCGCGGGCAGACACGAAAAGCGCGACCACCGGCACCCCACGCAGCGCGAAACCGTCACCGTCACCGGTGACGGTGCACGGAACCGGCGGCGAAGCCCCCGTCCAGCGCCTCCACGACCCAGTCGCCCCCATACAAAACCGACGCGGTACCGGCAGGCCACGCAAAAAACGCAACATGGCACGACCCCGACCGCCCGGCCCCAGCCCGACGTGGCCCCACCCCCGACGAACCATGATCGATTGTCAGTGCCAGATGGGAACGTAGGGCCACCGAGTCGGAAACGAGGGGGAGTTCCCATGTCCGGAAACCAGAACTACATCAACCACGTCGCGCTCGTCCTGGACGCAAGTTCCTCCATGTCCCGCCTGAGCGCCAAGGTGATCGAAGTCGCCGACCAGCAGATCACCTACCTGGCCCGCCGGTCACGCGAACTGGACCAGGAAACCCGCGTCACGGTGTACGTCTTCGCGAACAACGTCGAGTGCGTCATCTACGACAAAGACGTCCTGCGCATGCCCTCCCTCAAGCAGCTCTACCGAGTCGGCGGCATGACGGCCCTCCTGGCAGCCACCCTCACCTCGCAACGCGAACTCGCCCAGACCGCCCAGCTCTACGGAGACCACAGCTTCCTCACGTTCGTCCTCACCGACGGCCAGGAGAACGCCAGCCACCGCTGCCCCGGCACCCCCTCCAGGAAGCCCGCAGAACTGGTCAAGGCAGTGGCCCAGATGATCGAGACCCAGCAGGACAACTGGACACTGGCCGTCCTCGTCCCCGACCAGATGGGCAAGCGCGAAGCCATGCAGTACGGCTTCCCCAAGGACAACATCGCCATCTGGGACGCCACCAGCACCCAAGGCCTGCACGAAGCCGGCCAAGTCATCCAGGAAGCCACCGAAAAATTCATGGTGGGCCGCACCAAGGGCATCCGCGGCTCCCGAGCGGTCTTCTCCGTGGGCGCCGAAGCAGTCAACAAGGACACCATCAAGGCAGCCGGCCTCACAGCAGCCGACCCCACCTCCTACGCACTGCTCCCCGTCACACGTGACGCCGCGATCCGCGACTGGATCACCGAATCCGGCCACACCTACCGCACCGGCGGCGCCTTCTACCAGCTGACCAAGTCCGAGAAGATCCAGCCACGCAAGCAGATCGCGGTCCTGGAGAAGACAACCGACCGCATCTACACCGGCCCCGAAGCCCGCGCCCTGCTCGGCCTGCCCGACGTCGAGATCCGCATCAAGCCCGACCACAACGACGACTTCACCATCTTCGTCCAGAGCACCAGCGTGAACCGCAAACTCCTCACGAACACCAGGGTCCTCCTCATGCTCTGACCCCGCCCTTCCCTCCACACCGGCCACCCCGGGACGGAGCCCCCCGCCAGCAGCAGCCGAGAACCCCCACTTCCGCGACCAGACTGAACGAGCACCTGCCCGGACTGCCAAGTGACAGTCTGCAAGGAAGTGTCAGCTGGGCATCGTCATCTGAATGTCAGTGACGCAGCCTCAGTGACCTGGTAGTGGGTACTGACGGATGGTGATCACCTGTTGCTGACATGGGTGGCGAAAGGCCAGGTCATTCTCATGCCGACTGCTATAGCTGGCGCGGGGTTGTGCTGGTCAGAGGTGTGAGGCCCTTAGTCGGGCAGGCTTGTTCCGCATCGCAGATCCCGAGGACCCGGCGAACCAGTCCATGGACGTGGGTGACCTACGAGCGACCGCCTGGGTCGCGCCGTTCGGCAGCCACGGTGTCAGGGATCCCAGGCGAGGCTTCCGGAGGTAGAGCGCAGCGCCTCACGCCGGGTGACCGTGAACCGTTGTCATGACGGCACCGTCTCAGGTGGCTGAGGGGTGCTGCTTGATCAGTACTCTTGAGAGGGTCCGTGCGACCTCCTCTGCACCGGCGTCCAGCGCAGCCAGGCTGGCGGACTCGTCCGGCTCGGTTTGCAGTGCGAACGAGCGCATGAAGCCGCCGAGTTCGGCACGCGTACGCGATTGGTGCGGGTTGAACCTGTCGATCTGGGTCAGCTGGGGATCCGAGACGCCGACCGCCACGACGATGCGTTCATGCTGGATCAGATTCAGCGCGCCGATGAGCCTCAGCAGGGCGGTGATCTGCTGAGGCAGCGCGTCCTGATCGAGGATGGAACCCATGGCGTCTCGGGGGAGTGTGGCCCGCAGGGAGACCTGTCCGGTCTTGTGTAGGCGTACTTCCACCAGTTCCCCAGGCCGGGTGGCGTCCCACCGAGGAGGCCGACTGAGGGGCATGCTGACAATTGCATGTGCCTGGGAACTGGACGCCGTCAGAGCAGTGTCGCTCTTGACCGCCCCGGACCGGCGGATCCGGTCCGCCAGTGATGTGCTGAGCTCCTCCAGCTGACGGGCCGAGTAGCCGGCGAATCCCACTGGGAGAACGTGCAGTTCCAGCAGAGGGACGCTGACGCCGCCTTGGACACCTCCTTCATCGAGGCTCCGACGCAGCGAAACGGGTTGTGTCAGCGGTGCGAAGGACAGCGAGGACGGCCCCGCCTCCAGCTCCTTCACTTTTCGCACCACCTTGGTCAACAGCTCGGCAGTGTCCTGGAACGAGTCACGGAACACTCCGGTGGCGTAGGCCTCCACGTCCCGGGCGAACGACTGCTGGGCGTCTTCGAACGTGACGCCCAGCTTGCGATAGACCCAGCGTGGCTTACCCGCCGTCTTGGCCGCCACCCACTCGTCGTGTGTTGCCGACTGCCCTGTCTCGGGGAAGACGTGGCCGTAGGACGGTCCGAGCAGGAAGACGCAGACATTTGCAGAGTCGAGAGCTGCCAGGCACGCTTCCCGGCTGGGCGTGGGCTGCGCGGAGAAGTCCTCGAACCGCACCGGGGTATGCCCAAGCGCCCGAATGAGGCCAGTAGCGCGTCCCGCTCCTCTTCAAGTCCCTTGCGAACACTGCTGACGAAGATTCTCACGCTACGGTGTCTCCACTACTGAGGGGCTCGCCGATGCGAACCGAGTGACCGGCGGGCGTCTGGGATGCGGGAGTTGTCTCATGGCTGAAGTCTCGGAAGAGGCGATACGCGCCGCGGCGGCGGTGACCGCGCCTTCGCCAACCTCACCGACCGCGAACTCGCCGAGCTCGTCACCCTCGGAGCCCACCGATGAGCCCCCGCGCCACCGACGCCTGGGCCCGCGCCCTGACCGCCGCCGTCACCACCGTCCCCGACACCGGGACCGTTCACGCCGCGCGCCGCCTCCTCGCGGCAGAAGCCACCCAGCTCAACGTCAACCAGGGCTTCGCCACCGCGAAGTTCCACCTGCCCACCGGCCGGCCCGTGCGCCCCCGCCTTCTCGTCGAGGAACTCTCCGCCGAGCAGTGGAAGCGCATCGAAACCGCCCTCGCCGCCCGCCCCTCCGACCACGGCCTCAGCGACGAGCTCACCGACCCCGCCCACACCGCCGGCATCCCGCTGATCCCCTCAGCACAGGACTTCTCCCACACCTGCCCCTGCACCCCAGCCACCGGGCCGTGCCCGCACACCGTCGCCGTCGGACTCCTCCTCGCCGAACGGCTCCGCTCGGCCGTCGAACCGCTCTTCACCTTCCGCGGCCGCGCCTACCACCGCATCAGGAAGGCCGTGCGCACCGCCAAGTCCGGCGACGCCTTTCTCGCCGCCTCCCCGGGCGCGGACCCGCAGTCCAACCACCTTGCCCCCGCCCCGGCCGTCCTCGTCCCCGCACAGCAGCAACCCCGCACGCCCATGCCCGACCCCGTCGACCTCGACCTCACCGCCGCACACCCGGTCTTGCCCGCCGGGCCACCGCCGCCTCCCGCGCCGCTGCCCGGCCTTGCCGCCCTCGGCGCCCTGGTCGACGACGCCGCTCACCGCGCTCAGGCGCTCCTGGACCGCTCCGAACAGCCAGCCGGCCCCGACGCAGGAACCGACCTCGCGCGCTTCACCGCCCTCGAACATGGCGCCCCCTACCGCCAGGCCGCCATGGAACAGCTCGGCCTCGACACCGTCGCCATGGGACACCTCTCCCTCGCCCACACCCACGGCGGTACCGCCGGAGCCGCCGCATACCTCCATCGCTACGACCTCGACCACGACGGCCTCGCCCGAGCCCAGGCCGCCATCCAGCCTCTGCGGCCGGCCCCCACCGCCATCGTCGAATGCGAGGACAACCGGCTCACCGACCAGGCCGCCGGCGTCCAGCTCCGCTACGGACCCGACGGCCGCTGGCACCCGTACTTCGCGCCGTACGGAACGTGGCAACCAGCACCCGGCCCATCCCCGGACCCCGCACTGGCCTACCAGGCAGCCCGGGCCGCAGCCCGCCCTCACCGCCGAACCCGATAGACACCCGTCCCCCCTCGCCAGCATCCCCTGGGCTGCCGCGCGACCTGATCGCGGACAGGTCTTGCTCGACGGGCCGCAGCTGGCCAGCCCGCCGAACGTGACATCTGATCCCGAGACCGTAATAAGGACGAGACGCAGTGAGCACCGAGAACAACCCGCACGGGGCGGCAGGCCCATACACAAGGTTCGATGGCCTTCCGCCGCTGCACCGCAGGGAACTAAGCCTCCCTCGCATCCACCCGTACGACACTGCGGCCCCGGGCCGCTACATCACTCCCGGCGGCGGCCGCCTCACCATCGAGACGAGCACCGCTCACCACCACATCACCCTGGACCACCTCGGCTGCGACGCCCAGACGACCCCGCCCAAGGAAGAAGCCTTCAAGCGGCTCGCGCTCGCCTCCGAAGGAAAATGCGTCCTGGCGGGCTGCGCCCACCGCGCCCGGTACTCCATCGGCAACGTCTACCGAACCTTCCAGGCCCGCACCGACTGGATCACTCCCACCGCGTTCGTCCGTGCACTGCTGGCCATCGAGCTGGGCGACTTCGGCCCCGCCGACGCCCTGGCGACACGGACGAGCACCGATGTCGGTCACCCCCCGCGCCGTCCCGGCTCACGCGACTGAGAGGAACCCCGCACCGCGAGCAGAGCAAGGCCGACGCCCCCGCCTGGCCGAGCAGAGGGCGCGGGTCAAGCCGGCTCGGCGCTCCCGGCCCCCAGCCTGCGGTCGCCGTTAGCGCTGGAGCCAGATGCCGAGGAGGGTGATGACGAGGGTGCTGGCGCCGTACGCCAGGCCGCGGCGGAAACCCCTCCCGCCGAGGCCCAGCACACCACCCTGTCGGCGCCTGGCCGAGTAGAGGGCGCGGGTCAAGCCGGGTTCGGCTCGGCACTCCCGGCCTCCGAGGAGGGTGATGACGAGGGGGCCGCCGCCGTAGGGCAGGCCGCGCAGGAAGTGGCTGGCTGCGAGGCGCCGGTGGGCGGAGGGAGCCCTGTGGTGGGCATCGACCCGGCGGAAGCCTCTTCGGACGAGGAGCCCGACACTCCGGACGACGAAGACCGCTAGCCTCCGCCAGGGACGGTCGGCGGTAACGCGGTCTTACCCAGTTCCGGCACATGACTGGCGCACTGGTCGAGGCGCGGCCTACAGGTGCCGGGGGCGCGGGTGGGGCGCGGGAAGGAGCGCTCCAACGGCCAGGCTGCTCGCCACCCAGGAACCGGCCCCGATCGCGACGGCGCCCGCGACGGACCCGTGCACTGAGGCAGCGGTCAGCGCGCACCCCACGGCGCCGCTGAACAGGCCCGCGGTGGCGGCGAGCTCTGCCTCCGCCCCACCCCGGCGCAGCACCTGCTCGACCAGGGCCCGCACGCCGGCCGTGGCCGCCACGATCACTGGCCCGGTCACCGTGCCGGCCAGCACCGCCGCCCACCAGGGCGCCGGGCTCCACACCAGCAGAGCGACCATCAAGGCCGCGGCGATCAGCATCGCCGCGAACACCCCGACGACGCTTCCCTGCCCGTCCGGCTGATCACCGTCGGATGTCCGCGCCTCCATACGCGAGCCGACCGCGACGCATACGCCGGCCAGCAGGCCCAGCAGACCGGCGAGGAGGCCGGGAACGGCGGTGAGCAACGTCAGCTGCCCGCCGACCAGGACGCCGGTCAGCGCCCCGGCCCGCCAGGCCGCCGAGCGCCCGGGCCCGCTGGCCGCACTCTCCGTACCAGCGGAGGGCGCCGTCGACGCTGGCGGGGAGGTGGCGGCGGGGACCGTGCGGAGGTGGGCGGGCGGCGTCACGACGGCGGTCGCCGGCACGGTGGCCGCGGCGGCTGGCGTCCGCAGGGCGTGAAGGCGCCGTGCGACCTCGGACGCGTCCGCGGGCCGGCGCCGCGGGTCCTTGCGCAGCAGCTCCGCCACCAGTCGGTCGAGCTCGGCGGGTACTTCAGGCCGGCGGGAGCGGACGGGGGCCGGGACCTGATTCAGATGCTGCGCCAGCACCGGCCACCCGCCGCCGGGGAACGGCGGCTCGCCAGTCAGCAGCTCGTAGAGCAGGCACCCCAGCGAGTACAGGTCGCTGCCCGCACCGATCACCGCGTCGCCACGGGCCTGCTCCGGAGACATGTACGAGGGAGTGCCGATCACCGCGCCGGTTCCGGTGAGCGGGTGCCCGAGCGCGTCGGCGCGTCGCGCGATCCCGAAGTCGCAGACCTTCACCCGCCCGTCCGCGGTGAGCAGGATGTTCGCGGGCTTGATGTCGCGGTGCACCACCCCGGCCCGGTGGGCGGCGTGAAGGCCGCGGCAGATCTGCCCTCCCCACGCCATGACGTCGCCGACCGCCGGGAGGCCTTCGGCCAGGACCTCGCCCAGTGAACGTCCCTCGACCAGCTCCATCACCAGGTAGACGACCCGGCTGCCGTCCACCGGCGCCTCGCCGACATCGTGGACGGCCACCACATGCGGATCGCTCAGGGCCGCCGCGGCCCGCGCTTCACTGTCCAGCCGCAGCACCAGGGCCTCGTCCTCGGGCCGGGCCAGCACCTTCACCGCCACCGTGCGGCCGAGACGCTCGTCGACCGCCCGCCAGACCTGGCCCATCCCGCCAGCGCCCAGGAGACCGACCAGCCGGTAACGGCCCGCGAGCGTGGTGCCGTGCATGACGCCCTCCTTCCGGCCGACCCCTCTGCAAGGGGCGGTCCGCTCGACGCGCCGGAACCGCGAGCGGGCCGGCGTCAGGGCACAGCCTACGAAAACACCCCCGGCCCCCCGCTGACCTGGGACGGAACCGGCGCGCGGTGCGGCGACGCCGGAGGAGGCCGCGCCCGAGCGCTCCGCGCCGGACAGCGGCCCGACCAGCGTCACGGGCGCTTCGCCAGCAACACGGCGACCTCGCTGTGATGCTGGACGAAGTCGGCCAGCTCCGGACTGAGCAGCCCAGCCACCCACACCAGGTCCCCCATACGGCGGGCCAGCGGCGCCGCCAGCAGCGGCTCCCAGTGCGCGGCACGGTTGCGCAGCCCGTGCAGATCGCCGATCTTCCGGTCGACCGTGGCGCGGTTGGTTCCCGCCGGGAAGGCCCGGTGGAGGTGCGGCACCCACAACGTCTTCTCGTGAGCCGAGGAGGACAGGTACCGCCACAGGCCCAGCGACAGATCCGCGATGATCTTCCCCGGCAGCGCCTGGACGCCGTACCGGCTGCGCGCGGCGTCGATGGCCCGCCGGGGCTTGTCGTTGATGTCGACCTGCCGCGGACCGCGCGGCCCGCCGCGCTTGGTACGCAGCAGCGGGGCCCGCAGCGGACTCGCCGGGTCGTCGAGCCAGTGCCAGGGCCCCGACCAGGTCGCGTCCAGCGCCGTGGCGTAGGCGTTGCGCAGCGCCACCTCGAAGTGCCCGAGGTCGCGAAGCACCGCGCACGACAGCTCGCTGTTCCACTGGTAGAGCTCCAGCGCCCGAGCGCGGTCGCCGCCGGTCTCGTACAGGTACACCCCGAAGCGGGCCGGGCTCAGCCAGGCCTCCACCCACGGGCCGGCGCCGGGGGCCGGGGAAACGTGCGTCACGTTGTTCCTCCTTCGGATTCGGGTATAGTTCTCGGTGAGAAGCCCCGGTGGACCGCTGACCCTTGTGGTCAAGTCGCCGGGGCTAAGACTTTTTCCGGGCCCGGTGCAGGCCACCGCCCGCCGCCAAGAAACCCAACGTCCCCGCCGAAGTGGCGGCCGTGGACGCCACGGCGAAGCTCTTACACACCATGAGACCCCTGACCCGCCGTGCTACCCGCCCAACCGCGCGACGTCCGCATCGCGGGCCGACCCCCAGGCCGCCCGGGACCAGCGCGTCGACCGGCGGAGCCTTGGTGTGAGACCGCGGGCGAGGCGCTGGCCTGCCTCCCGTCAGGGGGCCCGCTGACGGGAGGCAGATGTTCACGCTGTGGCCGTGCGAAGCCGGAATGCGTTGCGCCAGCGCTCTTCCGGCGAGACGGACGGTCGGGCGCGGGGCCGGGGACGGCGCCTGTGCGGCGCGACCGCCCGGTCGGCGGCGACCAGGTGCGCAAGGACGGCCGCACGGTCTGTTCCGGTGACGGTGGCGATCTGGTCGATGGTCATGTGCAGGTCGTCGTGGAGGAGGCGTGTGACCTCGATGGCGGTGGGGGTGTGACCGCAGCGGCGGGCGACGGTGCGAGTGTGGTGGCTCCACGCCCAGCGGGCCGGGTGCCGTTCGGTGACCACGCTCGTCCAGTTCTCCACGACGACGGCAAAGGTCATGCCGACGGCGATCTGCGCTTCCTCGGGCGGCAGATGCGCGGCGGCGTAGGCGTGGTAGACGGGGCGGTGAAGGTCGTAGAAGGCGTAGTAGCCGTTGGTGAGGACCTTCACGGACTTGATCCTGTCTGGGGTGGTCATCCGAACGCCTCCGCGGAGAGCATGGTTTCACCGGCTGAGCGTGCGCGGGTCCACACCGGGAGCGCGAACTCGGGGAGGCCGTGGAGCACCGTGGTGACCCGGCTGACGGCGTTCCGCGAAGGGACGCCGGGGCCGTGCAGGGCCTGGCGTAGTTCGGGCTCGGTGAGGGACTGCCCCGCGGAGTTGAGGATGTCGGCGATCGTGGGCTCTCCGGCTGCGTACCGCAGGGCTTGCAGGTAGGTGCGCAGGTAGAGAGCAGCGTCTTTGTGGCGGGGCTGGGTGCTGGTGGCCGCGTCCCACAGCGGCCTGATCCGGGCCGGGTCTTTACCGCACAGGCCCGCGATGACCTGGACGTGCTGCCAGGTGGGCTGGCGGTTGCCGGAGAGCATGCGCGAAACGTAGGAGGGGTGGACGTGCATGCCGGCGGCCAGTTCCCGCTGGGACACGCCCGCCTCTGCTTTCATGCGGGTGAGGGCAGAGGCCAGGCGCTGAAGCGGCAGGTACAGCGGGTTGTCCGGGACGGGCAGCTCCTCGGTGGTCGGCTGCGGACTCGTGGGCCTCCGGCGGCGGGGCTTGTGGGACTGGAGGTTCTTGTCGACCGTTCTGGGGTTGTACTTCTTGCGGAGCCGGTCGGTGCTCAGCCCGAAGAGGGGCGCGAGTTCGGTGAGCGACTTGCCCTCGGAGCGCTGGCGCACCACGAGGATGCCGAGAGCCTTCTGGCTGAGGCGTTCCATCTCCAGGACGACGGTGGCCTGGTCGGTGGTGGGGGCGTCGATGGACATCATGCGGGCGAGCTCGGCGCCGAGTGCGGCGTGGTCCTCGGCGATCTCGCGGAGGGCCGCTTTGCAGCGGGTGGCGCGGGCGCCGTCGACTGCGGGTCCCGGCCGGGGCGGCTGGGGCTCGGGGTGCGAACGGGTGGACACTTTGACCTCTTTCGGGGTGCTGGGCGGGCATCTTTGCCCGCCCAGCGGGCAGCGACGGCGTGCTGGAGCCGGGGTGGGGCCGGGGCTTGGCGGGGGAGGCGGGAAGGCCCGCCACCCCGTCCTGGCGGGTCAGCGGCGGCGGACCCGCCGGTGGACCAGCGACGATCCGTGCGCGGCTGTCACGCCCAGGGTCAGGTAGGGCAGCTCCCGGGGGCCGAGAGCGTCCGCGGCGGCGAGAAGAGGCGCGAAAAGCGCGACGACGATCATGCTCCCGCGCAGCGTGACAGCCGTGGCATCCCACTGGGACGTTTGAACTGCGCGCGGAGCAGGGATGATACGTTCGCCGCTGAGTTTCCCGGCACGCACTTCGGAGCGTGCAAGGAGACCGGCAAGACGGCAGCGCAACATGAGGGTCCTCTTTCGGTCTTCGGTTGGAGCTGGCGTTGCAGAGCGACAAGAGACCCCGGTGAGCGAGTCAGCCAACGAGCAGCCGGGGTCTTTGCCGTTCCCCGGCGAAGAACCGGGGATCGGAATGTACTACCTAACGCGCTCGCTCGACGCCGGTGCGTAGCGGTGCGGGCGTCGATGCCCATCAGTCAACGCCGATCGGCGAGTTGAACGCTTCCGCGAGATCCGTGCAGTTTTGAGCGGAATCGGTCGCAAATGAAAGGGCAATACGCCCATCAGGTGTCGAATCACTCAATCTGGCTTCCCTGGGGGCGGGCGGTGCGACCCCATGGCGCGCCCGAGCGTGCGCCCCTCTCTGGCTCGTACGCCTCGTGGAAACTGGCAACGAATCCGGGCGAAAGTGAGCGCCTGTTCGACTGAGGCGCCGGCGCGCGCCTTGGCGACGGCAAGCGGGTGGACGATCCCGGCCGGTCCGGTTCGGGGGAGTTCGCCGAGCTCGCGCGGCCAGCGTTCGGCGGCCGCGTGGCGGACGGAGGAGCTGCACCGCGGTGCAGCGCCCCCGGGCTTCACCCCGGGTCGCCCCCCCCGCACGACGCCGAGAAGGCCGCGCAAGACGAGTCCCACGGAGAACCGGCGGCGGGCCGGCGCTCGGCCCGGCAGAATCAGCGGTTCGTTCACGCCCTTGGGGGAGCCATGCAGGAACTCCGCTTCGACGACATCCGGTTCACCACGGCGGCCGACGGTGACCAGACGTGGCTGCGCCGCACGCTGGGCGGCCACGAGCTGAGCGTTCAGCTCGCCGTCGGGGTCTCGCCGTTCGCCGAGGCCGGGAAGATCCTCGCCCTGGAGGCGGAGCTGTTCGGCTTCGGCGCCGCTCCTGCGCAGCGGTCCCGGCTTGGCCGCATCACGGCGAACCTCGCGTACACCCCCCTCGTGACGGTCCACCGGGTGAACCTGGTGTTCCCGCTGACATCGCTGCAGGTCCACGCGATCGAGGAGGCCCGCACCGGGGACGTCCGGTTCGAGATCGACCTCGACGCCACCCTGCCGCAGGCGGCCGGATACCCGGGGTGCGCCCAGGTCAGGGAACACATCACCGTCGCCAAGAGCACCTGGGAACAGCAGATCGCACAGCTCGGACCGTCCGCGGCCTTCGAGATGGCCGTGCCCTTCCCGCTCGGCGACCCGCAGCGCGCCGAGGTCGGCCTGCTGCTGCGGGAAGCCCAGCGGCTGCTGACCACGGGGGAGATCCGGGCGTCGATCCTGGAGATCCGGCGGGCGCTGGAGTGGATTCAGCACCACGTGGACTGGGACAGGCCCGGGTCGAAGAAGCTCGCCGCCCAGTGCAACCAGACCGAGCGCTGGTGGCGCATCCAGGACGCCCTCTACAGCCAAACATCCGGAGCCATGCACAACGACCCGGTCACCGCCGACTTCGCCTACGACCGCGCCGAGGCGGAGACGCTCTTGGCGATGACCGCAGCACTGCTGCGGAACGTGTCCGCCACCCCGAGTCCCCACTCGTGAGCCGGGGGGCCTGCCACCGGCTCACCGGCCGGTGGCAGGCCCGGTCTAGGGCGTCGCTGCGGCGGTGAGGGGTGCGGGGAAGGCGACCCACACGGGCGTGTCGATGTCGTCGCCCAGGTCGGGGACGTGCTTGGCCAGGGTGGGCAGGAAGCGGTCCGGCCTGCCGTTGACGCCGTGGATGACCTTCACCGGTCGCCGGGTGGCGTCGGCGAGGGCCTGCGCCTGGTCCATCACCGCGACGAGGGTGTCATTGAACCGGCCGAAGCCGGTGGCCGGCCCCGCGCACTCCGGTCCGGCGCGGCCGACCAGGACGCGAGTGTGCCAGCCCTGGGGCTCGCGGGTGTAGTCGACCATCACGCGCAGCACCCACGCCGCCTGCTCGCTCTCGTCCAGGCCCTCGATGCCCTCGCCGTCCCGCAGCAGGTCGAGGCGGTCCTCGCCGGGGCCGGGGGACGCCGTGACGGCGGCCATCCACTGCTCAAAGTCGCTCATGCCCGCTCAACGAGCAGCCGGCGCAGACAGCACGCCGCGGTACCGGGCCCTACGCCGGCAGCGCCTCAGCCGAGTTCCGGTTTCTGAAACCGATGCAGGCCAGCGATCGAAGGGAGGCGTCGCCTGGAGGGCCGGGTGCGGTGGGATGCCGTGCTGGACGTACCAGCCGCGGTCCTGCGGGTACTGGTGCTGAACCCGGCGCGGTCCGGGTCCAGGCCGAGGCCGCACCTTCGGTACGTGCACCGCTGTCGCGTCGAACGCCTCGTGCCCTGAGGCGCGAGTGAGCGTCACCCGGCGCCGGGGCCGAAGGCGGCCCACGCGCCGAGCCCGAAACCTCCGCCCCGCCCGGCGCACCTCCAACGCGACCGGGCCGCCGAAGTGCCCCGGGACGAGCAGTGCGCGTTCGTTGCGGCGCGGGCGAGGGCCCGGCGGTGGCTGCGTGCCGCCCGCCGGACGCTGTCAGGCGGCGTACAAGGTTCGACCAGCGGAGCCCTCCGACGAGCGCGCTGGTTCCCCTTCGCGGGCGAGGCGAGGCAAGTACCTCCTCGCCTCGCCGCCATCTCGGCTGAACCCGGTCACGCCGAGAGCGAGTTCACGGAGACGGTGGTCAGAGGCGGGTCATGAGGAGGGCGAGACCTGCTGCGGCGGCACGGTGCTGGTAGGTCCGCAGGCCAGGGGCGCCGGCAGCCGCCGGCCGCCGGGCGTTGCGGTGCCAGTGCCCGGTGAGCGCCGCCAGGTACGCCGTGGTGGTGGCGGGGCTGGTGGCGGTCGCGGCGTGGTCGCGAAGCAGGGCAGCCACGTCGGTGACCGGGTGCCCGGCGAGGACGAGCTGAGGGGCGAGCGAGGCCGCGTCGATGCAGGGCGACCGCGACCCCGCGCGGGGGCTTCGCGTCCTGGCGGCCGCCGAGGTTGCGATCCTCGGCTGCCCCGGATGGCGACCGCCACCTCGACCTGCATCTGCTCCTGCGCCAGGAGATGTGGTTGGGATCCTCGGCCGCTCCGGGGGGCGACCGCCACCTCTCCCTTACCGGAGCCGGTGCCGCCCGCGATGAGGTTGCGATCCTCGGCCGCCCCGGAGGGCGACCGCCACCACGCCGTAGTGCGCGGGGCGCCCCACGACAGAGGAGTTGCGATCCTCGGCCGCCCCGAAGGGCGACCGCCACGGCGACGGCCTGCGGGCTGATCCCGTTGGACCGGCCAGTTGCGATCCTCGGCCGCCCCGGAGGACGACCGCCACCCGGTGGGCGTTGAGCTCGCCCTCGTACTCCTGCTGGTTGCGATCCTCGGCCGCCCCGAAGGGCGACCGCCACCGCTCGTCAGTGCGCAGGCGCTCAGCGGGCACCCGGAGTTGCGATCCTCGGCCGCCCCGGAGGGCGACCGCCACATCGTTGGGCATGGTGATGCCGCGCCACGTGCTCTGGTTGCGATCCTCGGTCGCCTCGGAGGGCGACCGCCACCTCGCGCCTGACGAACTGGACCGGCACGTGGAGAATGTTGCGATCCTCGGCCGCCCCGGAGGGCGACCGCCACCACGAGCAGCACGTCCGTGCGCCGTCGGCATGGAAGTTGCGATCCTCGGCCGCTCCGAAGGGCGACCGCCACCGTCCACCTGGGGCTGGCCAGCCTCCAGAGGACGATGGAGTTGCGATCCTCGGCCGCCTCGGAGGGCGACCGCCACCCGGCTCGCGCAGTTCTCCGCTGGTCACGCTGCCGATGTTGCGATCCTCGGCCCCCCGAAGGGCGACCGCCACCGTGCGCCTGATCCGCGATGCCCCCACCGAACCGTGGTTGCGACCCTCGGCCGCCCCGGAGGGCGACCGCCACGCCGCGCAGGTCTCGACGTCCTGCGGTGGTGACGCCGTTGCGATCCTCGGCCGCCCCGAAGGGCGACCGCCACCGAGCGCTCGACCAGGGGGGTCACGGTGAAGACCGAGTTGCGACCCTCGGCCGCCCCGAAGGGCGACCGCCACGGCGCTCGATGACGACCTGGCCGCCGAGCTGACGCAGTTGCGACCCTCGGCCGCCCCGAAGGGCGACCGCCACGCCGTCGACTTCCTCCGCCACTGCTCCATCGTCGAGAAGTTGCGACCCTCGGCCGCCCCGAAGGGCGACCGCCACAGCACCGCCGCCGCTGACCTCGACCACCAACCCCCCGGTTGCGACCCCTCGGCCGCCCCGAAGGGCGACCGCCACTGTACCGGGGGGTGTCGCCCTTGCGGCGGCGCGGCGGCGTTGCGACCCTCGGCCGCCCCGAAGGGCGACCGCCACGATCACGCTCAACATCACCGAGTAAACGGCGACGGGGTTGCGACCCTCGGCCGCCCCGAAGGGCGACCGCCACATGGGCGGCGACGCTGTACATGGTCGAGGAGCGGATGTTGCGACCCTCGGCCGCCCCGAAGGGCGACCGCCACCCCTTTCACGGCATGACGATGCCCGGCGACAAGTGGGGTTGCGACCCTCGGCCGCCCCGAAGGGCGACCGCCACGTCGTGGACTGGACCACCAAGGGCAAGCCGGTCACGGAGTTGCGACCCTCGGCCGCCCCGAAGGGCGACCGCCACAAGGCTGCGGGGGTGTCCATGGGCAAGTACATCGCCGTTGCGACCCTCGGCCGCCCCGAAGGGCGACCGCCACCCCGCACGGCAAAACCGTGAGGGCCGCCCGACCGGAGGGTTGCGACCCTCGGCCGCCCCGAAGGGCGACCGCCACCATCGCGCGGTAGAGCCGCGGGGTGGCGAGGGGGGCGAGTTGCGACCCTCGGCCGCCCCGAAGGGCGACCGCCACACCACCCCGAGCGGACCGAGGTCGGACAGGAGGTGTGGTTGCGACCCTCGGCCGCCCCGAAGGGCGACCGCCACCAGGTCGGTGTGCCGGGCGAGGCCCCGGGTCATCTCGTTGCGACCCTCGGCCGCCCCGAAGGGCGACCGCCACCCTCGGGGGTCGAGGCGGCCACCAGGGGACTCACGGTGTTGCGACCCTCGGCCGCCCCGAAGGGCGACCGCCACTCGCAGGTGCAGCGGGTGTACGCACGCCTCGACACCGAGTTGCGACCCTCGGCCGCCCCGAAGGGCGACCGCCACGGTAAGTTCCGGCCCTCATCCACGATCACCTTGGGAGGTTGCGACCCTCGGCCGCCCCGAAGGGCGACCGCCACCCTGGTTGGCCAGGGGTTTGTCTGTCTGCGTGCTCTCGACCACCAGTTAAGCAAGGCCCAATTGCGAGCAAATCTGACATTTTCCTTAGGTGTGATTGGCGTGTCGTGTGTGCGCTTCAGGTTCCGAAGCAGCCTGGCTGGTCGCTTCGATGTGGTCTGGGTTGTGGTGTCGGTGGCCCACTTTACGGTGGCTGCCTTCGGTGGGTGGTCGATCGGTGAGGGGGCCGGGATGTCGGGTCGTGAGTTGTTCGCGCACAGCCAGAATCCGTGGGGTGTGCGGCATCTGCTGGTGGATCACCTGAGGGGTTCGGCTGCTCTGGCGCGGGGGTTCGGTGAGGTGTTCGGGGCTGGGGAGGCGGCGGAGTTTCTGGGGTTGGTGCATGACGTGGGGAAGGGGTGTTGTGCCTGGCAGGAGCGGTTGGGGGTGGTTGAGGGCTCGGGTGGCCGGGTGGGGGTGCCGCACAAGGAGGCGGGGACGGTGCTGGCGGCTCGGGTGGCGGGCCGTCAGTTGGCCGCAGTGGTGCAGGGGCATCACGGGGGTCTGCCGGATCAGGTGAAGGTCAAGGAGGTGGTGGCGGAGCTTCGGGGGAGCTCGGTGGTGGCTGAGCAGGCGCGGGAGGCGACGGCGGCTGTGGCGCGGCTGGTGCCGGAGGCGGTGAGGGCGGAGCGGATTGCCCCGCCGTCGTGGTTGGCGGGGGTCGGGTCGGCGGAGCGTCGGGCTGAGGCCTTGGATCTGTATACGCGGATGGTGTTCAGCTGTGTGGTGGACGCCGATTACCTGGATACGGCGGCGCACTTCGCCGGCGGAGTGCCGCGGGTGGCCGGGCCGGTGGACATGGGGGCGTTGTGGGAGCGGTTTCGGGTGCGGCGGGAGGGGGTGCTGGCGGCGCGGGGGGTGTCGCCGGTGGATGGGGTGCGGGGGCGGGTGTTCGAGGAGGCGGTGGCTTCGGGTGAGGGGGAGCGGGGGTGGCACGTGCTGCATGTGCCGACGGGTGGGGCGAAGACGATGGCGGGGGCGGGGTTCGCTTTGCGGCATGCGGTGCGGCACGGGTTGCGGCGGGTGGTGGTGGCTGTTCCGTTCATCAGCGTGACCGAGCAGACGGCTCAGGTGTACCGGGACCTTCTCGACCCGGAGGAGCGGTCGGAGGAGGGGCTGGGGGTGGTGCTGGAGCATCACAGTGCGGTGCAGCTGGAGGGCGAGGGCGCCGAGGGGGCGTGGGGTCGGCTGGCGGCGGAGAACTGGGATGCACCGGTGGTGGTGACGACGACGGTGCAGTTGTTCCAGTCGCTGTTCTCGCGGAAGCCGTCGGCGATGCGGAAGCTGCACCGGCTGGCGGGGTCGGTGATCGTGCTGGATGAGGTGCAGGCGCTGCCGGACCGGTTGCTGGTGCCGATCTTGAGTGTGTTGCGGGAGCTGGTGGAGCACTTCGGGGTGTCGTTGGTGCTGGCGTCGGCGACGCAGCCGGCGTTCTGGTCGTTGTCGCAGTTGGAGGGGGTGCCACGGCGGATGGTGGTGGGGGACGTGTCGAACCTGTTCGAGGAGTTGCGGCGGGTCGGGTACGAGTGGCGGATGGGGGAGGGGGTGACGTGGGAGTCCGTGGCCCGCGAGATCGCGGAGGAGGGCGGGGAGCAGGTTCTGGCGGTGGTGAACACGACGCGGGATTCGGCGCGGCTGCACCGGTTGCTGACGGGTGAGGAGCCGGGCGTGGTGGGGGTGGGGGTGCCGGTGTGGCATCTGTCGACGCGGATGACGTCCGGGCACCGGCGTGAGGTGATCGAGCATGTGCGTGGGGAGCTGAAGGCGGGGCGGCCGGTTCATGTGGTGTCGACGTCGTTGATCGAGGCGGGGGTCGATGTGGACTTTCCGCGGGTGTACCGGGCGTGGGCTCCGGCGGAGTCGTTGCAGCAGGCGGCGGGCCGCTGCAACCGCGACGGCCGGCTGGGCGAGGGGCGTGTGGTGGTGTTCCGGCCGGCCGGCGGCCATATGCCGAAGGATCTGTCCTACCGGGCGGCGATGGACGCCACCGCCGAGTTCTTCGGCCCAGGCCTGAAGTTCCCGGACGACCTGGAGGCGTTGGGGGCCTACTACCGGAAGCGGTGGGCTTTGCAGGGGGCCGGCAGCAGGGCGATGGGGGAGGAGATTCAGGAGATGCGGCGGCGGTGGGACTTCCCGGCGGTGGCGGACGCGTTCCAGATGATCGACAACGCGTACGCGCAGTCGGTCGTCGTGGTCCGCCCGGGCAGGCCGGAGGTCGAGGCGGACATCGCTGCGTTGCGGTCGCCGTATCCGTGTGGGCCGGAGCCGTTGCGGCGGCTGCAGCCGCACATGGCGACGTTGCCGCGCCACGAGGTTGCCCGGGCGTTGGGGGCGGGGCTGGCCGAGCCGGTCGTGGGTGACCTGGTGGTGTGGCGGGGGTTCTACGACCCGGTGCGGGGCCTGGATGCGGACCGTCCGGAGGACCGTGGCGGTTTCGTGCTCTGAGCCGCCGCGGGGGCCTGTTCCAGGTGGCGGGGACCGGAGTTGGGGGTTCCGGGGGCTGATTGTCAGTGCCTCTGCCTACAGTGCGGGATCAGTAGGGGACAGTCGGTGACGACGTGTCTCGTGGTTCCGTGCTGCCCGTGCGGGGCCCGCCCTTCGGCGGCCCTGCACGAGGTGGTGCTCGGCAGAGAGCGGTTGTGATGAGGGCGACGGTGCCGGCGAGGCGTAGAGCGGCCCGGGGCAATGAGGGGTGGGCGTTTCCGGACCTGGTGGTGGAAGTGTGGGGGGATGCTGCCTGCTTCACGCGGCCGGAGCTGAAGACGGAGCGGGTGAGCTATCCGTTGATGACGCCGTCGGCGGCTCGTGGGGTGCTGGAGGCGATCTTCTGGAAGCCGCAGTTCCACTACGTGGTGCGGAAGATCGAGGTGCTGCGTCCGGTGAGCTGGATGCGGGTGCGCCGCAACGAGGTGAAGTCGGTCATCAGCGTCCAGGAGGTGAAGAAGCTCCAGGCTGACCGGCGGCACCGGTACGACGTGGAGGCGGACCGGGACCAGCGCAGCACGCTGGCGTTGAGGGATGTCCGCTACCGGATTCACGCGCAGATCGTGGTGTCGCCCGAGGCGCTGGCGGGGTCGGCGAAGTTCCCCCCGGCATCGGAGGAGAAGTACCGCGAGCAGTTGCGGCGCCGGGTCGAGCGCGGGGCGTGTTTCTCGGAGCCGTTCCTGGGGTGCCGGGAGTTCTCCGCGTCGTTCGGGAAGCCTGACCCCGGGCAGCGGGCGGTGGACTTCAGCGACGAGCTCGGGGTGATGCTGCACTCCATCGAGTACGGGCCCGGCGGGGAGCGGTACCGGTGGTTCCGCGCCTCGGTCACCGACGGGGTGATGGAGATCCCCCTGGAGCCGTTGCCCGAGGGTGCGGTCGCGATCGTCTCGCCCGGGTGGCGTGCGGACGGGGCGGAGGGCTGAGGTGCTGCTGCAACGGCTGACGGAGTACGGGGAGCGGATCGCCGGCAAGCTGCCGGCGGAGTTCTACCGGGAGAAGCAGATCCACTGGGTGCTGGACATCGGCGAGGACGGCCAGCAGGGAAGGCTCCTGCGCCGCAAGGTGTCGGGCCGTCAGCGCGACCAGGTGGTGAGCAAGCCCGTCCCCTACGTGCAGCGTTCGGGGACGAAGGTGCCGCCCTACCTGCTGGTGGACACGGCCGAGTTCGCCCTCGGCATCGCGAAGGCGGACAAGGACGGCGAGGTCACGGACAAGGCGAAGGACGAGGCGGAACGCCGTCACGAGGCGTACCGGGAACTCGTCCTGCGCTGGGCCGGCACCTCGGACGAGCCCTCAGCCGCGGCCGCGCAGCGGTTCTTCTCGGCCGGGCCGGTGACGTTCTCCTTGCCGGAGGGCGTCGACGCCAAGCAGGTCGAGGCGAAGGACACGGTCGCGGTCATGGCCGGCACGCGCTGGCTGCACGACCTGGACTCGGCGCAGCGGCTGTGGGCCCAGGAGGTCCGCGCCCGCAAGGGAGGTGCCGAGGAGCGGTCCGGACTGTGCCTGGTGTGCGGCGAGCACCGTGCGCTGCTGGCGACGATCCCGGAGCCGGTCAAGAAGGGGGCCGTCCCGACAACGGGCGGCAGCAACGAGGGCCAGCTCATCAGCATCAACGCCCCCGCCCAGGGCCGCGGCGGCGCCACGCAGCTGGTGAACACCCCGGTGTGTCACCAGTGCGGCGGACGGTCCATGGCCGTCCTCAACCACCTGCTCGCCTCGGACCGGCACCGGCGCCGCTTCCGCGACGACGGCGTCCTGCTGTGGTGGACCCGCCACGGCCAGGACGACTCCGCGCTCGCCATGTTCTTCGACGACCAGCCCGACCCCGCCGAGGTCGAGCGCCTCCTCGACTCCGTCCACACCCGCCCCGCGCCCACCGCCGGCGGCGGGCTGGACACGGACGCCTTCTACGCGCTGTCCCTGGGCCTGAACAACGCCCGCCTGGTCGTACGGGACTGGATCGACATCCCCCTGCCGGCCGCCCGCCGGAACCTGGCGGCCTGGTACGAGGACCACGGCGTCTGGGACGGCTGGGAGGGCCGGACCCGCTACGTCCCGCTGTGGCAGATGGCCCTGTCCTGCGGCCGCTGGCTCGGCGAGCGCTACGCACCTAAAAGCGCGCCCCACGGCCTGGAGCCGGAGCTGCTCCGCAGCGCCCTGCACCAGATCCGGCCGCCCGCCCGCGCCCTGCCTCTGCTGCTGCAGCGCGTCCACGCCGACCGCCGCATCGACCTGCCCCGCCTCGCCCTGCTGAGGCTGCTCCTCAACCGTTCCCACAACCCCCAGGACCACCTGATGCCCCAGCTCGACAAGGACAGCACCGACCCCGCCTACCGCTGGGGCCGCCTCTTCGCCGTCCTGGAAGCCGTGCAGTACGAGGCGCTCCCGGACATCAACACCACGCTGCGCGACAAGTTCTTCAGCGCCGCCTCCACCGCGCCCGCCAGCACCATGCCCCGGCTCTACAGGGACGCCAGAGCCCACCTCAAGCGCCTGCGCCGGGACAAGCCCGCCGCCGCCCACGCCCTGGAAGCCCGGCTGGACGAGATCTACGAGAAGGTCTGCGACGACCTTCCCGGCCACCTCGACGACGTCCAGCAGGGCCGCTTCATCATCGGCTACTCCCACCAGCGCGCCGAGGACCGGGCCCGACGCCGGGCCGCCAAGGAGGCCAAGGAGAAGGCCCAGCGAGAGGCGAAGACGGCCGACGTGCCCGCCCAGGCCGACGCCCCGCAGCTGTCCGCCAGCTGACGCACCACACCCACCAACCCCGACAGCACAACGAAAGTCACATCATGACCATGAGCGACGCTCACCTGGACCCCACCCGCAAGCACGACTTCGTCTTCCTCATCGAGGCCATCGACTCCAACCCCAACGGCGACCCCGACAACGCCGGCATGCCCCGCACCGACCTGGTCAGCGGCCAAGGCCTGATCACCGACGTCGCCATCAAGCGCAAGATCCGCAACACCGTCGCCCTCATCAACACCCTCGAACCGCGCGAAGGCCGCGAGATCTACGTCGAAGCCGGCACCGCCCTCAACAGCCAGCACGAACGCGCCTACACCGACAGCCAGGTCACGGACCAGAAGTCCGCCCAGGAATGGATGTGCCGCAACTTCTTCGACGTGCGGATGTTCGGCGCCGTCATGACCACGGGCAAGCCCACCAAGCAGGCCGGCCGCGTCCAGGGCCCCGTCCAGATCGGCTTCTCCCGCACCATCGACCCCATCACCCCCCTCGACATCGGCATCACCCGCGTCACCCCCACCAAAGAAGAAGACGCCAAGGCGTGGCGCGAGCGCAGCAAAGCCGACGACAGCGACGCCAAGGGCAAAGAGACCGAGATGGGCTCCAAGTACGTCGTCCCCTACGCCCTCTACCGCGGCACCGGACACTTCAGCGCCCCCCTCGCCCACCGCACCGGCGTCACCAGCGACGACCTCGCCCTCTTCTGGCGCGCCTTCGAGATCATGCTCGAACACGACCGCGCCGCCGCCCGCGCCAACCTCGCCCTGCGCGGTCTGTACGTCTTCACCCACGACGACGCCTTCGGCCGCGCCCCCTCCCACGAACTCTTCGACCGCATCACCGTCAAAGCTCGCGGCGACGTCAACGCCCGAACCTTCACCGACTACGGAACCGTCGAAATCCGCGATACCGACCTCCCGCCCGGCATCACCCTGACCACCCTCCTCCCGCGCACCACCGGATGACCACCCCACACACCAGCCCAGGCGGAGAGCGCGAACCCACCCAGATCACGCTCTCCGCCCTGGAGCACCACGCCTACTGCCCACGCCAGTGCGGCCTCATCCTGCTCGAAGACGCCTTCACCGACGATGCCGCCACGATCCGCGGCACCCACCTGCACCAACGCGTCGACACCCCAGGCAACAAAGGACGCGGCACCATCCGCACCCTGCACGCCCTGCCCGTCTGGCACGACGACTACGGCCTCACCGGTACATGCGACACCGTCGAACTGCACCACGACGGCCGCATCCTGCCCATCGAACACAAGTCCGGCCGCTACATCCCCGGCGGCCCTGCCGACGTCCAAGCCGCAGCACAGGCCCTCTGCCTGCAATCCATGTTCCAGCGCCCCGTCCCCGAGGCCGCCATCTTCTCCGCCGCCGACCGCAGACGCCACCTCATCACCATCGACGACACCCTGCGAAGCCGCGTCCTTCACACCGCACATGCTGTCCGAACTCTCCTCGACAGCGGCCACCTCCCCGCCCCTGCAGCCGATACCCGATGCCGACGCTGCTCCATGGCCACCCACTGCATGCCCCAAGCCCTCGCCGACACCCGCCGCTACCAACAAGCTCTCACCGCACTCCACACCCCTGACCACCAGGACAACCCAGCGTGACCACCGAACTCCTCAACACCCTCTACGTACAGACCCAGGGTGCCGACCTCCGTCTCGAACAGGACAGCCTGCGCGTCCACCTACCCGACACTCCCGGACGCCAGATACTTCCACTGCGCCGCATCGACGCCATCGTCCTGTACGGCCACATCAACCTCTCCACGGAACTGATCACCCGCTGCGCCCAAGACCGCAGACCGGTCACCTGGATGACCAGAGGAGGCCGCTACCTCGCTCGCCTCGACGGAGCCATCCACGGCAACGTTCTCCTCCGCCATGCCCAACACCAATGCCACGCAGATGCCGAAGCCCGACTCGGCATCGCCCGCAACCTCGTCGCCGGGAAGATCCGCAACAGCCGCTGGGTCCTTCTGCGAGCCGCCAGAGATGCCACCCCCACATCAAGAACCCGCCTACGCGAAGCAGCCGCCTCACTGGCAGAGGGCATCGCGGCCACCAGCACCGCTGAATCCCTCGACATCCTTATGGGCGTGGAAGGAAACGCCGCCCGCACCCACTTCGCCGCCCTGGCCTTCGCCATCCGGCCCACCGACGGAGTTCCGGCCTTCTCTCATCGCAACCGCCGGCCGCCCACCGACCCGGTCAACGCTCTGCTCTCCTACACCTACGGACTACTCCGAGGACTCGTCCACGGAGCCGCCGAACAAGTCGGCCTTGACCCCTACATCGGCTTCCTTCACGGAATCCGCCCTGCCAAACCGGCTCTCGCCCTGGACCTCATGGAAGAGTTCCGCCCCGCACTGGCCGACCGGTTCGCCCTGACCCTGCTCAACCGCCGGCAACTCCGCCCAACCCACTTCCAAACCAACCCCGGAGGCGCCGTCCACCTGACCGACGACGCCCGGAAAGCCGTCATCACAGCCTGGCAGGACTGGAAGACACAGCCCTGGGAACACCCCATCGTTGGCCGCGACATCCCCGCCGGCCTCCTACCAGTCGTCCAAGCACGCATCCTGGCCCGACACCTCCGAGGAGACCTCCCCGCCTACCTGCCCTGGGCCGCAGCCTGATGGAACTCCTCCTCACCTACGACGTCGACACCACCACGCCCGAAGGCCGCCGCAGACTCCGCCGCGTAGCCAAGCTCTGCGAGGGACACGGCATCCGCGTGCAAAAATCCGTCTTCGAGATCATCACGGACGACCAAACCCTGCTGCAGCTCACATACGACATCGAGGACCTGATCAACACCGAAACCGACAGTGTACGGATCTACCGACTGCCCCCCTCAGGCACAGAAACCGTCCAAACTCTCGGAGCGGCAGCACCTCACCCACATCGCAGCGACCTGATCCTGTAGGCGACGGCACGCTCCGCTTCGGAACCTCAAGCACACACGCGACACGCCCATCACACCTAAGGAGAATGCCGGATATGTGCGCTAATGGGCATTCTTCAGCTGGCTCTCGTGAGTACTCAGATGGCCAAAACCCCTGACCAACCAGGGTGGCGGTCGTCCTCCGGGGCGGCCGAGGATCGCAACGACGCTGAGGCGGACCGCCGGACCAAGCTCCGCACGGTGGCGGTCGTCCTCCGGGGCGGCCGAGGATCGCAACCACTCCGCCTCGAAGGCGTCGAGGTCGGCGTCCGCCGGTGGCGGTCGTCCTCCGGGGCGGCCGAGGATCGCAACGCCAGCGCCTCGTTGCGGCGCTCGGACACCCACGCGAGTGGCGGTCGTCCTCCGGGGCGGCCGAGGATCGCAACGTCGTCGGCGACAACCCCGAGGCCGCCAACCAGAAGGTGGCGGTCGTCCTCCGGGGCGGCCGAGGATCGCAACGTCACGGTCGTCACCACCCGAGACTCAGAGCCGCTGGGTGTGGCGGTCGTCCTCCGGGGCGGCCGAGGATCGCAACGTGCGCTACGTGCGGATCAGCCTGTGGGCGGCCCGGCGTGGCGGTCGTCCTCCGGGGCGGCCGAGGATCGCAACACTTCGGTCAAGCGGCTCTCGGCCTGCGGACGGGTGTGGCGGTCGTCCTCCGGGGCGGCCGAGGATCGCAACTGCACGTGCGCAACCCAACCGCACGCCGCCGCCACGGTGGCGGTCGTCCTCCGGGGCGGCCGAGGATCGCAACCGCTCGGCGAGCGGCTGCTGATCGCGGGCCGGTCCGGTGGCGGTCGTCCTCCGGGGCGGCCGAGGATCGCAACAGCGCTGGGCGGGCGAAGTCCACCGTAGCGACCGGCTGTGGCGGTCGTCCTCCGGGGCGGCCGAGGATCGCAACTTCGGGGCGAGCAGCCCTTGAAGGGCGTCCATCAGCGTGGCGGTCGTCCTCCGGGGCGGCCGAGGATCGCAACCTCTGTGCAGAGCGTACGAGACGGCGACCCCTCCGGTGTGGCGGTCGTCCTCCGGGGCGGCCGAGGATCGCAACGCCGTTCGTGTCGGATGCCGCCTCCATGACCTGCGGGTGGCGGTCGTCCTCCGGGGCGGCCGAGGATCGCAACCCGTACGTACCCAGGATGGTGTTGGCCCGGTTCCACGGGTGGCGGTCGTCCTCCGGGGCGGCCGAGGATCGCAACGTCGGGGCCGCCGTGGTCCCAGTCGTCGTGCCGTGTGGTGGCGGTCGTCCTCCGGGGCGGCCGAGGATCGCAACTCAAAGCGCTACATCCTCCCGACGAGCACCGACGTCCAGTGGCGGTCGTCCTCCGGGGCGGCCGAGGATCGCAACGTCGGGGCCGCCGTGGTCCCAGTCGTCGTGCCGTGTGGTGGCGGTCGTCCTCCGGGGCGGCCGAGGATCGCAACCCCCACGTGGGGCGCAGTCCCTTGTCCTCGGCAAGAGTGGCGGTCGTCCTCCGGGGCGGCCGAGGATCGCAACTACACTTCGCAGACCGCCGACTGGGTGTCGATCTCGTGGCGGTCGTCCTCCGGGGCGGCCGAGGATCGCAACGCCGCGTTGGCGGGCACCGGAGCGGTGACCTGGGTGTGGCGGTCGTCCTCCGGGGCGACCGAGGATCGCAACATCTCCGCCTCGCGGCGGGCCC
The DNA here is from genome assembly GCF_011170125.1 of Streptomyces diastaticus subsp. diastaticus. Classification (NCBI taxonomy): domain Bacteria; kingdom Bacillati; phylum Actinomycetota; class Actinomycetes; order Kitasatosporales; family Streptomycetaceae; genus Streptomyces; species Streptomyces diastaticus. The sequence continues at coordinate 19,780 of NZ_BLLN01000006.1, read as the reverse complement.
GGTACGCGTACTCGGTGGCGGTCGTCCTCCGGGGCGACCGAGGATCGCAACTACGAGGACATGGAGCAGGAGGACAACGACCTCGGCCGTGGCGGTCGTCCTCCGGGGCGACCGAGGATCGCAACGACAAGCTCTGCACCGAGCGCACCGGACGACCCGTCGTGGCGGTCGTCCTCCGGGGCGGCCGAGGAGAAGGCCATCACCAAGCGCGCCGTCGCCGTCTGGGAACAGCGGGAGGTGGCACGCCTGTGACTCACCCCGCGCCCGACCCGGCCGTGGTCGTCGAGGAACTCAAGGCGACCGTCGTCGCCCTCACGGCCCAACTCGGCGCCCTCGCCGGCGCTCCGCCAGCCCTTGCCCCCTCACCTCGCCCCGCCAGGGCGAGGCAGGGTAAGCAGGTTCGGTACCGCCAGCCGACCTCCGAGGAACTGGCCAAGCTGACCACCCTCTGAGAACAACCAGGCTTGTCTCAAAAGGAGACCGGGATCGCGGTCGGGGCGGACCCCCGCCTCATCGGGCGTTGGGCCAGGGACGCCGGCCTGCCGAAGCACAAGAGCATGACCTACGACGTGTTCGGCCAGCAGTTGACAGCCGCGGAGATCGCCAGGCACCCGAAGTGTGTCGTCACCGAGAGCACGCTGCGACACCGGTTGGCGGTCGGCCAGCCCGCCCATGCCGCGGCGACGACGCCCGCTAACCCCAAGAAGAACAACCGCACCCGGCATGCCGATACGCAGGAAGACGGCGAGTGCCAACTCGGCCGGGCAGGAAGCCCCCAGGACGACGCCGTCGACCACTGGCCCCTGACCGGTCTTCTGCGCAACCTCTCCCGCACCCAGGCCTTCGCCGTCATTGACGCCTGCCGCCACGGGTCTCGCGGTTCTGGTACTCGCGGACGGCATTCGGGGCGATGGCGGCGGGCCACCGGACGAGCACTGCCTCGACGTCGCCGGCCGCCGCGAGGGCTCGGGCCTTGAGCCAGCCCGGGCGCCGGGCAGGGTCCGGGTTCGCCGTACCTGTCGGTGACCGCCTCGGGCGGATGCAGCCGTACCGAGGAGCAGCCCGTCGCCTCAGTTCCAGCGCCGCCCCACCGCGCCCTCTCGTCTGGGTGATCTTCCGGCGTATCGCCGCCAGGAGCGCGGCCGAACCCGATATCACTGCAGCATGATCACTAAGACCGCGGCTGTCCTGGCCGGCGCCCTTCTCGCCCTTCCGTTGGCCACAGCTCCGGCCGGCGCCGCCCCTGAGCCCGTCGCCGTACTCACGCTCGCCGAGGCCATCGAGCAGCTGCCGAGCGCACCGGAGAACCGGGAGGGGTACCAGCGCACAAGCTTCAAGCACTGGGTCGACGCCGACCGTAACGGCTGCAACACCAGGGCCGAGGTGCTGGTCGCAGAGTCCCAGGTGAGGCCCACCATCGAGGCTCGCTGCCGCGTGGTCGCCGGCGAGTGGTTCTCCTACTACGACGGCGTGACCGTCACCGACCCCGGTGGCCTCGATATCGACCACGTGGTGCCGCTCGCTGAGGCGTGGGACAGCGGGGCCTCCAAATGGGACGCCGCCCGCCGTGAGGCGTACGCCAACGACTTGACTGTAGAGGCATCCCTCGCCGCGGTCACCGCCCGCACCAACCGTTCGAAGGCCGACCAGGACCCTGCGGACTGGATGCCGCCCCTCGCTGACGCCCGTTGCACCTACCTCGCCGACTGGGTGGGCACGAAGCTCCGCTGGCGCCTGGCCGTTGACGACGCAGAAAGGGCCGCGCTGGTCGACCTCTCCGGCGGCTGCGGCGAGCAGATCGACTACGAGCCCGCCCCGTAGCCGCAGTCGGCTCCGCGCCGTCTCCGCCTGCGCTCCGGGCCCTCATCGCCGGGACCGCCGAACGCGCCCCTGGCGGTGTAAGCGGGCCACCGCCAGGTGGCTGGTCCCTGGCGGTGGCCAGTGCCGGGCCTCGGGGCGTTGCCGTGGTGGCATCGAATTGCCGGGCGCCGGGGCGGGCCTGGCCTCCTCCTCCCGAACGGGACCGTGCCCCTGTGCGGGGCCGAGCTGTTACCCAGGCATGTTGATCAGAAAATGGCCCCTCCTTTTCGTTGTCCCGACCGCCCTGACCAGCCTGGTATTCGGCCTCGGTCCGGGCCCCGGCAAGGAGGGAGCCAGCGGCGCCGCCCACGCCGTCCAGTGCTCAACCTGGTGGACCGTCACCGGCAAGAAGGTCGCGGTCCGGCGCTCGGCGCCCGACCGTACGAGCGCGACGCCTTCCAGCCCCGTCGTCCGCTACCTTCACCGCGGTGACCGGATCAAGAGCTGCCTCACCACCCACAACCGCGGATCGAGCGCGTCCTCCTACACGAAATGTGGACGGCGCGGCACGGACTGGCTCATCGTCCGGGGACCGAAGGGCGGGCAGGTCCCCCTCACCTGCGTGAAGCGGCGTTGAAGGCTCCCCCCAACGGCCCGTGACCGCACCCTCATAGGTCTGACCTTGGCCGACCTACGCCAGAACTCCACGAGGGGGCTGCTTCCCCAGGACAAGGCCGCCGCCGTCAAGGAGTGGGAGGGCGAGGGCCGCAAGGTGCTGGTGGTCGGCGACGGCGTCAACGACGCCCCGGCTCTGGCCGCCGCCCACACCGGCATCGCCATGGGTCAGGCCGGCTCCGACCTCGCCCTGGAGACCGCCGACGTCGTCGTCGTACGCGACGAACTCGCTACCATCCCCGCCGTCGTCGGCCTCTCGCGCCGGGCCCGCCGCCTCGTCATCCAGAACCTGGTGATCGCCGGCATCTTCATTACCGCGGCACCGGCCTCCTCGACCTCGCCTTCTTCGACGACACCCACGCAACCTGCGCCCACACTGTCTTCCATTCCGGGCTCCTCCTCGTCGCCGGCACCGTCGAAGCCCGCGGACCCCGGCGCACCGTCGTCGGCCTGACCGTCTGGAACCTCGACGATGTCGCGGCCGTCCGCCGCGACCGGGGCCCCCAGGCCGCCCTGGAACTCGTCGGCCGCGCCCGGCCCGCGCCGACACCGGCCGTACCGGCCCACAACGAGTCCTACCAGGGTGAGGTCGCCAGCGCGGATGCGGCGGACGACCGCCTCGGGCCTGCGACCGAGGACCCGGCGGCCGAGCCCTCGGTCAACGGGAACGCCCGATGACCCCTCCGAGACGTCATTGCCGCACCAACCCCCTCATCTCCGCGGCCAGCGGACGCCGTTGCGCGCGACAACCAGCTCCAGTACGCCTTCGGGTCGGGCGCGACCGGCCCGCGAGGTCAGGGCCTCCACCACGTCGAGGTGCGCGGCGACGGCCGAGGAGTGAGCGCCCCGGTGCACGCCGGGGACGAGCAGGACGATGACTTCGATGCGGTCGAGAACAGAAGACGGGCATGGGGGCCGCTGGTCGATGCCGGAGTGTGAGGGGGAGCAGTTCGAGGAGGTCCGCCTGCTTGGTCACCTGGGGCATGCGGCGGCGAGCCAGCGGGTTGCCTCCACGACGGTTTCGCAGACGCGTTCGGGCTGCGGATCGCCGGGGGCGAGCGTCCGGCCGCGGCTGATCCAGACAGAGCCGAGCCCGGCGGTGTGCGCCCCGACGACATCGGTCGCGAAATCGCTGACCAGCCAGACCTCAGCATGGGGGGCGGCATCGAGGTCCTCGACGGCCTTGCGCATCAGATCGCCCCTGGCTTCGCAGAGGTCGGAGTCACCGGTGGTGATCACCGCGTCGACGAGGTGATCGAGCTGTGCGGTGTGCAGTTTGCGGATCTGGGTGGCGCGCTCGCCGCCGGTGATGGCCCCCAGAGTCCATCCCGCCTCCTTCAGGTCGGTGAGGGCAGCGGTGACCTCGGGCCGGTGGGGGACCAGCTCCGCGAGGCGGCGCCGGTAGCCGGCGTGGAGGTGGTCGACGGATCGGTCCAGGCCATAGCGGGCGCGGAGCAGCGTGAAGTACTCGACGCGGTCGGCACAGGCGCGGTCAGCGACCCGCAGCCAGGTCGGCTCGATCTCGGGGCAGTTGGCAGCGACCTCATCGGCGTACTCGGCGGCGAACTCCCCGGCCCACAGTTCGAAGGCGGTCTGTCGGTCGGTGAGGGCGTGGTCGATGCTGAAGAGCGCGATGCGGGCGGTGGTCACGTGCGGTTCTCCCGGTGGTGTCGAGCCGGGCGTCCCGCTGGGCGCGGTAGCAAGGACTCGGTCGTGGCGCCGGGGCGAACGCTGCGCGAGCGCTCTGCCCCGACGGGGCGTGTTCAGATGGCGAGGGTGGCGACGATGGCGTGGTGGTCGCTGAAGGGTTCCACGCCCGGAGGGGGCCTGAGCGTCTCGTGGCGCAGGACATCGGCGGCGAGGTCGGAGCTGACAAGTATGTGGTCCGGCGCGTGCTCCCAGCTCTCGCTGCCGTGCCAGTGGCCCACGGTGGCCTGGCGGACGTGGTCGAGGTGTGCGCTGCGCCAGCCGGCTTCGATCAGCAGGGCCGTGGCGTCTCGGTCGGACGGCTGGTGTCCGGGGCCGGGTCGCAGGTGCCGTGAGCGCAGGTTCGGGGGGATCAGTCCGTCCCAGTTCAGCGGGTCGGCGATGCCGCCCCACTTTTCGGGGAGGTCCGAGTTCAGGTCGCCGGTCAGGAGGCGGCGCGGGGCCCCGGCGTACTCGGTCAGCCAACTGGCCTCGATCAGCCGGTGGGCTCCCGAGAAGGGGGAGAAGTGGGTGTTCAGGTGCTCCCAGACCTCCTCCTTCGGCCGCCCTTCGAGCGTGAACCGGAACCGGGACGCCCCGTGGTGAAGGTGCCCTTCGCCGACGTTTCGCCGGTATCCGGTGGGCTGGATGCGGGGGCTGACGAGGGTGACGAGGTCGCAGCCGTGGGTGCGGCTGGGCGTGTAGATGGCCACCCGCAGGCCAGTCGCCTCCATCACGGTGCGCAGTGCCTTTCCGTGGCGAAGGGGGGAGTACCAGGGGCGCCGCCAGCCCTTGGCCTCCTGGAGCCCGACGATGTCGGGGTCCTGCGCGGCGATCAGGGCGGCGAGTTCGGCGAGGTGCCCATGGGCGCCGTCCCGGATGTTCATGGACATGATCGTCAGGGTGTCGTCCATGCGGTGGTCCTTCCTGGTCAGGGGGAGTGGAGCAGCCGGTGCTGGGCGGTCCGGGGTCAGATGCGGGCCGGTGCGGGCAGGTGGTCGATGTGCCGCTGGAGGATGGCGAGGGTCTTGGGGCGGTCGGTGGCGCACCGGGTGAGCTGGAACAGGGTTTCGCGGTACTCGGCGGCCACGCTGGCGGCGAAGTGGTGGGCGCCGTGGAGGGTCTCCGCGAGGACCAGGTCGTCGTCCGGGCCGCGGCCCCGCGCGCAGTAGGTGACGGAGCCGTGGGAGGGCAGCGGGATGGGCGCGGGAGCGGAGAGCCGGCGTATGCCGATGTGGACGTTGTGGTTGTCGGCGGTCAGCGCGTGGAGGTGCTGGAGCTGCCGGCGGTGCACCGCGGCATCCGCGGGGGCGCGAAGGAGGAGGGCTTCGTCGATGATGACGACGCAGGTGGCGCGCGGGCTGAGCTTGAGGAGGCGGGACCGGTCGACGCGCCGGAGGATGTGGTCCGCGTTGGCGGCCAGGGACCGTTCCGGGTAGGCGGCGCCGGCGAGGGCCCGGGCGTACTCCGGGGTCTGCACGGGCGCGGGGAAGTGGTGGAGGGTGTAGGCGTGGAGGTGGGAGGCGGTCCGCTCGACGCCGGTGGCCCGGGCGAGCCAGCCGGGGAGCGCGTCGGCCACCTGGTACTGCCCCTCGCTGGTCTGGTCCTGCCTGAGCAGCTCGGCGGCCGCGCGTTGTTCGTCGTCCGGGACCTGGTAGTGGTCGAGGAGGCGCGCGATCTGGTCCTCGCGCGGCGGGTGGAGGCCCCGCTCGATCCGGCCGATGGTGTGGCTGCTGACGCCGAGGCGGCGGGCGACAGCGTCGAGGCTGGTGCCCGCGTCGGTGCGCAGGTGGCGCAGGCGGGCGCCGAGGACGCGGCCCAGCGCGGTGGCCCGGGCGGCGTCGGTGGTGAAGTCGGACACGGGAAGGCGTTCCTCGGGCGGGTTGACGGGGACTCGGCGGGGTGGCGGCCGCCGCGCCCCGGCCAGGGCGCGGCGGCCGTGCGGGTACCGCGCCCCTGCCAGGGTGCGGTGCCCTCGGTTCCCGGGCCGCGGCACGAAGGGAGGGGGCGGCCCGGGATGGTCTAGGGGTGGTGGCTGGTGATCACCGTGCAGCCGAACAGCTGGCGCACGAGAGAGGTTGCGATGAGGTAGCGGCAGTCGTCGCTGATGAGGGGGACGAAGGTGTCGGCCTCGGGCTGGCCGGTCTGCTTGGGGCGGGGGTGGAGCGTGCCGCGGTAGCCGACGACGGGCGCCTCGTGGACGCGCAGCACGACGTGGCCGGCACGAAGGGAGGGGCAGGTGCCCAGAACACGGTCGAGGCAGGTGTCGCAGATGGGCGGCACCTCGGCATAGACGCCCTCCCAGGTGGGCGCGGGCGTGGGGGCGGCGAGGACCCACGGCACGCCGTCGCCGGTCCGCCCGGGCGGGCGGCCGCACTCTGCGCACCACAGGTGTTCCATGGCGTCGCGCTGCCGCCCGGGGTGGAGCGGGTCGCCGTGCACGGGCGGGCCGTCGGCGGGTCCGGTCGCCTGCCACAGGACGCTGTCGATGTCGCGCATCACGGCGTTGTGAAAGGCGTCGGTGTAGCGGACGCCGTCATCGTCGACCGTGATGGCGAGGGGCAGTGGTGTCTCTCCGGCGCGCCGGGCGGCGTACGTCATCTCCGCAGCCCTTCCTGGCGGCCGGGGTCTTCCTCGTTCTCCGCGCGGGCCACGGCGCGCACGAGCGAGGCGAACGCGCCCAGCAGCGCCAGGGCGATCGTGCCGCCGATGCCCAGGCCGAGGACCAGGGCGGTCTTCGCGCTACCGGGCATCGCGCTGGACCTCGCGCAGTTCCAGGCTCCCGGCGAGGGCCCGGGCCGCTTCCGAGGGGAGGACGGTCTCGTACGTGGCCGTGGTGCATGCGCCTGCGGGGGTGGCGTCGGTGACCGCCCTCACGCCGGCTTCGGCCAGGAGCTGGTCGACGGCGGCCGCGAGAGCGGAGACGACGCCCTGGTCGCCGTCGGCGAGGAAGTCCGCAGCCGCGATGCAGCTCTCCCGCGACCAGCCGTGGCTGGTCGCCACCTGGACGGCGCAGGCGTGCTGATGCCGAGGAGGGAGAAGGGAGAGCAGGCCCCGGGTGTCGAGGGCGCCGACCCGGACCTTCTCCGCGGGACGGGCCTCGGTGGGCACGGCCAGCCCCACGGTGCGCAGGGCGACCTGGAGACAGAGCAGCGCGCGGCGGGGTTCGTCCAGGTGCGTGTAGGCGAGCTGCGCGAGCCGCGCGTCATCGCCCGCGGGCACGGTGAGCTCGACCGTGGACGCCTCCCGGTCCATCGGCCGCAGCTTCGCCCGGGGAATCTCGGTGGCGAGCAGCCTGCTCAGCTCCTCGCCGGGACTGTCCGAGTCACCCACTCCGAACAGGGCCCGCAGCAGGCTCCGCGTTCCGGCGCGGACCCTGGTGAACTGGCCGTCCCCGGCGCAGCTCTGGAGGCCGTCGGGCGGGACGGACGCCGGAAGGACGTCGGTGGCGGTCATCGGCTTCATGTACGGCATTCCTGTCAGCGGGTGGTGCGGGGGAGAGGGCGGTGCGGCGCGACGACCTGGCCACCGGGCCCGAGGCGTCCGGAGTCGGCGAAGCTGAAGACGCCGTTACAGCGGCGTCCCCACCCCTGCTCGTCGTGGACGATCAGCAGCTCTGCGGCCTCGGCGTCGGGGGCGGACGGGTCCGGGCAGCAGGGCGTGTGCGGGCACCGCCAGCCCGGCCCGCACACCGCTTTGGCCATCGCCCGGTACTGCTCGGCCAGTAGTTCGGCGCCCTCCTCGGGGGGCCCGGCGGCTTCGCGGATCTGATTCAGCCAGCCGAGGACGTCGGGCCGCGAGACGTCGGCGATCTCGCGGACCGACGGCCCGATGTCGTGCGCCAGGACCGACTGGCCCTGGTGGCGGTGGTAGAGGGTGACCCCGTCAGCGTCCGGCGAGGCTTCGGTCCCGGCAGGGAAGAGGCGGATGCCCAGTTTGCCGAGCGTGATCAGGTGCCGCAGGTGGTCGATCTGCCGCAGGAGGAGCAGCCGCTGCTCCGGCTCGGGCCTGGGCAGGTAGTGCGACGGGTCGCCGGTCTCCTTGTGCAGGGAGAACGCGTGGGCGAGGGTCGCGGGGTGGGCGTACCAGTGGACGACGCCGACCGGCTGGTGGGTGCGCATCGGCCAGGGCGAGGCGACGCGTGAGCGCGCCCAGGTGTGGTACGCCGGCTGGCGGATCATCGGCGGCGGGACCGTCAGGCTCACCACCTCGATCTTGGGGGAGCCGGTGTCCAGGTCCCGCGCCTCGGCCAGGCTGAGCGTCGTCTTCACCGCGGGCAGGGGACGACTGGGGCCGGGGCCGAACGGGGCAGTGAGGGCCATGGGTTACTCCGGGGAGACGCTGTTGAGGTGGCTTTGGAGCATGACCGCGCCGGTGAAGTCGGGAAGGGCGGCGCGTTCGAACTCGGTGAAGGCGCCGGCGGCGGTGGTGCGGGATGCCGGGGACACGGCGGTGACCTCGTGGAGGCGGTCGTAGACCAGGAGCGGGTCCGCGTCGCCTGCCTCGTAGTAGGCCGTGAGCCCGTCGAGGTGGCCGGCGCCGGCGGTCGGTTCGGGCACCAGGTGGAAGACCAGCCGCTCACGGCGTATCTGCCAGAGCATGAACCTGAGCTGGCCGGCGATCATGTACCGGTCGGCGTCCGTACCCGGCGCCAGGCAGCCGCGCTTGAGGACCGACACCGGCGCGTACCAGTGCACCACCGCCTCCGGGACCTCGTACACACGGCCGGCGGGGGGCGTCCGGTTCATCCGGTGCGCGGCCCAGGACCGGAAGTCGGGCAGGCACATCGCCGGCGGGGGCAGACAGACCTGCACGGTGTCGATCCGCACCGCAGCCCGTTCCACCCGCTGCACGGCCGGCCACGGCACGGCCTGTTCGACGGCAATCATGCTGGCGGCGCTCACGAGGCCGTCCCCTGCTCCCCGGGCTCGGCCGAGGGCGCCGCGGCCGACAGCAGCGCCGTGGTGAGCCGGTCAGCCTGGTCGACCGTCAACTCGACGTGAAGCCCCCCGAGGGGGTGCTGGCTGATCTCGACCCGGTCGGGTTCCGTGGCCGTGACGATGCGCGGGAGGAAGTGCATGGACGCGGGCGGGATGTCCACGGTGACGGCGCCCGGCCGGTACGACGTGGCGCTGACGTCGGCCTCTTCCGGGCCCCCCACCGGCGCAAGGGCGTCGATAGCGTCGCCCAGACGAAGCGCGGCGGCCTGCGCGTCGGTGAGCGCGTCCAGCACACGGCGCGCCAGGGCCCGGGCGGCGTCGCTCCGCAGGGCGCAGGTCACCCACGGCACGCCGCCGCGGTCCCAGGCCATCACACGCACCACGGCGACCGGCTCCACACCCAGCAGCTCCAGCAGCACCTCGGGAGGGGTCTTCACCGGGGCCCGGACGTACGCCGCCAGCGCGGTCCGGTCGAGGCGCGCCACGACGTTCGGCGTTCCGAACCCGCGCATGTCGCTGTTGCCGAGGCGGGCGGCTCTCAGAGCCCTGCCGAGGAGGAAAAGGGGCGGGTGGTCCATGGGGGTGGGCCTTTCGAGTTGGGACTCCCGGCCCGCCGGGGACGCTCCGACGGGGGGACGGAGGCGGTCGACCCGGGGGCCGGGAGGATCAGGAGGGGCTGATGGTGATCAGCCCGCTGGCGGCGACGCGGTCGTGGGGCGGCGGCGGCCCGTACTCGGTGAGCAGCGCCCGCAGCGGCCCGGGCGGCACCCGCTGCGCGGCGGCGAAGGGCCGCGCCCAGTAGGGGCCGGGGCCCGAGTCCGCGCCGGGGCCGGGCAGCGGCACCGCGTACGGAGCCCCGACGCACAGCGCCGCCGGGTGCCCGGCCCAGCCGGCGGCGGTACCGGGCGGCACGCACCACAGCAGCAGGCCCGGCGCCGGCAGCCGGACCACGCCGGCCGTGACGCCCTGGACCTCGTCCATCGCGCGCAGAGCCCGCGCGGCGGCCATGCCGTCGCTGGTGACCACCAGGTCGAAGGTCCCGCCGAGGGGCATCGCGGCCCGCGCCTCCCCTCCCGCCTTCTCGGTCGCCAGCAGGGCCCGGATCAGTGCGAGGAGGTGCCGGTCCGCTGGTTCCTCGGACGGCGGCTGGTCGGCGGCAATCGCGGCGATGGCCTTGGGGTCGGCCGTGAGCGCTGTCACATCAGCCGCCAGTCGACCGGCGGGTGCTGCATGAAGTGGCCCGGCCCTTCGAGCCGGTCGAGGCAGGCTTCGTACGCGGCGGGGGTGTCCGCGACGCTCTGAGGGGAGAGCGCCACGATGCCGTGGGCGAGACCACGCCTGCACCAGCGCACCGCTTCGTCGAGCTGGACTCGGGAGCCGGGCTGGTCCCACAGGTTGCCGACGACCCCGAACCGGCCCTCCGACCACATCCGCACGTGAGCCAGCGTCCTGGTCGGTCGGTTCATCGCGCTCGCGACGCTGGCCTGGGCGTAGAGCACGACCGGCGGGCGCGCGAACTCGCCCGCACGGTTCTCGTACATCCGGGCCCGGCGCCGACGCAGGTGCCAGTGCTCGACGGGCCCGCACTCGCCCCAGCTCTGCGGGCCGATCCTCTCCGCCACGGCGGTCGGCCGGGTCAGCACCGGTGCCGGAGGCGACGGTACCGGCAGCCGGGGCTTCCAGCCGTCACCAGGCCCGGCGCCGGCCTCACCGTCGACTAGCTCGACCCGTGCTCTGCTCAGGAGCGCGTCGACCAACTGCTCGTCCGCCTCCGAGAGCGCGGGCGGCTCGTACGACGGGATGGCGTCCCAGGCCGCCTCGCGGCAGCTCGGCCAGGCGGCCACCTGCTCAGTACCCATCGGAGCCTCCAGGGCCGGGGAATGCGCACGGAATGAAGTGAAAGCAGACGCTATGCGGCAGTCCAAGACTTATGCCGGTCCCGGTACGTGTTGAGCGCCTGTTGAACTACCGTGGGCGGCGCGGCCAGTGAGCTGCAACCGAAACTGCAACCGCAATTGCGCTTGCAGTTGAGATGGCATATGCGCGAATGTGCTGGGCTGGCGCTCAATGTGCAGCGCGATGCCACAATCTGTCTGGGCGTCACTGAGAGGGGAAGTTCGGGCCATGGGTCGTCAAGAGCGCAGCGGCGGAGCCAACCGTGCGGAGCTGGGCCTGTACCTCAAGGGGGCCCGCGAGCGGGTCTTCGTGGACGGCCGGCCCATGACACGGAAGTTCGTCGTGGCGCATCCGTCCATCAAGCCCTTCAAGATTTCTGAGCACACCCTCGTCCGGATCGAGAACGGTCAGGCCCGTATCCGCACGAAGCCTGTGCTCAAAGCCCTGATAGAGCTCTACGGAATCGATGACCTGGAACAGCAGGAACGGGTGATGGAGCTCTGGTCGAAGGACAGGAGCAACGAGGACTGGACCACGGCCTTCAGGCCCGTGATGTCGCCCAGCATGACGGCCTTCGTCGGCCTGGAGGCCGACGCCGAATCGATCAACCTCTACCACCCCGGGATCGTGCACGGACTGCTTCAGCACGAGGACTACGCCAAGGCCCTCTACGAGGCGGAGCAGAATGTTGCGGACACCACGAACACCTTCATCCGCACCCACGTCCAACTCCGCGCCGAGCGCAAGCGGCGAGTCCTGCAAAGACAGCCGAAACCCGTGTACATCCACGCCATCCTCAGTGAGGCAGCTCTACGAGCGAGAGTCGGAGGGCAAGACATCATGCGCAAGCAGTGGGACGAACTTGCGATGCTCTCCCGCCTTCCGCACGTCAGCATCCAGGTCCTCCCCCTCAACAGTGGCGGCTACCGCGCCACGCACGACTTCGCAGTCCTGAACCTGAGGAAACCTCTGCGGCCGGTGGTCCAGACGGACACCGCCTGGGGAGCCCTCAGCACCAGCGACAAGCCTGCCCAGATCGAACGCTTCGCCCGAGCGTTCTCCACGATGTCCAGCTTTGCGCTGGCCCCGGAGGAGACTCCGGAATACCTGTACAAACTCGGAAACGAAGGGGTCACCCCGTGACCAACACCGCAGACCACATCGAGTGGCGGAAGAGTTCCTACAGCAGCGGAGGCTCCGGCAACTGCGTAGAGGTTGCCGCCACGCCAGGCAGCGTCCGCGTTCGCGACTCCAAGGACACGAGCATCCGGGGGTTCGCCGTCAGCGGCGATGCCTGGAGCGCCTTCCTGGGCGATGTTCCTGCGGAATAGCCGCGGGCATCACTGAACGAGGAAATCGGAGATCACGGAACCACCAGCGAATCCAGCGGGCCCCCTCAGAGGCGTTGAGGGGGCCCGCTGGCCTACGTGCACGGTCCGATTCTAGGGCTGGGGTGATCCGGCCCGGCCGGGAACGCGCGGAATCGATCAGCGGCCCCTCAGCAGGGGACGTTGAACACCGAACGCTGGTCACTGGACCAGTTCGGTTCCGCTTTGGAGTTGGTGTAGCTCGGCGAAGCGGCTGCCGGGCTGGTGTAGCAACTCGTCGTAGGTTCCGGATTCGGTGACGCGGCCGTGGTGGAGGACCACTACGCGGTCGGCGATGCGGGCTGAGGCGAGGCGGTGGGTGACGAAGAGGCCGGCGCGTGCGTCGGTGAGGGCGCGGAATCGCTGGAGGACTTGGTGTTCGGCGCGGGCGTCGAGGGCTGCTGTGGGTTCGTCGAGGATGTGGACGGGGGCGTCGGCGTGGAAGGAGCGGGCGAGGGCGAGGCGTTGCCATTGGCCGCCGGAGAGGTCGTGTCCGCCCCACCATGAGCGTGCCAGGGAGGTGTCCAGGCCCTGGGGGAGTGCTGCGAGGACGGTGTCGGCGCCGGAGGCGCGGGCGGCTTCCATGACGGCTTGGTCGCCTTCTGGCCGGGGTGTTCCGAGGTGGATGTTCTCCCGTGCGGTGAGGGGCCAGCGGGTGTAGTCCTGGGGGGTGAGGGCTAGTTTTGCCCAGACGCTTGCCGGGTCGATGTCGGCCAGGTCGAGGCCGTCCCAGCGCACGGTACCGGTGTCTGGGAGGTAGAGGCCGGTGAGGAGCTGGACGAGGGTGGATTTGCCGGCGCCGTTTTCCCCGATGACGGCGACGAGTTCGCCGGAGCGGAGGTCGAAGTCAAGTTGGTCCAGGGCGGGCCGGTCGGCCCCCGGGTAGGTGAAGGTGATGTTGCGGGCGGTGATGAGCGTGGGTGGTCCGGCGGGGAGCTGGAGGGTTCCTCTGCGGGTGCGGTGGTGGTCGGCGTCGGTGAGGAATGCGGACCAGTCGTCCAGGTAGAGGCCGGTGCGGAAGACGCGGGCGGCGGCGCGGGTGAGTGTGGTCAGGGCGGCTGAGGCGGTACGGAGGGCGAAGAGGGCGGTTCCTGCGGCGGCGAGGTCGATGCGGCCGGCGGTGACCATCCAGGCGAGGGCGGCGAAGCAGCCGGCGAGGGCCAGGGAGGAGGCGGCGTCGCCGGTGAGCTGCACGCGCAGGGAGCGGAGGGCGGCGGTGAGCACGTCGTGTTCGAGGCGGTCGGAGACCTGCCGGTAGCGGGTGCTGAGGAAGGGGCCCATGGCGGAGGCGCGGATTTCGGCGGCGGTGTTGCGGTCGGTGCTGTAGCCGCGCAGGGACTGCCGGAGGCGGGAGTCCGCGCGGGAGGCGTGGACGGCGGCGTGTTCGAGGCGGGCGGCGCGCAGGGAGGCGACGGCGCGGGGTGCTGCCGCGAGGAGGAGCAGGGCGAGGAGGGACGGGTCGAGCGTGGCGAGGACGAGTGCGACGGCTGCGAGGCGGGCGGTGGTCGAGATGAGGCTCTGGGCGTCCGCGACGAGGTCGCGGGCGCTTTCGGCGCCCTTGCCGGCGGCGTCGAGAGCGTCTTCGAAGCCGGGGTGCTCGTAGGCGATCAGCTCGACGCGGGCGGCGGCGTCGAGGACCTGGAGGTCGGCTTCGCGTGAGCACTTCGGGCCGAGTCGGGCTGCGGCCGCGCGGGCGGCCGCGTCCGCGAGGGCGGCTCCGGCGAGCGCGAGGACCAGGGTGACGCAGGGCGTGGTTGCTGCCGAGAGCAGGGGTGCAACGGGCCGGCCTGTGGAGTGGGCGGTGGCCATGTCGAGGCCGGCTGCGAGTACGGCGGTTGTCGCGGTCAGGGCGAGCGCCGCGAGGGCGGCGGCCGTGACTTGTGCGACGACCATGCAGACCACGGCTGGGCGGTCGGCGCGCCAGGCGAGGCGGGCGGTGCGGGCCAGGACGGCGGGCATCCGCCGGGCGGTTCGGCCTATGCCGGTGGTGGGGCGGCTGTCATCGGCCAGGCGCATGACGGGGACGTCGGGCGGGGTGGGTGTTGTCACTCCTCCGGTGTATGGCGGGCCGTGGCTCCGGCGCACGGGGATTGCCTGCGGTGTTGTGCAGATCAGCAGGTCAACCCCTGAGGGCGTCAACATGGCGCCTTACGGCTCACCCTTTCGGGGGTGCGGTACGGGAGGTGTGGCGAGGGTGCCGACCCAGGGGCGGCGGGGGTCGGGGCGGTCGCGGCCGGACAGCCCGAATGCGCCGTTCTCGGTCCACACCCACGCATGTGCCTCGGCGGGCAACTGCCGTGCGCCCAGCACCCAGTGGGCCTGTCGGCCGCAGAGCGCCAGGGCGAGGACCGTCGCGAGCGAGATTTCCATGCAGGCGATGCGGCCCCGGTACCAGGCCGGGTGGATCTGCAGTACGGCGGCCGAGACGGCGCCGGCCAGAGCGGGTGAGGCAGCGGGCAGCACCCGCAGAGGCGCCAGGGCCCGGTCATCAGCATCAGAGAGCGCCAGCCAGGTCCGGGCCAGCCAGCGCACCGGACGGGAGGGGGCCGTTCGGTGTCCGGGGCCGGCGCCGCCACATCGGGCATCTGCTCAGGCAGTGTCTGGAGCTCCGGCCCGGCGATGGTGAGGTACCCGACGTGACGAGCTGGTCGATGGTGGTCCGGATGGTGTGCTCGGCCTTCTCGCCGTGGCCTTCGGCGGCGAGCGTCGCGACGAGGGCCCAGGCCGTGGCACCGGACCGCCATCACGTGAGGTCGACTGGCGTCAGAGTTGGCCGGGAACGCACCGCGTCGTTCTGTGTGATGTTCTGCTCTATCTCGTTGCCCGTTCCAGTTCCCTGCGGGGCGGTGGATGAGTGCTGGGCTGCCAGGAAGAGGGCGAGGGGGCCCGCGGGGAGCAGGAACTGGCCGCGTTGCACTGCGGCCAGGGCCTCGTGCATCGGCCACCAGGTGAGTTTGAAGTCGGCCTCGCTCGGGGTGAGCTGCTGGGGCCCCAGGGTCAGTTCCTCGGCGAGGAACAGGTGCACCCTCGCCGGGGAGGCGAGGGTGGGAGTGAAGGAGCCAAGCGGCTCCCAGCGTGCGCCGGTCACGCCCGCTTCCTCCAGGAGTTCCCGCTGAGCGCACTCCAGGGGCGTCTCGTCGTTCTCGAACCGCCCGCCGGGCAGGAACAGGTACTCGCCACCATGCTGGGGGAAGTGTGAGCTGAGGAGTGCGATGTTGCCCTGGGCGTCCCGGGCCACGATGACGGATGCATGCGGGGTGTTGGCCATCGCGGGATGGTAGCGCCTAGCGATGGACCCACGCGGCGTAGGGGACGTTGAACACGGCCGGGTGGGCGATGCCTCGCCCGTTGAAGCCGTCGTCTCCGTAGGCGTCCCCGTGGTCGGCGCACATGATCACCAGCCAGGTTCCGTGCTGCTTGAGGCCGTCGAGGAGGCGCCCGAGGTGGGTGTCCGCGTACGCGAGCGCTGCTCTTTGCGAGGCGGCCGTGTCCGTACTGGAGCCCAGGTAATGCCCGTGGGGGACGTGGGTCGCCGAGACGTTGACGAAGAGAAACGGCGGCTGCTTGTTGCACGCGTCGGCAAGGGCGAGGGCTTCGTCCACCTGGTGGCGGGTGGAGTCGCTGTGAGGGGAGCAGAACTCCGGCCGCCAGCGGTCCACGTCGAACATGTCCGGCAGGACGGAGCCCAGCGGGGTTTCTCGGGAGAAGTAGGTGACGCCACCGACGCACAGGGTGCGGTAGCCGTGCGCCTTGAGGCCGGCCAGGAGGTTCGGGGCGTCGAACAGGAACGTCTCGGCCGGCACAGTTTTGAAGGCCGGTGGGCGGCACTCCCAGAGGCGGGTTGGCTGGACGGGCTGGGGCAGCTTGGGAAGGAAGCCCGAGAAGAACGCCATGTGGGCCGGAAGGGTGAACGTTCCCGGCGTCTGCCTGCGCTCCCACCGGCCGCCCGGCAGATGAGCGGCGAGCCGCGGCGTGAGCCCGGAGCCGAGCGCGTCTTGGGCAACGTCGTAGCGCAGCGAGTCGAGGGTGACGAAGAGGATGCCGTGCCCTGCGGAGATGATCTCGGCGGCGTCGATCACGTCCGGCCCTCCTTCGGCTGCCAGGGGCTGATCGTGCCCCTCGCGCGGTCGTTGACCGGGATGGGCACCAGGTCACCGCTGATCATGTCGCGGATGGTCGCGAGGCCGGCCTCCTGGAGGGCTTCACCGCCGGGGCCGTGGAGCCGGATGCGTACGTGCCCGTCGGAGTCGGACAGCCACGCCCCGGCCACCGGCGCCTCTTGCAGCGCGGAGAGGAACTCCTCCTCGGTTCGGGCGCCCATAGTGGTGACCTCGCAGGCGTAGTGCCGGGCGTTGACGGCTCCTCTGCACAGGCGGTCGGCGTAGGCGGCGATCAGAGGGCTGCCGCTGTGGGCGACGAGCAGACGGCGCACCTGGTGAGTCACGACCAGGCATGAGCCCAGCCACCAGGCGACGCCTTCGTGCAGGTCGGAACGGTGGATGCCGACGGCGCCGCCTTCGCGGATCACCGATGCGGTGTCGATCGGGTTAAGCACGCGGGTGCTCCAGGTGGCTGAGGATGATGTCGACCAGGTCTTCGGGGGTCGCCTCGCTGGTGTCGAGGCACACCGCACTTGTGTCCTGGGCCGCGACGCGCTCGAAGTTCGCCAGCAAGCTGGTCAGCCGGCCGGGGACGGAGAGGAGTTCGTGATCGTCCGCTTTGATGTCCTGCTTGGTGGTCAGGCGCTCGCGCAGCCTCTGCTCGGTGCAGGTGAGGTAGAAGGTACGGGTTGGATTGACCAGGTACTCGCGGAAGGGGAGGAGTCGCTCGACGACCGCCTCAATCGGCACTTGGTGCACTGCGGCGTGGCACGCTGTCACGGAGGAGACGTACCGGTCGGCTACGACCGGGCCCAGGGTGCGGGCCTGCCGGATCAGGTCCGAGGCGTGGAGCAGCCCGGAGAGGTAGAAGGCGAACTGAGGCAGGGGACGCAGGACCGCGTTGACTGTGACGGACCAGCCGTTGTGGGGCGCGGGCAGAGTGTGGAGGGTGGTGGCGCTCAGGCGGTCGCGCAGGACGGCCGCGAGCGTTGTTTTACCGATGCCCGAAACGCCTTCCAGGACGATGAAGGGGCCGTTTCCGTCGTTCTGGGTCGGCAGGTAGGGCGTGCCGATACTGTTCACAGGGACCCCTCGGTGAAGGCGCTGACGTGGCTCGCGGTGGTCTCGGCAAGGTGCCCGGGGTGGTTCACGAGCGAGGTGACGTCAAGGCGTAGGTCGTCGCGGAGCAGGCACGGCTGGAGGCTGCCGGTGTGGTCCAGGCGCAGGGCCCAGAATCCCTCGACGCAGTGCGTGCGCTTCGGGCAGGCTCCGCACTGCCCGACGTGGTGGCGGCCGAGGTTGCGGTGAATGACGTCGATCTCGACTCCGTCGACGCGGAACACCCGCCGCCCCTGGCCGACCCCGGTGACCTCGGTGCGTTCGTCGGCCGTGAGCGTCCGCAGATGGGCGATCAGCGCGTCCGCAGAGACGGCCGAGGAGGCGCGGGATTCGTTGAAGTCGGTGCTGACCAGTTCGATGAACTGCACGGGCAGGCGCCGGTTCAGCGAGAACTCCAGGATGGAGCCGATCTCATGCTCGTTCTCCCGCTGGAGCAAGCAGTTCAGCTCCACCTGCGGGAAGATGCCCCGGGCCTGCTCGATGCCGTCCAGAACGGCATCAATGCTGATACGGGTATTGGCGATGGCGCGTATCGACTCGTCCGAGAAGTAGTGCAGCGACACCTTCACCTTGTCCAGGCGGGTGCCGGCCAGCCACGACCGGTGATAGCGCACACGGGTGCCGTTGGTGATGAGGGTGTAGGAGCCGTCGGCCCCCAGGTCCGGCAGGTTCTCCAGGACAGGGCGGGCCAGCGGTGACGTCAACGGCTCCCCGCCGGTGAAGTACACCCGTTTGAGTCCCGCACCGGCCAGTGCCTCGATCGAGGTCAGGTAGTTCTCGGCGGAGAACTGCTTCATCCGCGGCTGAAGTGACCGGTTCGCCCGGGTGACCGGCGGCGGGATGTCGCCCTCGTTGTGGCAGAACCAGCAGGCGATGTTGCAGCGGGGGGTGAGAGAGACGCGCAGCTGTCCGCGGAGGGCCGCGAAGTTGCGCAGGGCGGTGTAGTCGACAGCGGAGCTGTGGTCAAGCGGAACGGCCATGATGCTCTCCTGAAGAGAGGCGGTGACGTTGTGAGTGTCTCGGCGGGGCAACGCCGTATCCCTGTCGGCAGAAGGGAGGCCCCCGGTCGCCGAGGTGATGCCGTGATCGGCCCTTCTGCACTGAGTAAAGCTCTGTCAGGACGGCCGCCGACAGCTCACAATGGGGGCTCACACATCACAAACTCAGCCCGTTTGTGAGCCCCCCCTCACGGCCGCACGGAAGGCTCCCGGGCGAGCGGACGCACGGGTGCAGAGGGCCCGGCGAAGGAGGTGCGCGTGGCACGGTGGCAGGAGCGGGACTGGCAGCCGAACGAAGACTTAGAACGGCTCGTGGCGGCGTCTGGCGCTAGCTACGAATCGCTCGCGAAGCGGGTCAATGTGCTCGCAGAACAAGCAGGCAGACCGACCGAGTACACCCATACGAGTGTTACCAACTGGGTACAACGAGGCATGATCCCGCGAGCCCCCGCACCAGCTTGCATAGCCGCTGCGCTGGGCGAACGCCTGGGGCGGCGCGTCGACTTGAGCGAGATCGCCATGACGAGATCGCGCCGCGAGACCGGCATGATCGGGTTGGATTTTCCTCGTAGCCCGTCAGACGCCGTGCGCGGCGCCATCGCCTTCTGGAGACTTGTGGACCGCCGCAACTTCCTTCACGGCTCCTTCGCCGTTGGAGCCTTCGCCCTCCCGACCACCCGGTGGCTCGCTGTCCCCGCTGCCGCTGCCGTTCCACCCGCCGAGCACCGCGGCGCCCGGCGCGTGGGCCAGGGCGAACTGGACGAGCTGTGGGAGGCCGTCGAAGACGCGCGCATCTGGGACTCGAAGTTCGGCGGCGGCAACTGGAAAGCGTCCTCCGTCACCGTCTGTTTGCGGGACCGCGCCGCGCCCATGCTCCAGGGCAGTTGCAGCGAGAAGGTCCGCCAGGATCTGCTCCGGGTGACGGCCGAGCTGTCCCGCGTCGTCGGCTGGTCCGCGTTCGACAACGGCCAGCACGACGCCGCCCAGCGCTACCTCATCCAGGCCCTGGCCATGGCGCGCGCTGCCGGCGACGTCCAGGTCGGCGCGTACGTACTCTCCACCATGTCCCTGTCCGCGTTCCTCCGCGGGCATCCCGGCGAGGCCGTCGACATGGCCGAAGGAGCGTACGAACGGGCCAAGCACGTCGCCAGCCCCAAGGTCCTGTCCTTCGCGAAACTCGCGCAGGCCCGCGGCCCACG
>NZ_BLLN01000005.1:2462500-2710683 GCF_011170125.1 Streptomyces diastaticus subsp. diastaticus | reverse complement strand
GGCCCACGTGCGGACCCGCGGCGGCGACGTCTGCGCCGGGGACGTCGCGCTGGAGGCCGGGACGGTCCTCGGCCCGCCGCAGATCGCGCTGCTCTCCGCGATCGGCCGCCCCGCCGCCCGGGTCCGCCCGCGCCCGCGCGTCGTCGTCCTGTCCACCGGCAGCGAACTGGCCCAGCCGGGCGAGGAGCTGGCCGCCGGTCAGATCTACGACTCCAACAGCTTCGCGCTGGGCCGCCGCTGCCAGGGACGCGGGCGCCATCGCCTACCGCGTCGGCGCCGTCACGACGACGCCGAGACCCTCCGCGCCACATCGAGGACCAGCTCATCCCGCGCCGACCTGCTCGTCACCACCGGTGGCGGTCAGCGTCGGCGCGTACGACGTGGTCAAGGAGGCACTCACCGCCGTCGCCGGGGAAAGCCGAGCCCGAGGAGGCGCGGGCCGAGCCGGGCGAGGGAGAGGACGGCGAGGAGGAAGAGGCGGGCCTTCCACGGGGCCCACGTGGACTTCCGCACCCTCGCCATGCAGCCGGGCAAGCCGCAGGGCTTCGGCACCATCGGCCCCGACCGCACCCCGATCCTGACCCTCCCGGGCAACCCGGTCTCCTCGTACGTCAGTTTTCGAACTCTTCGTCCGGCCCGCCATCCGCGCCATGATGGGGTTGCAGGAGCTGCACCGGCCCACCGTCCGCGCCACCCTGCTGCCGCCGCACGGCGCCGGCGAGGAGGCCGAGCAGCTCACCTCGCCGGAGGGGAAGCGGCAGTTCCTGCGCGGTACGTACACCGGTGGTGAGCGGCCCGAGGTGCGGCCCGTCGGCGGCGCCGGCTCCCACCTCATCGGCGCCCTCGCCCACGCCGACGCCCTCATCGTCCTTCCCGAGGCGGCGACCGGGGCGGCGTGGGGCAGCGAGGTCGAGGTCGTCCTGCTCGGCTGACCGGACCCCGGTGCGGGTACGGTGGTCGCCCACACAGGCCGACATGGGCGCGGTGGGCCGCGGACCGGGAGTCGCACAGCACATGACAGCGTTTACACCGGGGGACACCCCCCGCCCCCCTGAGCAGGGCCGGCTCACCCACCTCGACGAGGCCGGGGCGGCCCGCATGGTCGACGTCTCCGCGAAGGACGTCACCGCCCGCACCGCCCGCGCGAGCGGCCGGGTCCTCGTCTCGCCCCGCGTGGTGGAACTCCTGCGTGGCGAGGGCGTCCCCAAGGGCGACGCCCTCGCCACCGCCCGTCTCGCGGGCATCATGGGCGCCAAGCGCACCCCCGACCTCGTCCCGCTCTGCCACCCGCTGGCCGTCTCCGGCGTCAAGGTCGACCTCGCCGTCACCGAGGAGGCGGTGGAGATCCTCGCCACCGTGAAGACCACCGACCGCACCGGCGTCGAGATGGAGGCGCTCACCGCCGTCACCGTCGCCGCCCTCACCGTGGTCGACATGGTCAAGGCCGTCGACAAGGGCGCCGTCATCACCGACGTCCGCGTCGAGGAGAAGACCGGCGGCAAGTCCGGCACCTGGCGGCGCACCGAGGGAACCGTCGCGTGAGCGCCGCGCCGTCGACGCCTCGCGCCCTCGTCGTCACCGCCTCCAACCGCGCCGCCGCCGGGGTCTACGAGGACCGCGGCGGGCCGCTCATCACCGAGGCCCTCACCGGCCTCGGCTTCGCCGTCGAGGGCCCGCGCGTCGTCCCCGACGGCGACCCGGTCGCCGAGGCCCTGAGCGCCGCGGTCACCGAGGGCTACGACGTGGTCGTCACCACCGGCGGTACGGGGCTGAGCCCCACCGACCGCACGCCCGAGGCGACCCGTCCCCTGCTGGACCGCGAGATCCCCGGCATCGCCGAGGCCATCCGGGCCGAGGGCCTGCCCGAGGTGCCGACCGCCGCCCTCTCCCGGGGCCTCGCCGGGCTCGCCGGACGCACCCTCATCGTCAATCTTCCCGGCTCCACCGGTGGCGTCCGCGACGGCCTCGCCGTGCTGGGCCGCCTCCTGCCGCACGCCGTGGACCAGATCCGGGGCGGCGACCACCCCGCCGGCCCGCCCGCCCCGGGGAGCGCCCGCTGAACCCGCGGTACTGGCCGGTGGAACTGCGCGAGGGCGACGTGCTGCTCCGGCCGATCCGCAGGCGCGACCAGCGGGCCTGGCGCGAGATCAACCGCCGCAACCGCGACTGGCTGCGCCCCTGGGAAGCCACCATCCCGCCGCCCACCCCCTTCGGCCCCGTCATCCACCGCCCGACCTACCGTCAGATGGTCCGCCATCTGCACAAGGAGGCCGGGGCGGGCCGCATGATGCCCTTCGTCATCGAGTACCGGGGCCGCCTCGTCGGTCAGCTGACCGTCGCCGGGATCACCTGGGGTTCGATGTGCTCCGCCCACATCGGCTACTGGGTGGACCAGGACGTCGCCGGGCGCGGCGTGATGCCGACCGCCGTCGCAGCCGCCGTCGACCACTGCTTCCGGGGCGTCGGACTGCACCGGATCGAGGTCTGCATCCGCCCCGAGAACGGGCCGAGCCGCCGTGTCGTCGAGAAACTCGGATTCCGCGAGGAAGGGCTGCGCCCCCGCTATCTGCATATCGACGGAGCCTGGCGCGACCACCTGGTATTCGCACTCACGGCGGAGGAAGTACCCGACGGTGTCCTGCGCCGCTGGCGCCGCGCCCGGCCCCACCCCACGGCCTGAGGCGGGAACCACCGCTCCGCCGCGAAATCCGCACACCACAACCGTGATCACGGAAATACGAATAAGCGTTCGAATTCTTTAGGGTTCGATCACCCGATTGTCGCGGAGTGCGATCGTCCGATCACATCTGTAGGAAAAAACTCTGGAGATATCAGCCAGATCGTGCGACACACCGGTTCAATTGGCGGATGGCCCCGACGAAACCCCTCTACCGTGTGAGTCGTGAGCAGCAGCGGCCTCATTTACGCAGTCATCGTGGGGGCCTGGGCCGCCTACTTGGTGCCCATGTGGCTCCGTCGGCAGGACGAGTTGAACGAAGCCCGTCCGACGGAACGCTTCAGCACCGCCATCCGGCTCCTGTCCGGACGCGCGGGGATGGAGCGGCGCTACGCCAAGGGTGCCGCCCAGGCCCGCGCCGCCGGCACCGGCGAGCCCTCCGGCGAGGGCGACCCGGCCGACGGCGCGACCCGCGCCCCGGACGCCGGGACCGGATCGGTCGACGTCCGGTCCTTCGCCATGCCCCCGGTACGTGAGGAGCCCGCGCCGCCGCGCCGCACCGCGCCCCGGCCCGGGCAGCCTCCCCGGCAGGAGCGGCCCGCGCCGCAGCAGGTCCCCGCCCACCGCCCGGCCGATCCCGGCGCCACCGCGCGCGCCCGGCGCTCCAAGGTCCTCGCGCGCCGCCGCCGCACCACGATGCTCCTCTTCGTCGCCTTCACCCTCGGCGCGGTCGCCGCCGCCGTGGGCGGCCTCGCCCTCCTGTGGGCCCCCGCGATCCCCGCGATCCTCCTCAGCGCCTACATCGCCTACCTGCGCCGCCAGGAGCGCCGCCGCTTCGTCTACGCGATGGACCGCCGTCAGGCCGAGGTCGCCGCCCAGCACGTACGCGAGCGCGGCCGCCGCCGTGACCACCCCACCGAGCAGATCGAGGAGGCCGAGGAGCCCGCCCCGGCCCCCGACCCCGAGCGCACCGCGCTCGCCGCCGACCGCAGAGCACTGGTCGAGCAGACCGACCACGCCGAGTGGGTCGACCAGCAGCGCGCCCGCCGCCTGCCGGCCGACGGGGACAGCTGGGACCCCGTCCCCGTCCCCCTCCCCACCTACGTCACGGCCCCCGTCGCCCCCCGCGCCACCCCGCCGGTCGACCTCGGCGCCCCCGACACCTGGAGCTCCGCCCGTTCCAGCGCCGCCCCGGACACCGGCGGCGGCGAGGCCCCCGCGGGGGACGCCCCCGAGGAGCCCGCGGAGGCCGCCCCGGCCCGACGTGCCGCCTCCGCCCGCCGCTCCCGCGAACGAGGCCGCACCCCCCTCTTCGACCAGTACGACGAAGGCGACCGCCCCCGCGCGGCCAACGAATGAGCCCCACCCCGGCCACCAGCACCGGATTACCGACCACCCCGATCGGGGTGCTAAAGTTTCACCCGTTGCAAGGGCCTGTGGCGCAGTCCGGTAGCGCACCTCGTTCGCATCGAGGGGGTCAGGGGTTCGAATCCCCTCAGGTCCACGCAAGTAAGAGCCCCTCCCGGGGTCACCCTGGGAGGGGCTTTCTGCTGTGCCGGTTTCCGCGCCGGCTCGCCCCATGGCTCAGGGAGCGGGGCGCCGAGGTTCTCGGTGCCGCCGCTGTCGGGGACCTGGGGCGTAGGGCCGTTCGGCAACGACGCGGCGGGGGACTTCTGCGGCGAGTCGGGGGCGTGGCCGAGAGGGAACGCCGCGAGGCCGTGCGTACCGCCTTCCTCCAGGTGCTCGACGGCGCCGAGGCGGAGGTCGACGCGTCCGAGACGCAGCGGGCGGTGGCCGCGGCCCTGCCTCGTCGCCGTGCAGTGCTCGGGCGGCGAGCCGGCCGGCCCCGTCCGCGGACCCGGGACGCCCCTGCCGGATCCGACCGGTCTGCGCGAGCTCGCCGGCCGCGCTCTGGAACGGATCCTCACGGAGCCCTCCTGGGCGCACACCCCCGGGGGACGTCGTCCGCGAGGCGGACCGCGCCCGGCAGGTCGCCGAGCGGTGCGCCGCCTCCCCCTCGGCGCCGCTCCTGCCGCACATCGGCACCGCCGACGTCGCCCGCGACATGGACCGGATCAGGGCGGCCCTCGGCGAGGAGCGGGTGTCCTACCTCGGTGCCTCCTGCGGCACGCAGCTCGGCACCGCGTACGCCTCGCTCTTCCCCGGACGCGGCGACCGGATCGTGCTCGACAGCAACCTGGGCCCCGGCGGGTACGACCACCGGGCCATGCGGCTGTCCGCCCGCGGGCTGGAGGACCGCTTCCCGGACTTCGCGGCGTACGTCGCAGCCCGCCCCGAGTACGGGCTCGGCACCACGCCGCGGCAGGTGCGCGCGACCTGCCAGGAGCTGGCCCGGCGGCTGGAGCGGGAGCCGGTCCAGGGCCGGGACGAAACGGCCTTCCGGGGCATCACCTACGACTGGCTCTACGCCGACGCCGACATGCCGGAGCTGGCAGAGATCCGGCAGGCGCTCGACACCGGCGGGCCGGTACCGGAACAGCCGCCCTTCCCCGGCCTGGAGGCGCTCAGGTCCGCGCGGTTCGCCGTGATCTGCGGCGACTCCCCGTGGCCGCGCACCATCCGGGAGTACCAGCGTGACGTGCGGGCCGACAGCGGGCGGTACCCCCTGCTCGGCGGCGCCACGGCCGACATCGGGCCCTGCGCCTTCCGGCCGCGTTCCTGGGTCGAGAAGCCCGTGCGCGTCGACGACCAGGGCCCCTCCAACCTCCTCCTCGTCCAGAACGAGCGGGACCCGGGCACCCCGCTCGCCGGGGCGAAGGCGCTGCGGCGGGCGTTCGGTGACCGGGCCGGGCTGGTCACCGTCGACCGGGGCGGCCACGGGGTCTACCCCTTCGGCGCCGACCCTTGCGCCGACGACGTACCTGACCACCGGGCAACGGCCCGCGCGGGACCTCGCCTGCGCGGCCGAACCGGACGCGTGAGGAGAGGGAGCGGCCTGTTCGGGGAGAGGCGGCGGCGCCGGGCCGAGCCGGCGACGGGCGGGCCCTGGAGCGGTTCCGCTGGTGGCGGGTGCCGTTCCGGGCCTTGTTCCACCTGCGGCTCACCGAGGCCGGGTGCACGGTGGCCGTGTACTCCGCCGGCGTGCGGCACGGGCAGCACCAGCCGTCGGGCGAGGCCACGGCCGGCCTGTACCGCGAGGCAGGCCGGCTGTCGGCGGCCGGCCGCCCTCCCCGTCCCCGGGCGGGTTCGTGGAGGTGGCGATGAGCGGCTTCGGGCTGGAGCGCGCCGGAACGTGACCCTCGACGGGACCGAGCACCAGCTCACCCTGACCCCGCCTCCGCCGAGAGCCCGGTCCGACCGGCACCACCGGGCGCCTTCGCCCCGCCGGTGCGGCTGCCCCGGTGGGGGAGAGGCGGCGGTGGCCGTGGCGACCCTCGCGGCCGGTACCGAGCGCATCCTGCGCCCGCGCCGCAACCGGCTGCCCGACCGAGCCGCCGCACAGCGCGTGTCCGGCCGGGGCCCGCTCATCTACGCTGCCCGCATGGGGACTTACGAGGTCGACGGGGTGCGGCTGGCATACGAGGAGTGGGGGCCGGAGGGCGGGACGCCGGTGGTGCTGGTGCACGGGCACCCCTTCGACCGGAGCCTGTGGCGGGCGCAGGCCCGGCGGCTGGCCGGGGCCGGGTGCCGGGTGGTGCTGCCGGATCTGCGGGGGTACGGGGAGAGCCAGGTGGTGCCGGGGCGCACACCGTTCCCGGTGTTCGCCGGGGACGTGGTCGCCCTACTCGACCACCTGGGCATCGCGGACGCCGTGGTCGGCGGGGTCTCCATGGGCGGCCAGATCACCATGGAGATCCGCCGGCTGCACCCGGAGCGGGTGCGGGCACTGGTGCTGGCCGGCACCTCCTACCCGGCCGAGACCGAGGAAGGCCGGGTGGGCCGGCTCGCGCTGGCCGAGCGGCTGCTCGCGGAGGGGATGGGCGGGTACGCGGACGAGGTGATCGGCAGGATGCTCGCGCCGTACAACGTCGAGGCGAAGCCGGACGCGGCCGCGCACGTGCTCCGCATGATGCGCGGCACCGACCCGGAGGGCGCCGCAGCGGCCCTGCGCGGCCGCGCGGAGCGAGCGGACTACGAGGCGACGCTGTCGGCCGTGACCGAGCCCGTGCTGGTCGTGGTCGGCGCCGACGACTCCTTCACCACGGTCGCGGACGCCGAGGCGATCCGCCGGCTGGTCCCCCACGCCACCCTCACGGTGATCGACGGTGCCGGGCACCTGCCGCACCTGGAGCAGCCCGAGGAGACGGGGGAGGCCCTCGTGGAGTTCGTCACCGGAGTGGACTGAGCCGGCCGCACCGGCCCGAGCGGGCGGGGCTCACGCCGGCGGGCCCTCGGCGGGCTCGTCGATCCAGCGGAAGCTCGCGCGGCTGTCGTCGTCCTCCACATGCAGCAGGAAGTCGGCGACGGGAACGCCCTCGGGCGTGTGGAGCGCCAGGGTCCGGTTCAGCTCCGACCAGCACGCGTCGAACGCCTCCCACTCCTCGGTCTCGCTCAGGTCGGCGAGACGGACGAAGAGGGGGCGGTGCTCCTCGTAGGGGGCCAGGGGCCGGAAGGCGGCGGTCAGCCAGGGGAAGTCCGAGCCGTCGACGTGCAGGTCGGCGACGTGCCGGGGCGGGGTGGCGCGGGTGTGCAGGCGCCACAGCCCGGGGGCGTCGCCGGCCGGTCGCGGCGATGCGGTGTCCGGCATGACCGGTCGTCCTCCGGATGCGGGTGCGGATGCGGGTGGGGGTGCGGTCAGGCGGTGACGGCGGTCGGCTCGGGGCGGGCCGCCGCGGCGGCGGGGTTCAGCGGCTTGGCGTAGCAGCGGCTCAGCTCGTCGAAGCGGTACAGGCCGAACTTGGCGCACGGGGCGTAGCCACTGGAGGCGTACAGGTTGATCGCCTCGGGCTGCTTCGTGCCGGTCTCCAGGACCATGCGGGTGCGCCCGGCGGCCCGCGCGTCCTCCTCCAGCGCCGCGAGGATGCGCCGGGCCAGGCCGTGGCCCCGGGCCTCGCGGATGACGAACATGCGCTTCAGCTCGGCGTCGCCGTCGGAGTACGCCTCGTCGTTGGCGTCCTGGGGGCGCCAGCCGCCGGAGGCCACCGGGCGGCCCCGTCCGTCGTAGGCGAGCAGGTACAGCCCGTGCGGCGGGACGAACATGCCCGGGTCGAGCCAGGTGGCGTCGCCGTCGTCGCCGTACCGCTCGGCGTATTCGAGCTGGACCTCGTCGTTGAGCTGGACGGCGTCGGGGTGGTCGAAGGCGACCGGGCGCAGGGAATGCATGTTCATGCGGATCAGGGTACTTCTATGCGGAGGCGGGGTGCCGGGGCGAACCTCGGTAGGGTGCCGGGATGCTCACCGTCACCACTGTGAATGTAAACGGCCTGCGGGCCGCGGCCAAGAAGGGCTACGTCGAGTGGCTCGCCGCCACGGACGCCGACGTCGTCTGCCTCCAGGAGGTGCGCGCCGAGGAGTCCCAGCTCCCGGAGGCCGTGCGGGCTCCCGAGGGCTGGCACGTCGTGTACGCGCCCGCCGCGGCCAAGGGCAGGGCCGGAGTGGCGTTGCTCACGCGGCGCGAGCCGGAGCGGGTGCGGGTCGGCTTCGGCAGCGAGGAGTTCGACGGAAGCGGGCGGTACGTCGAGGCGGACCTGCCCGGGGTCACCGTGGCCAGCCTCTACCTTCCCTCCGGTGAGGTCGGCACCGAGCGGCAGGACGAGAAGGAGCGGTTCATGGCCGAGTTCCTGGAGTACCTCCGGGGGCTGCGGGCGCGGGCCGCCGCGGACGGCCGCGAGGTCGTGGTGTGCGGCGACTGGAACATCGCCCACCGGGAGGCCGACCTCAAGAACTGGCGCGCCAACCGCAAGTCCGCCGGCTTCCTCCCCGAGGAGCGGGCCTGGCTCGACCGGGTCTACGCGGAGGCCGGCTACACCGACGTGATGCGCGCGCTCCACCCGGACCAGGCCGGGCCCTACTCGTGGTGGTCCTACCGGGGCCGTGCCTTCGACAACGACTCGGGCTGGCGCATCGACCTGCACGTCGCCACCCCCGGTCTCGCGGCCCGCGCGGTCAAGGGGCTGGTGGAGCGGGCGGCGACGCACGAGGAGCGCTGGTCGGACCACGCGCCGGTGACGGTCGCCTACGAGTGAACCCGCCGCGGGCGTGAACCCGCCCGGTGGCGTCCGGTGGGCGGACCGCCTCCGCTACTCGCCCGGCCCGCCCCCGGCCGCCGCCTCCCGCTGCCGCAGGGCCGCGAGGTGGCGGTCCATCGCCAGGGAGAGCTCCGCCTCGACCACGCTCTTGGCCAGCGGGCGGAGGCGGTCCAGGTCGGCCTCCGGGGCGTGGGTGGCCATCGTGTCGAGGAAGAGCACGGCCAGTGCCTCGGCGTGCACGCGGACGCGTGAGCCCGCCTCCAGCACGGCGGCCAGCGGGACGCCCTCGCGGATCAGGGCGACCGAGACGTCCAGCAGGCGGCGGCTGATGTGGACGATCTCGTCGCCGTCGGTGGCCAGGTAGCCGAGTTTCAGGGCCTCGGCGAAGTTCTCCGGGGTGACCTCGCCGGCGAAGGCGTCGGCCAGCTCCTCGGGGGAGAGGCGGACGGGGGTCTCCTCGGTCGGGGTGACGCCGAGCAGGGTGCCGACGTCCTGACCCTCCTCGAAGGCGTTCATCAGCTCGGTGATGCCGCCGAGGGTGTGGCCGCGCTCCAGCAGCGCCGTGATGGTGCGCAGCCGGGCCAGGTGGTGGTCGTCGTACCAGGCGATGCGGCCCTCGCGGCGGGGTGGCGGCAGGAGTTTGCGCTCGCGGTAGAAGCGCAGGGTGCGCACGGTGATGCCGGCCGCCTTGGCCAGCTCGGCGGTCCGGTACTCGCGCTCTCCTTCGTCGTCCACGCGGGAACCCTATGTCGTACCGCCGGTAACTTTCCTCCGTCGTACCCCTACCCATCGGTATGCCGCTGCCCTACTCTCCCAACCATGCCAGTGATTGCTGGCGCGATGGCAGAAGTTGCGGGAGGCGAAGCCATGGCCGGGAAGAACCAGGAACAGCGGGCGGAACGCGTCGAGCACCACCGGGTGATCGTGATCGGCACCGGCTTCGGCGGACTCGGCGCCGCCGTCCGGCTGCGCCGCGAGGGCGTCACCGACTTCGTCGTACTGGAGCGCTCCGGTTCGGTCGGGGGCACCTGGCGCGACAACAGCTACCCGGGATGCGCCTGCGACGTCCCCTCCCACCTGTACTCCTTCTCCTTCGCGCCGAACGCCGAATGGCCGCGCACCTTCTCCGGGCAGCGGCACATCCGCGCCTACCTGGAGCAGGTCGCCGACACCTTCGGACTGCGCCCGCACATCCGCTTCGACCACGAGGTCGAGATGATGCGCTGGGACACCGAGCGGCTGATCTGGGAGGTCGAGACCAGCCAGGGCACCCTCACCGCCGACGTGGTGGTCTCCGCCACCGGTCCGCTCTCCGACCCGAAGCTGCCGGACGTGCCCGGGATCGACACCTTCCCCGGCAAGATCTTCCACTCGGCCCGCTGGGACCACGACTACGACCTGCGCGGCAAGCGCGTCGCCATGATCGGCACCGGCGCCTCCGCCATCCAGATCGTGCCCGCCATCCAGCCCGAGGCCGGCCGCCTCACCCTCTTCCAGCGCACACCCCCGTGGGTCATGCCCCGGATGGACCGCAAGGTCACCGGTGCCGAACGCTGGCTGCACCGCAAGCTGCCCGCCACCGCCACCGCCCGTCGCGGCATCCTCTGGGGCATCCGCGAACTCCAGGTGCAGGCGTTCACCAAGCGACCCGGCGAGCTGGGCGCCGTGGAGACGCTGGCCAAGCGGAACATCGCCCGCGCCATCAAGGACCCGGTGCTGCGCGCCAAACTCACCCCGGACTACCGGATCGGCTGCAAGCGCATCCTGCTGTCGAACACGTACTACCCGGCGCTCGCCCGGCCCAACGTCGACCTCGTCGCCTCCGGTCTCAGCGAGATCCGGGGCAACACCCTGGTCGGTGCCGACGGCAGCGAGGCCGAGGTCGACGTGATCATCTTCGGCACCGGCTTCCACGTCACCGACATGCCGATCGCCGAACGCGTCGTCGGCGACCAGGGCGAGACGCTCGCCGCCACCTGGAAGGACGGCATGAACTCGCTGCGCGGCGCCACCGCCGCCGGGTTCCCCAACTGGATGACGATCATCGGCCCCAACACCGGCCTCGGGAACTCCTCGATGATCCTCATGATCGAGTCCCAGCTCAACTACATGGCCGACTACCTGCGCCAGCTCGACGTGCTCGGCGGCAAGGCGGCCCTGGACGCCCGCGAATCGGCCGTCACCGAGTGGAACGCCAAGGTCCAGCAGCGGATGGAGCGCACCGTCTGGGCCACCGGCGGCTGCAACAGCTGGTACCTGGACGCCAACGGCCGCAACACCACCGTCTGGCCCGGCACCACCACCGAGTTCCGCAACGCCACCCGCCGCGTCGACCTCTCCGAGTACGAGGTGCTGCGGCCCGCCCGCGCCGCCGAGGACCGGGGTCCGCGCGGCGAGAAGGCCGGGGTGGGCGCATGAGTCCCCGCCTCGCCGCGGCCCCCCGCCGGGAGCTGACCGTCGTCTCCGCCGACGGCTCGCGCCTGCACGTCGAGGTGCACGGCCCCGAGGGCGCGCCCGCGATCGTCCTGGCCCACGGCTGGACCTGCTCCACCCGCTTCTGGGCCGCGCAGATCGCCGGACTCGCCCGCGACCACCGCGTCATCGCCTACGACCAGCGCGGCCACGGGGCCAGCCCGGTCCCGGCCACCTACGCCGCCTACTCGACCCGGGCGCTCGCCGACGACCTCGAAGCGGTCGCCGCCGCCACTCTCGCCCCCGGCGAACAGGCGGTCTTCGCCGGGCACTCGATGGGCGGCATGACGCTGATGGCCGCCGCCGGGCGCCCCGGCTTCCGCGAGCGTGCCGCCGCCGTGCTGCTCTGCTCCACCGGCCCCGCCGACCTGGTCGCCGAGGCCACCGTGCTGCCGCTGAAGCCGGGGAGGGCCAGGACCTGGCTGACCGCCAGGGTGCTGGGCGCCCGCGCCCCCCTCGGTCCGGTCACGCCGCTCTCCCGGAAGGTCCTCAAGTACGGGACCATGGGCCCCGGTTCGGCGCCGGACCGGGTGGACGCCTGCGCCCGCATCGTGCACGCCTGCCCGCGCCGCGCCCGGATCGGCTGGTCGAAGGTGCTGGAGGAGCTGGACCTGTGGGCGGGCGTGCGGGCGCTGACCGCGCCGACCGCCGTACTGGTCGGCACCGCCGACCGGCTCACTCCGCCGGCGCACGCCCGCGCCCTCGCCGCGGCGCTGCCCGCCGGACTCGGGCTGACCGAGCTCACCGGCCAGGGCCACATGACGCCGATCGAGGCGCCCGAGGCCGTCACCGCCCGCATCCGCGAGCTGGCAGCCACGTACATCACGACCGGTGACCCGCGTCCGCGGGCCGGGGACGCACAGGTGAAGGAGGGGGCATGAGCAAGGTCAGCCTGGAGGGACAGGTCGCGGTCGTCACCGGCGCCGCGCGCGGGGTCGGCGAGCTGCTGGCCCGCAAGCTGTCGGAGCGCGGCGCGAAGGTGGCGCTGGTCGGCCTGGAACCGGACGAGCTGAAGGCGGTGGCCGGACGGCTGCCCTCCGACGCCGACTGGTGGTACGCCGACGTCACCGACCACGAGGCGCTCGCGGGGGTCGCGCGGGAGGTCAAGGCCCGGTTCGGGAAGATCGACATCGTGGTCGCCAACGCCGGTGTCGCGGCCGGCGGCCCGTTCGAGGAGTCCGACCCGGTGGCCTGGCGGCGGGTGATCGAGGTCAACCTCGTCGGCTCGGCCGTCACCGCGCGGGCCTTCCTGCCGGTGCTGCGGGAGAGCCGCGGCTACCTCCTCCAGATCGCCTCGCTCGCCGCCATCACCCCGGCCCCGATGATGTCGGCGTACTGCGCCTCCAAGTCGGGCGTCGAGGCGTACGCCAACTGTCTGCGGGCCGAGGTGGCCCACCACGGGGTGAAGGTCGGGGTCGGCTACCTGAGCTGGACCGACACCGACATGGTGCGCGGCGCCGACCAGGACGAGGTGATGCGCGAACTGCGGCAGCGGCTGCCCTGGCCGGCCAACAAGACGTACCCGCTGCAGCCGGCCGTCGACCGGATCGTCGCGGGCATCGAGCGCCGGTCCGCCAGGGTGTACGCGCAACCGTGGCTGCGCGGGATGCAGTCGGTCCGCGGCCACCTCCCGGGGATCATCGCCACCGTGGGCAAGCGGGAGATCAAGCGGTTCGCGCCCCGGCTGAACCAGGTCCCGACCGGTCTGGTCGGCTCGGGCGGCGCCGCCGACGAGAAGCACCGGGCGGGCTGAGCGTCCTCCCCCGAGACCGCCGGGCCCGGGCCGTGCGAGACGGACCGGGCCCGGCGGGTGCCGGTGGGCGATGTCACTGGTCGTGGTGGTGGCCGCGCCTCGGGTGGCCTTCGTGGCCCTCGTGGGAGCGCCCGTGCCTGCCGTGCGAGCGGCCGGAGCCGTGCTTGTCGTGCGAGCCGGACTCCTGCGACGCGGTGTCCTTCGAGGCGGCCATCTTCTCCTTCGCCTGGTCGGCGAGGCGTTCGGCCTTGTTCCTGAACTGGTCCATGAGGCCCATGGCGAGTCCTCCCCTGGGCAATCTGGGGCATGGCTGGACAACTTCCAGCGTCGCACGCCCGCCCGTCGCGCGCATCCTGCGCCGGGCCGGCGGGGCTCATTCCTCCTGCGGCCTCGGCGGCAGCGGCGGCCGCGCCAGATCGGGCACGCCCGAGTGGTCCGGCGGGCTCTTCGCCGGCTCCCGCTCCAGCAGTTCCAGAGCGAGGCGGACCGCGTCGTCCAGCACCGCGTGGTGGCCCTCGGCCCAGTCCAGCGGCGTGCGCACCGCCTCCAGGTCGGGCTCGACGCCGTGGTTCTCCACGCTCCAGCCGTACGCCTCGAACCACGCCGCGTTCATCGGCACCGTGATGAGCGTGCCGTCGCCCAGCCGGTGCCGCCCGGTGATACCGACGACGCCGCCCCAGGTGCGCGAGCCGACCACCGGGCCGAGCCCCAGCAGCTTGATGGCGGCGGTGATCATGTCGCCGTCGGAGGAGGTCGCCTCGTCGGCCACCGCGACGATCGGGCCGCGCGGGGCGTTCGAGGTGTACGAGACGGGCTGCGCGTCCCGGGTGAGGTCCCAGCCGAGGATGGTGCGGGTCAGCTTCTCGATGACCAGCTCGCTGATGTGCCCGCCGGCGTTGCCGCGCACGTCCACGATGAGCGAGGGGCGGGAGACCTCCATGCGCACGTCCCGGTTGAACTGGGCCCAGCCCGAGCCGCCCAGGTCCGGGATGTGCAGGTACCCGCAGCGCCCGCCGGACAGCTCGCGGACGACCATCCGGCGCCGGGCGACCCAGTCCTGGTAGCGCAGCGGCCGCTCGTCGACCAGCGGCACCACCGCGACCCGGCGCGAGCGGCCGCCCTCGGCCGCCCGGAAGGTCAGCTCGACGGTGGTGCCGCCCGCCCCGGCCAGCAGCGGGTACGGCCCCGTCACCGGGTCGACCGGCCGCCCGTCGACGTGAGTGAGGGCGGCCCCCTCGCGGATGCCGGTGCCGGCCAGCGGTGAACGGGCCTTGGTGTCCGAGGAGTCGCCGGGCAGGATGCGCCGGACCAGCCACTGGTCGCCGGCCCGGACCAGATCGGCGCCGAGCAGGCCCTGGGCGCGCTGGTAGTGCGGAGGGCCCTCGTTGCGGCGGGCCGGGGAGACGTAGGCGTGCGAGGTGCCCAGCTCGCCGAGGACCTCGCGGAGCAGGTCGGCGAACTCGTCCGGGGTCGCCACCCGCTCCACCAGCGGCCGGTACTGGCCGAGGACACCGGGCCAGTCGACGCCGCACATGTCGGGGTCCCAGAAGTAGTCCCGGGTCAGCCGCCCGGCCTCGGCGTACGCCTGGCGCCACTCGGCGGGCGGGTCGACCTCGTGCAGGATGCGGCGCAGGTCCAGCCAGACCGAGGTGTCGTCGTCGCCCTGCTCGGTGGCGGGCATCGCGCGCAGGTCGCCCTCGTCCAGCACGACCAGCCGGGTGCCGTCGCCGCTGGGGGCGAACGAGTCGAGGTGGCGGACGAGTTCGGTGCGACGGCCGCGCACGATGTCGAAGTGCTCCAGGGTGGGCCGCCCGGAGGTGTCGGCCGGGTTGGCGAAGGTCTCGCCGAGGGCGCCCGAGATCGGCCACCGCAGCCACACCACCCCGCCACCCGCGACCGGGCAGAGCGAGGAGTACTTGGAGGCGGCCACCGGGAAGGGCGTGACCCGGCTGGCCAGTCCCTCCACCTCGACCATGGCCGCGCCGTCCCCCGGGTTGGCGTCCGAGGGGTCCAGGCCGCCCGCCGCCGGGCGGCCGTCGGGGAGCAGGGCGAACGGCGAGGGCGTCGCGGAGGAGAGCGGGACGAGGTAGGGGCGCGAGCCGAGCGGGAAGGAGAGGTCGCCGGTGTGCACGTCGTAGACCGGGTCGAAGCCGCGCCAGGAGAGGAAGGCCAGGTAGCGGCCGTCGCGGGTGAAGACCGGGCTCTCGTCCTCGAAGCGGCCGTCGGTGACGTCCACGATCTGCGGCTCGGCCTCGGTGACCCGGGCCATCCTGATCTGCCGCAGCGAACGGCCGATGCCCGGGTGCGACCAGGTCAGCCAGTGGCCGTCGGGGGAGAAGGCCAGGTCGCGGACGGGCCCGTTGGCCGAGCGGACCAGCTCGGTCAGTGGCGCCTCGCTCTCGATGACCACCTCGGCGTCCGGGGCGCGCTCGCCCTCGGGCGCCGGGGCGAGCACGGTGTCGCCGACCGGGTCGGTGGCGTCCAGGAGCAACAGCCGCCCGTCGTTGGAGGCCAGTGCGATGCGCTCGCCCGCCGGGTCCGCGACCAGCTCCAGGACGTGGCCCAGCCGGCCGCCCGCCAGCCGCCGTTTGGGGCGGCCGCCGGTGGCGCGCGGCAGGTAGGCGATCTCCACCGCGTCGCCGCCGCCCGCGTCCGTGACGTAGGCGACAGTGCCGCCCGAGCCGAGCATCTCCGGCAGCCGGGTCCGCACGCCGGGGGCGTCGGCGATGGTGCGGGCCGGGCCGTCGCGGTGGGTCAGCCAGTACAGGCTGCCACGGACGTTGACGGCGCTGGCCCGGCCGGTGTCGTCCACCGAGATGCCGCGGACGTTCTGGGCGGCCGGGACCTGGTAGGGCCGCCGGCCGGTGCGCGGGCCGCCCAGGCGTACGTCCAGCCGGCGCGGGACGGAGTCCGGGGCGAGGTCGTCGACGATCCACAGGTCGCCCGCGCACTGGTAGACGACGCGGTGCCCGTCGCTGGAGGCGTGGCGGGCGTAGAAGGCGTCGTGGTCGGTGTGGCGGCGCAGGTCGCCGCCGTCGGGGGCGCACGAGTAGAGGTTGCCGATGCCCTCGTGGTCGGAGAGGAAGGCGATGCGGCCGTCCACGATCATCGGCGACTCCACATGCCCGTCCAGGTCGGCCAGCAGCCGCTCCCCGTGCAGCCACAGCCGCCCCTGGGCCCCGCCCCGGTACCGCTTCCAGTACGCCGGCTCGTGCGGCGGCGTCGCGGTCAGCAGCAGGGTGCGGTACTGGCCGTCGACCAGGCCGACGGTCAGGTCGGTGACCGGGCCCCAGGGGAGTCTGCTGCCCGGTGAGCCGTCGGTGAGCAGGCTGTACGCCCAGGTGACGTAGGAGAAGGGCTGGCCGTGCGAGGAGACGGCGATGATCTCGCCGACCGACTCGTGGCCCGGCGGGTACCAGCCGCGGACCCGGGTGTCCTGGTTCCCCCAGTAGGTGAGGCGGCGGACCGGGCCGCCGCCTGCCGGGGCCAGGTGGATCTCCGGGTCGAGGCTGCGCCAGGACGTGTAGGCGACCTGGCTGCCGTCCGGCGAGAAGCGGGGCAGGCCCAGCCGGGTGCGGTCGGCGGTCATCCGCCACGCGCGGCCCGGCGCCGACTGACCGGGCGCGGGCAGGTCGGCCAGCCACAGGTCGTCCTCGGCGACGAAGCACAGGCGGTTCTCGTGCAGGTCGGGGTAGCGCAGGTACGCGGCATCGGCACTCACCACTCCATGCTTTTCCCGCCGCGCCGGGGCGGCAACTCGGGCTCCGGCCGTCGGCGCGGGTCGGACGGTGTGGCCGAGGGCACACGGAGGGGGGCGCCGCGGGCTTCTCCGACCCGGTACCGTCGTACGAGCTGTACGAAACCGTTTCGTTCACGAGCGGGGGCGTCGCCGGCGCGCGCCCGCGCCCGGAGGGCCCCGGCGGACGGCGAGGAGAGACCGGCATGGCAGGCACACGCTTCACACCCGAGCGGGAGGGCGAGCTCTACACCGCCGTCCTCGGCCTGCTCCGTGACGTGGGGTACGACGCCCTGACCATGGACGCCGTCGCCGCCCGCGCCCGCATCAGCAAGGCCACCCTCTACCGCCAGTGGGGGAGCAAGGCCGAACTGGTCGTGCGGGCGCTCAGATGCGAGAAACCCGTCTTCCTCGACGAGGTCGACACCGGCTCTCTCCGCGGCGACCTCGAAGCCGTCCTGGAGATGACCGACGACGACCGCCTGGAGCAGGACACCGCGCTGATGCGGGGCCTGATGCAGGCCGCCTCGGGCAGCGACGAACTCCACGACGCGCTGATCAGCCAGCTGATCAACCCGGAGACCGACGGCGTCGACACGCTGCTGCGCCGGGCCGTCGCGCGCGGCGAGGTCGCGGCCGACAACCCGGCGCTCGGTTACGTACCGCACATGATGATCGGCGCGCTCGCCGCGCGGCTGCTCATCGAGAACCGGCCGGTGGACCGGGCCTTCCTCCGCCACTACGTGCACTCCGTGGTCTTCCCCGCTCTCGGAGTCTGACCGCGCCGCCCGCCCCGCCGGGGCCGGGCGCCGCACCAACAGCACAGCGCAGCCGTGTACGAACACGCCGCGCCCCCGGGCGCGGCAGGCACCCGCCCGCCCGTACCTGACCGACACGCCGCTCTCGTCGTCGGGCTGAGCACCTGTGTCCCGACCCCTACGACCTGAACGGGAGTACGCCCTCCGTGGCCACTTTCCTGTATTCGATCGGACGGTTCGCCTTCCGGCGCCGCCGCTTCGTCGCCCTGGTGTGGGTGGCGCTGCTGGCGCTCGCCGGATTCGGCGCCGCCACCGCGTCCACCGCGACCTCCAACTCCTTCTCCATACCCGGCACGGAGGCGCAGCGCGCCTTCGACCTGCTGGAGGAGCGCTACCCGGAGCAGACCGCCGACGGGGCCTCGGCCCGCGTCGTCTTCAAAGCCCCCGACGGGGAGAAGATCACCGCCCCGGAGAACGCGGCCGAGGTCTCCGGCATCGTCAAGGAGCTGAAGGGCGGTTCGGACCAGATCGCGTCCATCTCCGACCCCTTCAGCAAGGAGGCCCCGGCGGTCAGCCGGGACGGCACCACCGCCTACACCACTGTCCAGTACGACGTCAGCTCCTTCGAACTGACCGAGGAGACCCGCGACTCCCTGGAGAGCGCCGGGGACGACGCCCGCGAGCGGGGCATGACCGTGGAGATCGGCGGTGACGCGCTGATGGTGATGCCGGAGACCGGCATCACCGAGGTCATCGGCGTGGTCGTCGCGGGCATCGTCCTGGTCGTCACCTTCGGCTCGCTGGTCGCCGCCGGACTGCCGCTGATCACCGCGCTGATCGGCGTCGGCATCGGCGTCTCCACCATCACCGCGCTCGCCTCCGTGATGGACCTCGGCTCCACCACCGCGACCCTCGCCATGATGATCGGCCTCGCCGTCGGCATCGACTACGCCCTCTTCATCGTCTCCCGCTACCGCGCCGAACTGGCCGAGGGCCGCGAGCGCGAGGAGGCCGCGGGCCGGGCCGTGGGCACCGCCGGCTCCGCCGTGGTCTTCGCCGGGCTGACCGTGGTCATCGCCCTGGCGGGCCTGGCCGTCGTCAACATCCCGATCCTCACCAAGATGGGTGTGGCCGCGGCGGGCACCGTCGTGCTGGCCGTCCTCGTCGCCATCACCCTCATCCCGGCCTTCCTCGGCTTCGCGGGCGAGCGGATCGTCTCCCGGAAGGACCGCAAGGCCCGCAAGGCCGCCGCCGAGCAGGCCGCCGCCACCGGCGAGGTCCTCGTCGGCGACACGCCGCGCGACAACGGCGGCACCCGGTGGGCCCGCTTCGTCCAGCGCCGCCCGGTCATGGTGCTGCTCGCCGGTGTGATCGGCCTCGGCGTCATCGCGATCCCCGCCTCCTCGCTGGAGATGGGACTCCCCGACGACGGCGCCCAGCCCACGTCCAGCTCGCCTCGCAAGGCGTACGACCTGCTCTCCGACGGGTTCGGGCCCGGTTTCAACGGCCCGCTGGTCGGCGCCGTCGACCTCAAGGGCAGCGACGACCAGGACGCCGTGCTGAAGCGGATCACCGGGGAGATCCAGAAGAACGACCACGTCGTCGCCGTGACACCGCCGATGCCGAACCAGGCCGGCGACACCGCGATGTTCCAGGTCATTCCCAAGGACCGGCCCAACTCCGCCGAGACCGAGGCGCTCGTCCACGACATCCGCGAGCTGGGCGACAAGATCAAGGCCGAGGACGGGGCCGAGGTCTTCGTCACCGGCGCCACCGCGATGAACATCGACTTCTCGCAGAAGATGAACGACGCGCTGCTGCCGTACCTGGCGCTCGTCGTCGGCCTCGCCTTCCTGCTGCTGATGGTGGTCTTCCGGTCGATCCTGGTGCCGCTCAAGGCCGCGCTCGGCTTCCTGCTCTCGGTGGTGGCCGCGCTGGGCGCCGTCGTCGCCGTCTTCCAGTGGGGCTGGCTCGGCGGGCTCTTCGGTGTCGAGCAGCCCGGCCCGATCATGAGCGTCATGCCGATCCTGATGGTCGGCGTGGTCTTCGGCCTCGCCATGGACTACGAGGTCTTCCTCGTCACCCGTATGCGCGAGGCGTACGTCCACGGCGAGTCGCCCTCGCAGGCCATCACCACCGGCTTCCGCCACGGCGCCCGCGTCGTCACGGCGGCGGCGGTCATCATGATCGCGGTCTTCGCCGGCTTCATCGGCTCCACCGAGCAGATGATCAAGATGATCGGCTTCGGCCTCGCCATCGCCGTCTTCTTCGACGCCTTCGTGGTGCGGATGGCGATCGTCCCGGCCGTCCTCGCCCTGCTCGGCCGGCACGCCTGGTGGCTCCCGCGCTGGCTGGACCGGGCCCTGCCCGACTTCGACGTGGAGGGCGACAAGCTCCGCAAGAAGCTCGACGAGTCCGTCGCCGAGGGCGGCGAGGGCAAGGAGGAGCGCGAGGCGGTCTCCGTCTGACGGTGGCCTTGGACCCGCTCGTCGGGGGCCCCGCACCGGGAGCCGGTGCGGGGCCCCCTCGCGTCCAAGGGCCCGCCGGCCTCAGCCCGGGGCGCCGGTCGGGGTCGTACCGGTGGTGCCGGTGGTCGCGGCGGCGGGCCCGGGCCGGTGGGCGGCGGCCGCCACGGCGGGCTCACCCGCCGGGCCCTCGGCGTGCGTGCGCCGCAGGAAGCGGATGAGGACCACCGAGTCGAACTGGATGACCAGCGGCTCCTCGCCCGGCGCGTGGAACTCCACCACCGTCTGCACCCGCCCGCACGGCCACACCCGGACCGCACCCTCGGTACGCGTGGTGCGCAGACCCGCCTCCAGCAGGGCGCGCGGAACCCTCCGGTCGGGTGAGGCGTACCCGCCGCCGGGGAAGTGGAGGACGACGGGGCACTCCGCGCCCGCCGCCGCGTCGGGGTCGTACCGCAGCAGGACCGGGACGGCGAGGTGGTCGTCGCCGTCGGTGACGATGTACCCACGGGCGCGCTGCTCGACTGCGGCGGTCATCGTTTCCGTCCTCCTGAGGCGAGGGCCGCGGCGAAGGCGGCCGGTGTGCGGGGGCCGCCGCGGCGACTCGTCCGGCGGGTCCCGCCCCGGCGGGCGACGGGACCCCTGCACTTCACATCTCCGTACTCCAGTGCCGTCATCGCCCGGAAGCGCGCCGCTTGTGCGACGAATATCCCATAAGCGGGTGAAATCCTCCTGGGGAGTTCTCGGCCCTTCCCCCCTCCGTGTGCTCCCGGCGGCCCTCCGTGGCGGATGGAGGCCGCCGGACCCCGGTCCGGGAAGGCCACCGCGTCTGTGACCATGGGACGGTGAACGACACCGCCGAGGCCACCGGCCACCCCGCCCCCGACGAACAGGACTCCGCGCCGGAACCCGTCGCCGTCCACGGCACGGTCGCCCCCGGCTACGAACCGGTCCGCGACGCCTTCGCCCGCAACTTCACCCACCGCGGCGACCGCGGCGCCGCCGTCACCGTCCACCGCCACGGCAGCCCCGTCGTCGACCTGTGGGCAGGCACCCGCGACCACGACTCCGCCGTCCCCAGGGAGCGCGGCACCGCGCAGGTCGTCCACTCCGTCACCAAGGGCGTCTCCGCCGCCGCCCTGCTCCTCCTCCACCAGCGCGGCCGTCTCGACCTCGACGCCCCGGTCAGCACGTACTGGCCCGAGTACGCCGCCGAGGGCAAGGGGCCGACCCTCGTCCGGCATCTGCTCGCCCACCGCGCCGGCGTCCCCGTCCTCGACCGGCCCCTCACCCCCGAGGAGGCCGCCCACCCCGGCACGGGCGCCGCCGCCGTCGCGGCGCAGGCCCCCGTCTGGGAACCGGGCACCGAGCACGGCTACCACGCGCAGACCTACAGCTGGCTCACCGGCGAACTCGTCCGCCGCGTCACCGGGGCGTCGCTCGGCCGCTACGTCGCCGAGGAGATCGCCGGGCCGCTCGGGCTCGACCTGTGGATCGGGCTGCCGGCCGCCGAGAAGGACCGCGTCGGGCGGTCCGGGCCCGTCTCGGCCCCCGAGCACGCCGGGCCCGGCCTGCGGCTGCGGCCCCGGAGGAACGTCCAGGACGCCTACCGCGACGCCGCCTCGCTCACCCGGCGCGCCTTCGACGCCGTCCACCCGCCCGCCGACGAGAACAGCCGCGAATACCACGCCGCCGAACTCCCCGGCGCCAACGGCATCGCCACCGCGCACGCCCTCTCCCGCTTCTACGCCGCCCTGATCGGCGCCGTCGAGCACGGGCCACGCCTCTTCGCTCCCGCCACCCTGGCTCTCGCTCGCACCGTCGAGTCCCAGGGGCCGGACCGCGTCCTCGTCGTCCCCACCCGCTTCGGCCCCGGCTTCATGCTCCACGGGCCCGCATCGCCCCTCCTCGCCGACGGCTCCTTCGGCCACCCGGGCCGCGGGGGCTCGCTCGGCTTCGCCGACCCCGAGTCCGGGATCTCCTTCGGCTACGTCACCAACGGCCTCCAGAGGACGGTCACGAACGACCCCCGGGCCCAGGCACTCATCCGCGCGGTGCGCGGGGTTCTCAAGGGCTAGCCTCAAGCGCCGGCCGGGCTTCTGGCCTCAGGCGCCGGCCGGACTGTCGTCGGGCCGCGCTCCGGCTGTCCGTGCCGGTTCAGGATGGCCTCAGGCGCCGGCCGGGCTGAGTGTGGGCGGAGCTGTGCCGGCCGTGCCGGTCCTTGATTGGCGTCCAGCGCCGGCCGGGCTGTCAGGGGCGCGGCTCGTTCGCCGTGTGGCCCTGCTCCACCCATGTCCCGGAGAGACCGAGAACTCTCCAGCCCGGCCGGCGTCTGAGGCCGATCGGTGACCGGCACGGTCACATCGGGAGGGCGGGGCGAACCCCAGTCACTCCCCAGCCCAGCCGGCGTCTGAGGCCGATCAGCGACGGGAGGGTGCGACAGCGGCACGTCGAGGTGAAACCCGGCTGCGACCTCAGCCCGGCCGGTGTTCGAGGCCGTCCAGGACCGGCACAGGTGAGGCGTGGCCCGGCCGCAATGCCGGCCCGGCCGGCGGTCGAGGCCGGTCTTCGAGCGGCACGGGCGGGGCGAGGCCCGGCCCCAACTCCAGCCCGGCCGGCGCTTGAGGCCCGTCGGGGACCGGCAAGGGCAGGGCGGGGCCCGGCCACGACGGCAGCCCGGCCGGCGTTCGAGGGGAGGAGCCCGGCCGGCGCCTGAGGCCGAGCCCGGGTCAGCCGACGTGGAGCATCAGCCCGATGCCCATGGCCATGACCGCTGCCGCCACCAGGCGGGGCGCCCCGAACCGCTCCTTGAAGAAGAAGGCCCCGATCAGGGCGCCCACGATGATCGAGGACTCCCGCAGCGCCGCCACGGGAGCGAGCGGCGCCCGCGTCTGCGCCCAGAGCACCAGCCCGTACGCGGCCATGGAGAGCGCGGCCCCGAGCAGCCCGCGCGCGGCGTGCGGCCGTAGCGAGGGCAGCAGCGCGCGCCCCCGCCGGGCCAAGGCGTACGCAGGGACGGCGAGGCCCTCCAGGATCATCAGCCAGGCGAGATAGCCGACCGGGGTCCCGGCGGCCCGCACCCCGGCGCCGTCCACCACGGTGTACGCGGCGATGGCGAGCCCCGTCGCCACGGCGGCGCTCAGCGCGGGCCAGTCGGGCCGCCGGCCGGAGCTGCGGACGCCCCAGAGGGCGAGCCCCAGCAGCCCGGCGCTGGCGAGCACGACGCCCGCCCCCTGCCAGCGGTCGAGCCGCTCGCCGAGCAGGACGGCGGCCAGCACGGTGACGACCAGCGGCGCGGTACCGCGGGCGATCGGATACATCTGGCCGAAGTCGCCGAGCGAGAACGACCGCATCAGCAGCAACTGGTA
This sequence comes from Streptomyces diastaticus subsp. diastaticus, assembly GCF_011170125.1. Lineage (NCBI taxonomy): Bacteria > Bacillati > Actinomycetota > Actinomycetes > Kitasatosporales > Streptomycetaceae > Streptomyces > Streptomyces diastaticus. Next base: position 2,687,305 of record NZ_BLLN01000005.1, on the reverse strand, counting down.
GCCGACGTGCAGCGCCGCCGACACCAGCAGGTACGGCCAGGCCCCGGCGGCGGGCAGCGCGGTGAAGCAGGCGATCACCCCGCCGATCACCGCGGCGCCGCCGCCGATCAAGGTGAACGCGGTCAGTTGGTCCTTGATGGCGTGGGCGAGGGCGTTCCACGCGGCGTGGGTGAAGGCGGCCAGCAGGACGGCCGCCGCGACCACGGGTGTCACGCGGTCGGCTCGCGCACGTCCACGAGGGTCGCCCCGGCATGGCGGACCAGGTCGGCCGGGGCCATCGGGAAGACGGTGTGCGGGGTGCCGGCGGCGGCCCACACCTCGGGGTGCGCCAGCAGGCGACGGTCGGCGAGGACCGGGGTGCGGGTGCGGTGGCCGAACGGCGGTACGCCGCCGATGGCGTACCCGGTGGTCTCCCGCACCAGGTCGGCCTTGGCGCGGGTCACCTTGGTGGCGCCGAGCGCGTCGCGGACCTGGTCGAGGCCGGCGCGCGAGGCGCCGTCGAGGAGGACCAGCACGGGCACGGGCCCCTCCGCGCCGGGCAGGCCGTGGGCGGCGAAGATCAGCGACTTGACGATGGCGTCCAGCTCGCAGCCGACGGCCGCCGCGGCCTCCTCGGCGGTGCGGGTCGCCTCGGGGAACTTCCGTACGCGTGCGGCCACCCCGGCCAGGCCGAGCTCCCGCAGAGCCTCGGCGAAGCGGGGGAGGACGACGGAGGGGGCGGCTTCCGGCACGCCCTCCGGGACGGCCGGCGCGGTGGTCTCGGATGTGCTCATGAGGCGCACCGTAACGGGGGGTGCGGCCGCCACGCGAGGGTGTCCCCCGGTGGTGGGGGTGCACGGGGAGCGCGCGGAGGCCGGTCGATCATGGTTCGGCCGGTCGCGGGCAGACGGGGTGTCAGGTGCAGGAGCCGCTGAGAGCCGCTGACAGGGGTGGGCAGAAGATGATCGACGAGGTGGCACCGGAACGCGGACCACGCGGACCACGCGGACCACGCGGAGAGGGGCCGGAGCCCGTGCGGAAGCGCCGGGGCGCCCGGCGGGCGCGGGGCGGGAGCGCGGGGGCGTGGCGGTCCCGGCTGACGGTGCGGTCCGGCTCGGTGGCGGTGGCGCTCGCCGTCGCCCTCCTGGTCGGACTGGGCCTGGCCTTCCAGGGATTCGCCCGGTGGGCGGGGGAGCATCCCGGCTGGGCCGTGCTGCTGGGGCTCGTCGCCGTACCCGTCGTGTACGCCCTGCTGCGGGGGATGCCGCGCGGCAGGGAACTGCGCCGGGCGGCGCGCGCGGGCATGGCGGAGGCGGAGGCCGACGCGGTGATCGCTGCCCGGACCGCCCGGGCCGAGGAGCCCCCGGCGGGCCCCCGCGCGGAGGCCGCGGTGCGCGCGGCCGGCGAGGCACCCCCACGCCCCGGCGCCGAGGAACCGACCCTGGTCGCCCCCTTCCGCGACGGCCGTACCGCCCCGCTGCCGGAACCCGCCCCGCCGGCGGAGGAGCCGTACGCGCCCGCGCCGGAGACCGCCGCTCTCACCGCGGCCGGCCTCGACGCAGTCGACCTCGCCGCGCTCGACTACGAGGCCCTGGACGCCGACGGCTTCGAGGAGGCGGTGGCCGCCCTGTGCCGCCGCGACGGCTGCCCCGACGCCGAGACCGTCGGCGGCGCGGGCGACCTCGGCGCGGATGTCCTGGCGACCGCCCCGGACGGGCGGCGCGTGGTCATCCAGTGCAAGCGGTACGGCCCCGACAACAAGGTCGGCTCCCAGGACCTCCAGCGCTTCGGCGGCACCTGCTGGAGCGTGCACGGCGCCCAGCTCGCCGTCCTCGTGACGACCAGTGAGTTCACCACGCCCGCCCAGGAGTACGCCGACTCCTGCGGCATACGCTGCGTCGACGGCGCCGGACTCGCCGCCTGGGCGGAGGGGCGTGGCCCCGCCCCCTGGGGGCCGGGGGCGACCGTCGGCTGACCCGCCCCCGGGCCGCGTACAACCGGCCAACCCTGCGACGGCATCCGGACAGGTTATGCGTGCGGTGACATGGCTATGCGTTCAGCCCGTACGGTGGCGCGAGCCCAGGAGGAGCTGAACCACTGTGTACGACCGCACCCTTGCCGTGCCGCGCGAGGAGCGGGGCCGGACCGTGATCTCGGTAGGCGTCGCCTGCTGCATGCACTGCCACCGCCTCACCGAGAGCCCCGTCCCCCTCCGCACCATCCGCAGCACCTGCGGCCCCGCCACCACCCTCTACGCCTGCCCGCCCTGCATGACGACACAGGGCAGCCGCGCCAACACCGCATCGGCCGCCGGCGGCCAGGCGACCACCGCCTCGGCCAACACCGCATCGGCCGCCGGCGGCCAGGCGACCACCGCCTCGGCCGCCGAGGCCCCGGCCGCCATCAGCCCGGCCGGCGTTTGAGGCCACCCGTGACCGGCAGGTCGCACGGCGGCCGGGTCGTGAACAGCCCGGCCACGAACGACCACGAACAGTCCGGCCGGCGCCTGAGGCCACCCCTCGGCCCCGCCGAGCACGCGCGGGTCACCGCGTGGCGTCGACCCAGGCGATGGCCCCCGCCACCAGAGTGATCAGCACGAGCCCCACCACGAGCGTCCCCAACAGAACGACCTTGCGCACGGACTGCGACTCCACGAGGCACCCTCCAACAGGCTGGGGAGACGAACGAGGACCGGACCGAGCCGGCCCGGCCGGAGGCGGGCCGGACCGGACCCAGCCGGCCCGGTGGACCGGCCCCCGTTCACCCCTACCCCCTCAGGAGCCCAGCAGCACCGCCCGGACCAACGGCCCTGCCGACGCTCCGCCCCGGCCGCCCTCCTGGATGACCGCGGCGGCCGCGACGTCCCCGCGCCAGGCGGTGAACCAGCCGTTCGGCTTCTTCTGGTTGTCCACCTCGGCACTGCCGGTCTTGGCACCGACGTCCGAGCCGAGCCCGGCCATGGGCTCCGCCCCGGACCCGGCGACGGCGGTGTGCGTGAGCAGCGCCTTGAGCTGGCTCTGCGCCGACGCCGAGAGCTTCCGCTCGGCCTTGGCCGTCGACCGGCCGTCGACCTCGGGGGAGACCAGGTAGGGCTGGTGGAACTCGCCGGTCTTGGCGGTGGCTATGACGGAGGCCATGTTCAGCGGGTTGGCGCGGACGCCGCCCTGTCCGATGAGCGAGGCCGCCATCGGGGCGTCCGACTGGACGGGCACGGCGCCGTCGAAGGTGGGCACCCCGATCGCCCAGTCGTCCTTGCCCAGCCCGAAGACCTGCTGCGCCTGCTTGGTCAGGTCGTCGTCCTTCAGCTTCTTCGCCTGGCTGATGAAGGCCGTGTTGCAGGAGGCGCCGAAGCTGTCCCGGAACGTACCGCCGGTGATCTTGAACTTCTCGACGTTCTGGAACTTCCAGCCCCCGTACGAGGAGTACTTGGGGCAGGGGTGCTTCTTGTCGATGCCCGCGAGGTCCTTCTCCAGCAGCATCGAGGCCGAGACGATCTTCATCGTGGAGCCGGGGGCCAGCGAGCCCTGGAGGGCGACGTTGAACCCCTCCGGCTTGGAGTTGGCGAAGGCGAGGATCTCCCCGGTGGAGGGGCGCAGCGCCACCACCGACGCCTTCTTCCGCTCCGCAACCTCCTTCTCCGCGGTGGCCTGGGCCTTGGCGCTGAGCGTGGTGTGCAGCGTGCCCTCCTCACCCTCGGTGAGGGTCACGAGGGTCTTGTCGGGGACGTCGTCGGCGTCCTGGGACTTGGCGCCGGGCTTGTCGTCGGAATCCTTGGCCGCCTCCTTCTCCGCGTCGGACTTCTCGGCCCGGACGATGCGGAGTTCGACACCGGGGGAGCCGCCGGCCTTGTCGCCGTACCGCTCGCGCAGGCTGTCCAGGACGGCGCCGAGCGAGGGGTACTTCTCCTTCGTCAGCTCCCCGCCGTCCCGGTCGAGAGCGCGGATCGGGGGCGTGCCGGCCTCGCCGGTCACCAGCTTGTCACCCTCGGCGAGGTCGGGGTGGAGGACGGAGGGCCGCCAGTGCACCAGCGGCCGGCCGTCGGCGGCGCGCCGCACCACGGTCAGCTCCGACTCGTACGCCCACGGCTTGCCGGTCTTCTCCCAGGTGACCGTGGTCGCCACCGAGAAGGGCACCTTCGTCTTGGCGCGCTTGCCCGCCCGGATCTCCACCGGACCCGTCTTCGCGCTCTTCGCGTACGCCTCCAGGGCGGCCCGGGCGGCGGCGGGGGCGTCGGTCCGGCGGGCGGCCTCGGCGGGCTCGCCCGCCGCCCACGCGTCGAGGAAGCGGGTCGCGGCACTCTTCACCTCGGCCGCCGTCAGCGGACCGGTGGGCACCGCGTCGGCCTGGTCGGCGGCCTCGTCCCCGCCGGTGAACGCCCAGGCACCCACGCCGGCGCCTATCACCACGGCGGCGGCCGCACCGATCACCGCGTACTTCCTGCTGTTGCCCCTCGGCTCGTGCTCCACCGCACGTCGTCTCTTGCCCACAGTCCCCTCCGCAGCTCCGCCGCCCCCTCGGCACCGACGCGCCCCAGCGTAGTGCCGAGGGCGGACAACCCGCCCCCTGGCCGGGGTACCCGGGGAGGGGCGCTCGCAGTCCCGTTCCGTACCCCGGTCAGGCGCCGGAGCGCAGGACGGCGGCGACGATCGGGCCGGCGCTCTCGCCGCCCCGCCCGCCCCGCTCGGCGACGGCGGCGACGGCCATATCGCCCCGGTAGGCGGTGAACCAGCTGTTGGCCGTCGCCTGCCCGTCGACCTCGGCCGAGCCGGTCTTGGCGCCGATGTCCCCGCCGAGCCCGGCCAGGGCGCCGGCCGCGCTGCCGGAGGTCGCGGTCCGGTGCATCATGGCGCGCAACTGCGCCGCGGTGCCCGGCGCCAGACCACGCGCCTCGGCCAGCGGTCCGTCGATCAGCTCGCGCGGAACCAGCACCGGCTGGCGGAACGCGCCGGTACGGGCGGTGGCGGTGACCGAGGCGAGAGTGAGCGGGTTCAGCTGGACCTGGCCCTGCCCGATCAGGGCGGCCGCGGTGTCCGGACCGCCCGAGGCGGGGACCTCGCCGTCGAAGGAGGGCACGCCGATGCGCCAGTCGTCGCGGGCGAGGCCGAAGACGTCCTGCGCCTGGCGGGTGAGGTCGTCGACCCTCAGCTCGTCGGCGAACTTCACGAAGGCGGTGTTGCAGGAGCGGGCGAAGCTGCCGGCGAGGGTGGCGTTCTCGTCGGGCGCGAGGCCCGGCAGGTTGCCGAAGGTCTGGCTCTGCCAGGTGGCCGAGGGCGGACAGGGCGCGGGCCGGTCGGCGGCGGTCAGGCCCTTGTCGATGAGGAGCGAGGCCGAGACGATCTTCATCGTCGACCCGGGTGCGAGCCGGCCGAGGAGGGACGCGTGGAAGCCGTCCGCACGATGGTCGGCCACGGCCAGGATCTCCCCGGTGCTGGGCCGCAGTGCCACCACGGACGCCTCCGCCCGCCCGGCCACCGCCTGCTCGGCGGCGCGCTGGGCGGGGGCGGAGAGCGTGGTGCGCACGGTGCCGGGCTTGCCCTCGGCGAGGGTCAGCAGGGTCTGCCGGGGCGCGCTGCTCCCGGGGTCGATCCACAGCTCGACGCCGGGCTCGCCACCCGCCTGCTTGCCGTACCGGTCCCGCAACGTGTCCAGCAGTGGCCTCAGCGAGGGGTGTTCGGAGCGCTTCAGCTCCTGGCCCGCCCGGTCGACGAGGCGGATCGGCGGCACCTCGGCCTCCCCCGACCCCAGGGTGTCCCCCGCCTGGAGGTCCGGGTGGAGCACCTGGGGCGCCCAGTCCACCAGCGGCCGGCCCGTCGTCTCCCCCCGGACCACCTCCAGTTCGCCCTCGTACTTCCAGGTGCCCCGGTGCTCGCCGACGGAGACGGTGGCCTCGACCGCGTAGCCGACGGTGCGGCCGACCGGCTCCTCGGCGGTGACGCGCACGTGGCTGACGTGGGCGGCCTCGAAGTAGTCGGTGAGCGCGCTCCGGGCGGCGACGGCGTTGTCGGTGAGCTGCGCGGCCCCGGGCGCGTCCTGGCGGGACCAGGCCGCGAAGAACGCCTTCGCCGCCTCGGCCGTCTCCGCGCGGGTCGGCGGCCCGGAAGGCTTCTCGTCGGCGGCCTCGGCCTCGTCCTTCCCTCCCAGGTCCCCGACCAGCTCGTACATGCCGAACCCGGCGGCCCCCACCATGCCCAGAAACACCCCGCCGACCAGCGCGGCCTTGGCTCCGTTGCGCACGGAATCGTCCCCTCCCCGTGTCCCCGGCGACTATTTGAACGTGTTCAACCAGCCGCCCTCCGGGTGCACTTTAGGCGCAGGCGCGGTCACCCGGAGGTGAAAAAGCGGCGAACGTACCCTGGAATAGGCCATTCCGTCACCTGCCGCCCGGCTCCACCCGCTCCGCCGCCTCCGCCCGTCGGTACGTTCGCAGCCGGAACCGCCGCCCCCGCTTCAGCGGTCAGCGGACAACGCCCCCTCCCTGCCCGGGCGTTGACATGATCGCCCGGTAGGTCGCCAGCCCGGACGGAAGGACACCCGTGCCCGCGTACGTCATCGCCCATCTCCAGGACTCCGCGCCGCACCCCGACATCGCCGAGTACATCGAACGCCTCCCCGCGACCTTCGAGCCGTACGGCGGCCGCTTCCTCGTCCACGTCACCCCGCACGAGACGGTCGAGGGCACCTGGCCCGGCGCCGTCGTCATGATCGGCTTCCCCGACCTCCCCCAGGCCAGGGCCTGGTGGAACTCGCCGGCGTACCAGGAGGCAGCCCCCCTGCGCTCCCGGCACATCGAGGGCGACATCATCATCGTCGAAGGGGTCCCGGAGGGGTACGACCCGACCGAGACGGCGAAGGCGATGCGGGAGGCGGCGGGCGAATAGCACTCACCTGCAGCTGGCCGGCCGCCCTGTCGTCAGGTCCGCCCGCGCCGCCTGGTGCAGCCCGTTGAGCGCCTCCACGAGAGGCACGTCGAGTGCGGCAGCCCCGCTGTCGGGCTTCCGGGCGGCCCGCAGCAACTCCCACGTCCGCCGGTTGACCTCGTGCGCGGCGGTGGCGGCCTTGTCGTTGCCGAGCAGGACGAACGTCTCGAAGAGGATCGACCTCTTGTTCTCGCTCGTCTCCATCTCCCACAACGCCTCGGACGGGTCCGTTCCCTGATCGCGGGCCCGTCCGGCAGCCATGGCCGCGCGACTGATCTCCTTGACGCACGTCACGTACTGGATGTACGTGTCGAGCTTCCGCTCGTCCCATCGGGTGGTCATCTCCCGCCGGAACTTGGCACGTTCCACAGCCGTCGTCAGGTGTGGACGGGCGACACGGGCTCCGCGTTCGCGGACCTTCGCGGACCTCCTGCCGGACCGGAAGATCGCCCCGCAGCAGTCGCGCCCCCCGACGGCCCCGGCCGTGCGCCTGACCGGACGCCTGCCGGGAGCCGCCCCTCCCGGCGGACCGCGCCCCCTACACCCAGGTGTCCAGCCACATCCTCTGCTGCCACTGGTCCACCGGGATCGGCTCCCCCGTGTACAGCGGCCAGAAGTAGATGAAGTTCCACAGGACGAGGAGGACGATCACGCCTGCCGTCGCGGCGCCCGCCATGCGGCGGCGTTCCGAGGAGCCGGGTGGGCCGATGAGCGCGCCGAGGAACATGGCGAGGGCGAGGCAGAGGAAGGGGACGAAGACGACGGCGTAGAAGACGAAGATGGTGCGTTCCTGGTAGGCGAACCAGGGGAGGTAGCCCGCGGCGACGCCGCACAGGAGGGCGCCGGCGCGCCAGTCGCGGCGCAGGCCCCAGCGCCAGAGGCAGTAGGCGACGGCGAAGCAGGCGGCCCACCACAGGGCGGGGGTGCCGAGGGCGAGGACCTCGCGGGCGCACTTGTCCACGGTGCCGGCGGGGCAGCCGTCCTTGCCGGGGGCCGGGGACTCGTAGAAGTACGAGACGGGGCGGCCGGCGACCAGCCAGGACCAGGGGTTGGACTCGTAGGTGTGGCCGGAGTTCAGGCCGACGTGGAAGTCGTAGACCTTGTTCTCGTAGTGCCACAGGCTGCGCAGCCAGTCGGGGAGCCAGGTGAAGGAGCCGCCCTGCCCGGCGGTGGCGGCCCAGTCGCGGTAGTAGCCGCCGGTGCCGTCGGCGGGGGAGGCGATCCAGGCGGCCCAGGAGGCGACGTAGGTGGCGATCGCGACCGGGACCGTGGAGACGAAGGCGGGGAGGATGTCGCGGCGGAGCACGGCGGCGTAGGGGCGGCGGGCTCCGGCGACACGGCGGGCGCCGACGTCCCAGGCGACGGTGAGCAGGCCGAAGGCGGCCAGGATGTACAGGCCGTTCCACTTGGTGGCGAAGGCGAGGCCCAGGCACAGGCCGGCCGCGAGGCGCCAGGGGCGCCCGCCGAGGCGCAGGGTGCCGGCGATGCCGGAGTCGGGGCGGGTGACGCCGTCCGCGCCGACCGGGAGCGCCGCCGCCAGCCGGGCCCTCGCCCTGTCGCGGTCGATGAGCAGGCAGCCGAAGGCGGCCAGGACGAAGAACATCAGCACCAGGTCGAGCAGGGCGGTGCGGCTCATCACGAAGTGCAGGCCGTCGACGGCCAGCAGCAGCCCGGCCAGGCAGCCGAGGAAGGTGGAGCGGAACAGGCGGCGGCCGATCCGGCAGAGCATCAGCACCGACAGGGTGCCGAGCAGCGCGGTCATGAACCGCCAGCCGAACGGCTCGAACCCGAACAGCCACTCGCCGATCCCGATGACGTACTTGCCGACCGGCGGATGGACGACGTACGAGGCGTCCGTGGGGATCTGGACGGCGGACGGATCGGCGAGGACGGAGGAGTCGGCGTTCTTCGGCCAGCTCACCTCGAAGCCCCGGTGGATGAGCGCCCACGCGTCCTTGGCGTAGTACGTCTCGTCGAATATCACCGCCTTCGGGCTGCCCAGGTTCCAGAACCGCAGCACCCCGGCGACCAGTGCCACCAGCAGCGGCCCGCCCCACGCGGAGAGGGCCACCAGCCGCCCCGCCGTCGCCTCGCCGATGCCCAGGTGGCGCCAGAGCCGCGGATCGGGCTCGGTGTACGGCGGCACCAGCCGCTCCCGCACCCCCTGTCGCGGGCGCGCCGTGTACCCGAATCTGCGCAGCCGCTGCGGCCACAGCTGCGAGGTCGGGTCGGGCCGGTCCGTGGGGGCCCCGGTCGAGGAGGCGGTCTTGGTCACCGGGTCATCGTAGGGAACCGCCCCGGACAGGTCCCGCCCCCGTGCCGGTGCCGTGCGGCAGCCGGGCGGAAACGTCCCTTCCGTCCGGCCGCGAGGGCGCCGCCCGCGGCTGCGAGGATGGAGCGGTGACAGGAACCGGAACCCTCGTACTCGCAGGCACCCCCATCGGCGACACCGCCGACGCCCCGCCCCGGCTCGCCGCCGAGCTGGAGCGCGCCGACGTCATCGCCGCCGAGGACACCCGCCGGCTGCGCCGCCTCACCCAGGCCCTCGGCGTCCACACCACCGGACGCACCGTCTCCTACTTCGAGGGCAACGAGAGCGCCCGCACCCCCGAGCTGGTCGAGGAGCTGGCCCAGGGCGCCCGGGTGCTGCTGGTCACCGACGCGGGCATGCCCTCGGTCTCCGACCCCGGCTACCGGCTGGTCGCCGCCGCCGTCGAGCGGGGCCTGCGCGTCACCGCGGTGCCCGGCCCGTCCGCCGTCCTGACCGCGCTCGCCCTCTCCGGACTGCCGGTGGACCGGTTCTGCTTCGAGGGGTTCCTGCCGCGCAAGGCCGGGGAGCGGCTCGGGCGGCTGCGCGAGGTCGCCGGCGAGCGCCGCACCCTGGTCTACTTCGAGGCGCCGCACCGGCTCACCGCCACCCTGGAGGCGATGACCGAGGTCTTCGGCGCCGAGCGCCGCGCCGCCGTCTGCCGGGAGCTGACCAAGACGTACGAGGAGGTGCGGCGCGGCGGCCTCGGCGAGCTGGCCGTGTGGGCGGCGGAGGGGGTGCGCGGCGAGATCACGATCGTGGTCGAGGGGGCGCCCGAGGCCGGGCCCGCCGGTCTGGACGACGCGGAGCTGGTGCGCCGGGTCCGGGACCGCGAGGAGGCGGGGGAGCGCCGCAAGGAGGCCATCGCCGCCGTCGCCGCCGAGGCGGGGCTGCCCAAGCGGCAGGTCTTCGATGCCGTCGTCGCGGCAAAGAACGCGGAACGAAACGGACCGAAGTGAGGTAAAGGGCTAGCCTGAAAGGTAAAGCGGGGGGCATCGGCGAGGCCGCCCCGCCATGGCGGCCCCAAATCCCGTCCATGATGCGACTGGCCCCGATGCGCCCCGGTCCCCGCAGGAGTCCACTGGTGGGAGACGACCGAAGGAGTCGGCATGAGCCAGACATCGCGGACAGGTACCCCCTCCGGTACTTCCGGCCCGACCTCCCGATCCCGGGCCCCCGAGGCCCCGATCCCCCGCGAGCCCGTCGACACCGTGCACGAGGCGTACTCGTTCGCCTGCCTGCGGTGCGGACACGGGTGGGAGCAGGAGTACGACGTCCAGCGCTTCGTCGACCAGGACGGGCACGAGTTCTTCCTCCACCTCGCCGACGGGCACCGGGTGCCCTCGCCGCTGACGCGGCCCACCTGCCTCAACTGCGGCGGCCACGTCGTGCGGATCATGCAGGCGGGGCGGGTGGCCGCCGCCAAGGCGGCCCTGCGCGGCACCGCCTCGGGTGACACCGACTCCGCGCGGGGCGGCATGGAGGCGCACGTGCCCAGCGAACGGTCCCGGCCCCGCGACGACGGAGGCGGCGCGGCCTCGGGCGGGCGTCGCCGGTCCCTGTGGTCCCGGATCTTCGGGGCGGGGTAGCCGCCGGTCAGCCGGGCGACGGTCCGCCCGGGGCCGGACCGGCCCCGGGCCCGGCCCGACGGCCGGAATCCGGCCGTGATGGCCCGGCTTCGGGCGCGGTCCCTTGACGGGGCGTATGCGGAGCGGGACGCTCCTGGGGTCTGAGTGACTGGTTCAGACCACTAGGAGTAGTCGTGCCTCGTCGTCGTCACCGCTCCACCAGCACCTGCCTGCTCGTCGCCACCGCGACCGCGTTCTCCTGCCTGGCCCCCGTGGCGGCCGCCCGTTCCTCGCCCGCCGGGGCGGCCGAGGCGGCCGACGTCCGGCTGCCCCCGGTGTCGCCCACCCCGCGGTCCATGGAGCGCGTGGGGGACGACGCCGCCGTCACCCGGCGGGTGACCGTGGTCGCGGACGAGGAGACCGACGCCGCCGCCCGGGACCGCCTGGTCCGCGAGCTGAAGGCGCACGGGGCGCACCGCGTCGACGTGGTCGCCCCCGACGCCGTACCGGGGCCGGCCGCGAAGTCGCTGACCGTACGCCTCGGACCGGCCGTCCGCGGCGACATCGCCCGCTCGCTGGCGGGGACCTCCGTGCCCGGGCAGGCGGAGGGGTACGCCCTGCGGGTCGCGGGAGGCCGCTCCGGCGGCTCGGTGACGCTCGCGGGCACGGACGCCACCGGGCAGTTCTACGCGGTGCAGAGCCTGCGCCAGCTCTTCCAGCGGGCCGGCGGCGCCTGGAGGATCGCCGGTGCCGCCGTCTCCGACCACCCGGCCATGCCCCTGCGCGGCACCGTCGAAGGCTTCTACGGCACCCCCTGGACCCACGCCGAACGCCTCGACCAGATGGACTTCCACGGCGACGTGAAGGCCAACACCTACATCTACGCCCCCAAGGACGACCCCTACCACCGCGACAAGTGGCGGGAGCCCTACCCCGAGGACAAGGCCGCCGAGCTGGGCGAACTGGTCGAGCGCGCCACCGCCAACCACGTCCGTTTCACCTTCGCCGTCTCACCCGGCGCCTCGGTCTGCTACTCCGACCCGGACCACGTCGAGGACCTCAAGGCCAAACTCCAGGCCCTCTACGACCTCGGCACCCGCGCCTTCTCCGTCCCGCTGGACGACATCGACTACACGAGCTGGAACTGCGAGGCGGACCGCGCCGCCTACGGCGAACCCGGCCGGGAGGCGGCCGCCCGCGCCCAGAGCGACCTCCTCAACGACGTGCAGCGCACCTTCATCGCCACCCACGAGGGCAGCCACCCGCTCCAGACGGTCCCCACCGAGTACGGCGACCTCACCGACACCGCCTACAAGCAGACGCTCCGCACGCGGCTCGACGGTGAGGTCGAGGTGATGTGGACCGGCACCGACGTGGTCCCGCCGGAGATCACCAACGACCAGGCCGAGGCGGCCTCCGCGCTGTTCGGCCGGAAGGTCTTCGTCTGGGACAACTACCCGGTCAACGACTTCGGCAACACCAGCGGCCGTCTGCTGCTCGCCCCCTACGACAAGCGTGAGGCGGGCCTCTCCGGCCACCTCGCCGGCATCGTCGCCAACCCGATGAACCAGCCGTACGCCAGCAAGGCCGCCGTCTTCGGCGCGGCGGCCTTCACCTGGAACGACACCGCGTACGACGCCGAGGCCACCTGGCGGCAGGCGATGGCGTACCTGGCGGGCGGCGACCGCCGGGCGACCGGGGCGCTGCTGGTCCTCGGCGACCTGGAACACCTGGCGCCCACCTTCGGCGACACCCCCTGGCAGCCCCAGGCGCCCGAGCTGGCCCGGCGCACCGCCGCCTTCTGGCGGACCTGGGACGCGGGCGAGGAGGCCGGCGCCGTCCGCGCGCTCAGGCCGTACGCGAAGGCGATCGCCGAGGCGCCCGCCACGATCCGGAGCGGCGCCGTCGAGCCCGGCTTCGTCACCGACGCCGCCCCGTGGCTCGACGCCACCGCCCTCTGGGGCGAGGCGGCCGTCGCCATGACCGGCGCCCTCGACGCCTGGCAGTCCGGGGACCAGGACGAGGCCCGCCGGCTGGTGCGGGAGTCCGAGGGCTACCAGGAGCAGGCCCGGGCCGTCCGCGTCGACCCGCCCCGCAACTCCTGGGGCGCGGTCCGGCCGAAGGTCGGGGACGGCGTCCTGGACGCCTTCCTCGCCGAGGCCGCCGACCGCCTGGCCTGAGCCGAGGCACCGGGGCCGGGCGGCGGTGAACGGGACCGCCGCCGGGCTCCGTAGCATCGGAGGCATGAGTCGTGAAGGTCGTGAACAAGGGGCGCCGCCGCTGCCGGAGGCGCTGACGGTCGAGGTCGCCGATTCCCACACGCATGTCGACATGCAGGCGGACTCGATGGACGAGACCCTGGCCAAGGCGGCCTCCGTCGGTGTGACCACGCTGGTGCAGGTCGGCTGCGACGTGGCTGGTTCCCGCTGGGCCGCCGAGGTCGCCGGGGAGTACGAGCGGGTCCACGCCGCCGTCGCCCTGCACCCCAACGAGGCCCCGCGCGTCGTCCTCGGCGACCCCGACGGCTGGTCCCGCCAGGGTGCGCGCCCGGCAGGCGGTGAGGCCGCCCTCGACGAGGCCCTCGACCAGATCGAGGCACTGGCGGCCCTGCCCCAGGTCCTCGGCGTCGGCGAGACCGGCCTCGACCACTTCCGCACCGGCCCCGAGGGCATGGCCGCCCAGGAACACTCCTTCCGCGCCCACATCGAACTGGCCAAGCGCCACGACAAGGCCCTGGTGATCCACGACCGCGAGGCCCACGCCGACGTCCTGCGCATCCTCCGCGAGGAGGGCGCCCCCGACCGCACCGTCTTCCACTGCTTCTCCGGCGACGCCGAGATGGCCGAGACCTGCGCGCGCCACGGCTACTTCATGTCCTTCGCCGGAAACATCACCTTCAAGAACGCCCAGCCGCTGCGCGACGCCCTCAAGGCCGCCCCGCGGGAACTCCTCCTGGTGGAGACCGACGCCCCCTTCCTCACGCCGGCCCCCCACCGAGGCCGCCCCAACGCCCCGTACCTCATCCCCCTCACGGTCCGCGCCATGGCCAAGACCCGGGAGGAATCCACCGAGGAGCTGGCCAAGGCCCTCGCCGCCAACACCGCCCGAGCCTTCGGCTACCCCCTCGGAGACTGACCCCGCCCCCACCACCAGCGAACGAGCCACCCTGCTGACACCCCGGCCGGCGCCTGAAGCCAACCGGCGACCGCCACGGCCGGCGACCATCCCGTCGGACCAGCCCCAGCCCTCACCTCAGCCCGGCCGGCGTTCGAGGCCATCTGTGACCGGTGCGGTCGGGGACGAGCCACCCCCACCCCGGCCCGGCCGGCGCTGGAGGCCGTCACGGACCGGCGGGGCCGAACGGGACGGACGGCCGAGGACCGCCCAGCCGGCGCCTGCGGCAACCCCCCGGCGGGAGCCCCGTACGCTTGACCGGTGACCAGCCCCACTGACCCCCAGCCGCGGGAGACCCCCCTGTCCCCCGGACAGGACGCCCTCCTCGGCCCGGGCGACATCCGCGACCTAGCCACGGCCCTGGGCGTACGCCCCACCAAGCAGCGCGGCCAGAACTTCGTCATCGACGCGAACACCGTCCGCCGGATCATCCGCACCGCCGACGTCCGCCCCGACGACGTGGTGGTGGAGGTCGGCCCGGGCCTCGGCTCCCTGACCCTGGGCCTCCTGGAGACCGCGGACCGGGTGGTCGCGGTGGAGATCGACGACACCCTCGCCGCCGCGCTCCCCGCCACCGTGGAGGCCCGGCTCCCCGCGCGCGCGGCGCACTTCGCGCTGGTCCACGCCGACGCCCTGCGCGTCACCGAGCTGCCGGGCCCGCCGCCCACCGCGCTCGTCGCCAACCTGCCGTACAACGTCGCCGTCCCCGTGCTGCTGCACATGCTGGAGCGGTTCCCCACCATCGAGCGGACGCTCGTCATGGTGCAGGCCGAGGTCGCGGACCGGCTCGCCGCCGCCCCCGGCTCGAAGGTGTACGGCGTGCCCTCGGTGAAGGCGAACTGGTACGCCGAGGTCAAGCGGGCCGGCGCGATCGGCCGGAACGTCTTCTGGCCCGCGCCCAACGTCGACAGCGGCCTGGTCTCCCTGGTCCGCCGTGCCGAGCCCCCGGCGACGAAGGCCCGCCGCGAGCAGGTCTTCGCGGTGGTCGACGCCGCCTTCGCCCAGCGCCGCAAGACGCTGCGGGCCGCCCTGTCCGGCTGGGCCGGGTCGGCCGCGGCCGCCGAGGCCGCGCTGGTCGCCGCCGGGATCTCCCCGCAGGCCAGGGGCGAGTCGCTGACGGTCGAGGAGTTCGCCGCCATCGCCGAGCACGCTCCCGCCCGCTGACCCGGCCCGCACGCCGCACCCCACCCCCGACCCCTCCCGGAAGGCCCACTCCGCAGTGAGCATCACGGTCCGCGTCCCCGCCAAGGTCAACGTCCAGCTCGCGGTGGGCGCCCCGCGCCCCGACGGTTACCACGACCTGGCCAACGTCTTCCTCGCCGTCGGCCTGTACGACACCGTCACCGCGACCCCCGCCGAGGGCCTGCGCCTCACGGTCACCGGCCCCGACGCCGCCCAGGTCCCCCTGGACGGCTCCAACCTCGCCGCCCGCGCCGCCCTGGCGCTGGCCGAGCGTGCCGGGCGTACCGCCGACGTGCACCTGCACATCGCCAAGGACATCCCGGTGGCCGGCGGCATGGCCGGCGGCAGCGCCGACGCGGCCGCCGCCCTGGTGGCCTGCGACGCCCTGTGGGGCCTGGACACCCCGCACGAGGTGCTGCTCAGCATCTGCGCCGACCTCGGCAGCGACGTGCCGTTCAGCCTGGTCGGCGAGGCCGCGCTCGGCACCGGGCGGGGCGAGAGGCTCCAGCCGCTGGAGGTCGGCGGCACCTTCCACTGGGTCTTCGCCGCCGCCGACTGCGGCCTGTCCACCCCGGCGGTCTACCGCGAGTACGACCGGCTCTGCGAGGGCCGCGAGGTGCCCGCGCCGACCGCCTCCCCCGAGCTGCTGGCCGCCCTGCGGGAGGGCGACCCCCACGCCCTGGCCGCCGCCGTCGGCAACGACCTCCAGGCGGCCGCGCTCTCCCTGCACCCGGCGCTCGCCGCCACCCTCGCCGCGGGCACCGGGGCGGGGGCGCTCGCCGCGCTGGTCTCCGGCTCCGGCCCCACCACCGCCTTCCTCGCCGAGGACGCCCCGGCCGCCGCCCGCATCGCCGAGGCCCTCACCGCCTCCGGCACCTGCCGCAGCGCCCGCGTCGCCGCCTCCCCGGCCCCGGGCGCCACGGTGGTCGGCCAGGACCCGGACCGCGACACCGTGGCCGCGCGCGGCGCCGACCAGCGCTGAACCGCCCCCGCAGCACCGGTCCCACCGCGTTTACGCTGGAGGCCGCACCCATCCCCGTACAGGAGTGAAATGGCCGTCAATCTGGTCAACGTCGAGACCGTCAGCAAGGTCTACGGCACCCGTGCCCTGCTCGACGGGGTGTCGCTCGGGGTCTCCGAGGGCGACCGGATCGGCGTCGTCGGCCGCAACGGCGACGGCAAGACCACCCTCGTCCGGATGCTCGCCAAGCTGGAGGAGGCCGACACCGGCCGCGTCACCCACAGCGGCGGACTGCGGCTCGGCGTCCTCACCCAGCACGACTCGCTCGACCCGGCCGCCACCGTCCGCCAGGAGATCATCGGCGACCTCGCCGACCACGAGTGGGCGGGCGACGCCAAGATCCGCGACGTGCTCACCGGCCTCTTCGGCGGACTGGACCTGCCCGGCTTCCCGCAGGGCCTGGAAACGGTCATCGGCCCGCTCTCCGGCGGCGAGCGCCGCCGCATCGCGCTGGCCAAGCTGCTCATCGGCGAACCCGACCTGATCGTCCTGGACGAGCCGACCAACCACCTCGACGTCGAGGGCATCTCCTGGCTCGCCGGACACCTGCGGGCCCGCCGTTCCGCCCTCGTCTGCGTCACGCACGACCGCTGGTTCCTCGACCAGGTCTGCACCCGTATGTGGGACGTGCAGCGCGGCACGGTCCACGAGTACGAGGGCGGCTACAGCGACTACGTCTTCGCCCGCGCCGAGCGCGAACGGCGGGCCGCCACCGAGGAGACCAAGCGGCAGAACCTCATGCGCAAGGAGCTGGCCTGGCTGCGCCGCGGCGCCCCGGCCCGCACCTCCAAGCCCCGCTACCGCATCGAGGCGGCCAACGAGCTGATCGCCGACGTGCCCCCGCCGCGCGACACCAGCGAGCTGATGAAGTTCGCCTCCGCCCGGCTCGGCAAGACCGTCTTCGACCTGGAGGACGTCACCGTGCAGGCCGGGCCCAAGGTGCTGCTCGAGCACCTGACCTGGCAGCTCGGCCCCGGCGACCGCATCGGCCTGGTCGGCGTCAACGGCGCCGGCAAGACCTCGCTGCTGCGCACCCTCACCGAGGCGGCCCGTACCGGCGGCGAGGTCCAGCCCGTCGCGGGCAAGGTGGCCGTCGGCAAGACGGTCAAGCTCGCCCACCTCTCCCAGGAGGTCGCCGAACTCGACCCGGCCACCCGGGTCCTGGAGGCCGTCCAGCAGGTCAAGGACCGGGTCGACCTCGGCAAGGGCCGGGAGATGACGGCCGGGCAGCTCTGCGAGAAGTTCGGCTTCACCAAGGAGAAGCAGTGGACGCCGGTCGGTGACCTCTCCGGCGGTGAGCGCCGCCGCCTGCAGATCCTCCGGCTCCTCATGGACGAGCCCAACGTCCTCTTCCTCGACGAGCCCACCAACGACCTGGACATCGAGACGCTCACGCAGCTGGAGGACCTGCTCGACGGCTGGCCCGGCTCGATGATCGTCATCTCCCACGACCGGTTCTTCATCGAGCGCACCACCGACCGGGTCTTCGCCCTCCTCGGCGACGGAGCCCTGAGGATGCTGCCGCGCGGTGTCGACGAGTACCTGGAGCGCAGGCAGCGGATGGCCGAGACGGCGAGCCCGGCCCCGGCCCCCGTCCAGGAGGAGGGGCGCAAGGAGAAGCCGGCCGCCGACCAGCGGGCCGCGAAGAAGGAGCTCCAGCGGCTGGAGCGGCAGCTCGACAAGATCTCCACGCGCGAGCAGAAGCTGCACACGCGGATCGCGGAGAACGCCACAGACTTCGCGAAGGTGGCCGAGCTGGACGCGGAGCTGCGTCAACTCTCAGGCGAACGCGAGGAGTTGGAAATGCGCTGGCTGGAGCTGGCGGAGGACGCCGAGTAGCGGCCGCGCGGCGGCGTAACGGACGCATCACGGACCGGTCCTCCCTTGGGAACAAGGGCTGGACCGCTTCCGCGCGTTCTCCTGTTCGAGTGGTAGAAAAGTGGGCCAGCACTGGCGTGCCGAAATATCAGTGAAGAGGGGGAGCCGCTGATGAGTCAGCCGCCCAACCAGCCTCCGCAGCCGCCGCAGGGCGGTTTCGGGCCACCACCCGAGCCCGGGCCCGGCAACGACGGCGGGCCGCCGCCCGCCCAGCCCCCGCAGCCCCCGGCCGCCCAGCCCGGTTACGGCTACCCGCAGCAGCCCGGCCCCTACGGCCCGCCCCCGCAGCCCCCGCAGGCCCCGCAGCCCGGCTACGGCTACCCCCAGCAGCCCGGCCCCTACGGCGCTCCCCAGCAGCCGGGTCCGTACGCCCAGCCCGGCCCCTACGGCCAGCCGCAGCCGGGGTACGGCTACCCGGGCCAGCCGCCGACCGTCCCGGGTCCGCCCGGTGCGGGTGGACCCGGCGGCGGACGCGGTCCGTTCAAGGGGAGGACGGCGGCGATCGTCGGCGGCGCGGTGGCCGTGGCGGTGCTCGCCGTGGTCGGCGTCGTCATGCTGACCGGTGGCGACGACGAGAAGGACCCGGTCGCCTCGCCCTCGAAGGCCCCTTCCGCCAGCGGCGCCGCCCCCTCCGCCCCGGACAACCCGGGCGACGGCAAGGGCGACCGCAAGGCCGAGACGGAGGACCTGAACGAGGGCCGCAAGTCCGGTGAGGCGGAGGTCCTCTGGTACAAGGAGGCGCCCGACGCCCCCGGCCGGGGCGCCGACGCCCCCGGCATGTGGATCACCGACACCACCGCCGTCAAGGCCGCCTACCGCTCCGTCCTCGCCTGGGACATCGAGGGCGGCAAACCCAGCTGGGACGAGGTCGAACTGCCCGGCCCGGTCTGCGCGGCGAGCGAGCAGGCCGTGGACGGCAAGGTCGTCATCGCCCACAAGAACGGCAACACCGACAAGTCCAAGTGCAACCAGCTGATGCAGCTGGACCTCGCCACCGGCAAGAGCGCGTGGACCAACACCCTCGACGAGGGCGCCCTGTTCGACAGCACCCTCCAGCTCGACGTCGTCATCGCCGGGGACACCGTCATCGCCGGGCGCGACATGTCCGGCGTCGCCTTCCGGCTGAGTGACGGCAAGGAGCTGTACACCAAGAAGAAGTACGGCCAGTCCTGCTTCCCCAGCGCCTGGGCCGGCGAGGGCGACCGGCTCGTCATGGTCTCCTCCTGCGCCGCGAGCAAGCCCGCCGAGCACGACGAGGTGAGCGTCCTCGACCCGGCCACCGGCAAGGTCACCTCCAACCTCGCCGTGGCCAAGGGCTGGCGCGTCGAGCGCGTCTACTCGATGGACCCGCTGGTCATCTACTCGACCAACAAGGAGAAGGAGGCCTGGAACATCTCCCGCGTCAGCGACGGGAAGATCGCCACCCAGGTCGAGTCGAAGGTCTCCTTCAGTCCGCAGTGCGGCTGGGCCGTCATGTCCCGCGCGCTGCGCGGCTGCGTGGGCGCCGTCGCCGACGACACCACGCTCTACCTGCCGACCGAGGCCAAGGGCGGCGCCAACGAGATCGTCGCCACCAACCTGAGCACCGGCAAGAAGAAGTGGTCCGTCGAGGCCCCCGAGGGCCGGAAGATGCTGCCGCTGAAGATGGAGGGCGGCAAGCTCATCGCCTACGTCGAGGCGTCGTACAGCAAGGGCGGGCAGATCGTCTCGATCCCCACCTCCGGCGGCGAGCCGACCACGCTCCTGCAACTGCCCGAGGGGACGGCGGCGATCGAGCGCGGCTTCTTCTCCCGGGACGTCGACTACGTCGACGGACGCTTCTACATCTCCACCACCCGCCTGAACGGCAAGGACGACGCGGCGGAGAAACTGATGCTGGCCTACGCCGAGTGACCCACCGGGGGCGCCCGCACCGGGCCGCGCGCCCGGGGCCGCCGGCGCCCCCGCCCCCCCTCCCGTCCTCTCCCCACGTCCCCACGCGCACCGAGGTACCCACGCCATGACCCAGCCGCCGTCCCAGCCGCCCAACGAGCCGCCGCAGGGCGGGTTCGGCGCCCCGCAGGACCCGCCTCCCGGCGGATTCGGCGCGCCCCCGCCGGCCCAGCCGCCGCAGACCCCGCCGCCCGCCGCGCCGCCGTCCCTCGACAAGAAGGACGGCCCCGCCACCGACGGTGACCAGCCCCAGCAGCCCCCGCAGCCCGGCGGTCCCGGCTACGGCTACCCGCAGACCCCGCCGCCCCCGGCCGCCCAGCCGGGCTACGGCTACCCGCAGCAGCCCGGCGGGTCTCCGCAGCAGGCGCCCGGCCACGGCTTCCCGCAGCAGCCCGGCCAGCCCCCGCAGGGAGCGCCGGGATACGGCTACCCGGGCCAGCCGGCGCAGCCGCCGTACGGCCAGCCGCAGCAGCCCTACGGCTACCCGCAGCCGAACACCGTGCCGATGAGCGCCCAGGGTTCGCCGGGCGGCGGGCGGAAGTTCGGCCCGCAGGCCATGATCATCACGGCGGCCGTGGTGGCCATCGCGCTGATCGTCGGCGGGGGCATCTGGTACAAGTCCTCGCAGGACGGCGAGACCACCGCCGGCGGCAGCGGGCAGGGCGAGACCGGCGAGGGCAAGGGCGGCTCCGGTGACGCGCCCGGCGGCTCCGGCGGCGGCGACGAGAAGGTGCCCTCCGACCCGGCCTCCAAGGTCCTCTTCCAGCTCCCCGCGCCCAAGGTCAAGGGCGACAGCAGCTACCCGGTCGAGGGCTCCTGGCTGACCGGCAAGGTCTTCGCCAAGCCCGGCCTCTCCGAGATCAACGGCTACGACCTGGACTCCGGCAAGGTCACCTGGACCACGCCGCTCTCCGGCCAGCACTGCGCCTCCTCCCCGGAGGTCGGCGACGGGGACATCGCCGCGGTCGTCTACCAGAACGCCAAGGCGACGGACGACAACAAGTACCCCGGCTGCGACAAGATCTCCGCCATCGACCTGGGCACCGGCAAGATCCTGTGGACCGAGTCGGTCGAGGTCAGCTCGCGGGCCGCGCGGTACGACGAGGTCTCCATCAGCGGCGGCACGGTGGCCGTCGGCGGCGGTACCGACGGTGGCGCCGCCTTCGACCTGAAGACCGGCAAGGAGCTGTGGAAGCCGCAGAACGGCGACGCCTGCGAGGACCTCGGCTACCGGGGCGGCGAGGCGCTCGTGGCGGTCCGCAAGTGCGGCAGCTACGACAACCCGAAGATGGAGGTGCAGCTCCTCGACGCCTCCGACGGCACCCCGCAGTGGAGCTACAAGCTCCCCGCCGGACTCGACAACGCCAAGGTCATCTCCGTCGACCCGGTCGTCTTCGGCACCGACTCGCAGGAGATCACCGCCTCCGGCGTCACCGACGTCTTCACCCTCGACGACAAGGGCGGCCTCCAGAGCCGCTTCGCCCTGGAGGACGGCAAGTACGCGCACGACTGCGACGTCAACAAGGTCCACGACTGCAAGCAGATCCTCGCGGGCAACGGCAAGCTCTACGTCCCCACTGCCGAACACGACGCCAAGGGCGAGGAGTACGGCCGGACCAACGAGATCCTGTCGTTCGACCTGAAGACCGGCAAGCAGACCGGCGACCGCTTCGACGCCGGCGGCAAGTACAAGATCTACCCGCTGCGGATGGACGGCGAGAACGTCCTCGCCTACAAGGCGCCGCCGTACAACAAGGGCGGGCAGATCGTCACCATCGACCCGGGCGGCAAGGAGACGGTCCTGATGGAGAACCCCGCCACCGAGGCCGTCCGCAACGTCGAGCGGAACTTCCTCCCGGAGTTCGGCGAGGTCGTCTACGGCGACGGCCGCCTCTTCATGTCCACCCTGTACGTCCGCGAACCGAGCAAGGTGACCAAGGAGCCCGAGTACCTGGCCATCGCCTTCGGCACGTCGTGAGGTGAGCCTTCGGCCCGCTCAGGGCGAGTCGCGTGCGCCTGCCCCGTCCCCGGATCCCGGGGGCGGGGCAGGCCGCTTTCCGGGCCCGGTGTTTGAGAGGGCGGTCGCCGTGGAGAGGTTGGGGGCGGCCGGTGTGTGGCGTACGGGCGGTGAAAGCCGGGAAACCAGGCCACGGCCGCGGGCGAGCGTGTAACTTCCGGGAGACGTGCGGCCGGTGGGCCGGGGCGGGGGACTGCGTGGAAGGCGGCCGGATGGGCGTGCGGGTGATGGTGGTGGACGACCACCGGCTGCTGGCCGAGGCACTGGCCTCGGCGCTGAAACTGCGCGGGCACCGGGTGCTCGCCGCCACCGCCCCCGCCTCGGGCGCCGCCGACCTCGTGATCGCCCGGGCACCCGAGGTCTGCCTCATCGGCACCGCCACCCCCGCCGAACCGGGCATCTTCGACCCGGTCGTCCGTATCCGCGCCGAGGCGCCGCAGGTCGCCGTGGTGGTGCTCGGCCCGGTGCCCAGCCCGCGCGGGATCGCCGCCGCCTTCGCGGCCGGAGCCTGTGGCTACGTGCGGCACGACGAGCGGATAGAGGGTGTCGAGCGGGCCATCGTCCGGGCCTGCAAGGGCGAGGCGGTGGTGGCCCCCCAGCTCCTCGCGGGCGCCTTCGCCGAGCTGCTCGACCCGGCGGCCCAGCCCGACGACGAGGGCCGGCGGCTGCTCGCCCTGCTCACCCCGCGCGAGGTCGAGGTGCTGGTCCGGGTCGCCGAGGGCGAGGACACCCGGGTGATCGCCGCCGGCATGAGCATCGCGCCGAGCACCGCCCGGACACACGTCCAGCGGGTGCTGATGAAGCTGGGGGTCGGCTCGCGGCTGGAGGCCGCCGCGCTCGCCGCCCGCACCGGGCTGCTGGACCGGGCGGCGCCGCCGGTCGTCCCGGAGCAGCGGGCCGGCGGCACCGGCGTCCCGGAAAGGCCGCGGGGGCCGCGGTCCCCGTGAAGAACCGCGGCCCCCGCGGGGTGCGCGCCGTGCGGACCGGCCGGGCCCGGCGGGGTCAGCCCGCCGCGGACGGCCCGTTCTCGCCCCCGGCGGCGTCGACCGCCTCCTGGGGGAGCGGCGGGGTGGGCGGGACGGTCGGCCGGAGCTTGACCCAGATCAGGAAGAACAGGCCGAGGGCGAGCATGCCCAGCCCGGTCCACAGGTTGATGTTGATGTCCTGGGCCTTCTCCAGGTCGGCGTCGGTGGCGAAGATCCCGGCGGCGCTGACGATCAGGCCGTAGACGACGAACAGCGCGCCGATGATGCGGCGGATGTCGAACAGCCGGGCGGCCGTGGCCGACTTGGCTTCCAGCTCGGTGACCTCGTCCTGGAAGGCGTGGCCCTCCGCGGGCGGATTCTGCTTCTCGGTCATGGTGGGGCGTCCTTGGCGTGGGTGCGGGCCGGGTCAGAAGGAGAACGGCACGTAGCAGATGGCGGCGAGGATGATCGCGCCCCAGCCCAGCAGGGCCGGCTTGCGGTACCAGACCTCGTCGCCCTCCTCGGCGCCCTCCAGGTCGAGGCCGGGCGACTTGGTGCCGTAGACGAGACCGGCGAGCTGCTCGACCGGCTTCGGCTTCGTCACCAGGGTGACCACCACCATGACGATGCCACCGACGACGAACGCGACGATCGAGGAGACGAAGTTGGCGCCCTGGTCGCTCGGGATGTCGATGATGCCCTGCTGGTACAGCCAGAAGTAGTTCACCATGGCGGCGACGGTGCCGGAGAGCAGCCCCCAGAAACCGGCGGCCGGGGTGGTGCGCTTCCAGAACATGCCGATGATGAAGACCACGAACAGCGGGACGTTGAAGAAGGAGAAGAGCGTCTGCAGGTAGTTCATGATGTTGCTGAACCCGGCCGCGATGAACGCGGTACCCATGCCGATCAGCACACCCACGGCGGTGACGACCCGGCCGACCTTCAGGTAGTAGCCGTCCTCGCGGCCCTTCTTCAGGTAGGCGGCCCAGATGTCGTTGGTGAAGACCGTGTTGAACGAGGAGACGTTGGCCGCCATGCCCGCCATGAAGGCGGCGAGCAGACCGGTGACCGCGATGCCGAGGACACCGTTGGGCAGCAGGTCGCGCATGAGGACCGGGATGGCGTCGTTGTAGTCGAGCCCGCTGCCGGCCTGGCCGATGGTGGGCTCCATCACCAGCGCGATGAAGCCGGGCACCACGACGACCATCGGGATGAGGATCTTCGGGAAGGCGGCGATCAGCGGAGTGCGCTTGGCGGCCGACAGGTTCTTCGCGGAGAGCGCGCGCTGGACCTCGGCGAAGTTGGTCGTCCAGTAGCCGAAGCTCATGACGAAGCCGAGGCCGAGGACGATGGTCAGCCAGTTGGCGCCCAGCGGGTTGGCCTCGCCGATGCCCGTGCCGTCCCAGGCGGTGAGGAAGTCACCGCCCTGTGAGGCGGAGAGCGAGTCGGTGATGCCCTCCCAGCCGCCGACCCGCTTGAGACCGACGACGGTCAGCGGGATCAGCGCCGCCAGGATCACGAAGAACTGGAGGACCTCGTTGTAGATCGCCGAGGAGAGCCCGCCGATCGTGATGTAGGCGAGGACGAAGAAGCCGGCGACGACGATGGCGACCCACTCGGGCCAGCCGAGCAGCGCCTCCAGCACGATCGCCATGGCGTAGAGGTTGACGCCCGCGATCAGCACCGAGGAGACGGCGAAGATCACGGAGGAGAGCAGGTGCGAGGAGGGCCCGAACCGGTGGAGCAGGAACTCGGGGACCGACCTGACCTTCGACCCGTAGTAGAACGGCATCATCACCAGGCCCAGGAAGACCATGGCCGGGATGGCGCCGATCCAGTACCAGTGCACGGTGTAGGCGCCGTACTGCACGCCGTTCGCCGCCATGCCGAGGATCTCGGTGGCGCCGAGGTTGGCCGCGACGAACGCGAGCCCGGTCACCCAGGCCGGCAGGGAGCGTCCCGAGAGGAAGAAGTCGAGGCTGGTCTTCACCGAACGCCTGGCGGCGAAGCCGATGCCCAGGACCACGGCGAAGTAGATCGCCAGGATCGTGTAGTCGAGCCCGTTGGTCGGGAGCCGGAGCCCCTCGGCGAGATAGAGCATGGGGGGAACTCGCTTCGTTGCGCGAACTGAACGAGACGGGAACCTACGCGGTTGGCGTCAAGATCTGAACAGTTTTGTTGGTTTTCTTTGTTTGATCGTGATGGGGCCGGGCGTTTCCTCCCTGTTTCCGCTGGTTCGCTGTCGGTGTCCTGCGGGTTGCGGTCGTGGAGGGGTGGGTTCCGGTGCGACTCCCGCGCCCCGGGGCGGGCCCGAGGCTTCCCGGGCGTTGACGGCGCTGTTGTGCTGTGATTGGTTGTGTTCGGTTATGTTGATTGATAGGGGTGTGTGAGGGTGCTCGCGTGAAGAAGACCTCGACCCGGCTGTCCGACGGCCGCGAGCTCATCTACTACGACCGGGACGGCCGGCGGGAGCGCGACGCTCCCGACCCGCGCCCCGCCGACCAGGTCGCCACCGCCTCCGAGGTCCGCCAGGACCCGCTGCTCGGCGACTTCGTCGCCATCGCCTCGCACCGCCAGGGCCGCACCCATCTGCCGCCCGCCGACGCCTGCCCGCTCTGCCCGGCCCGGCCCGGCGGCCACCAGGGCGAGATCCCGGACAGCGACTACGACGTGGTGGTCTTCGAGAACCGCTTCCCCTCGCTCTCCGGCCCCACCGGCCGCTGCGAGGTCGTCTGCTTCACCTCCGACCACGACACCTCCTTCGCCGGCCTCGACGAGGAATCCGCCCGCCTCGTCCTGGAGGCCTGGCGCGACCGCACCGAGGGTCTCTCCCGGCTGGAGGCGGTCCGCCAGGTCTACTGCTTCGAGAACCGGGGCGTCGAGATCGGCGTCACCCTCGGCCACCCGCACGGCCAGATCTACGGATACCCGCAGGTCACCCCCCGGACGAGGCTGATGCTCCAGTCGGTGGCCGAGCACCGCGCCGCCACCGGCCGCAACCTCTTCGACGACCTGGTCGCGCGCGAACGCGCCGACGGCGAGCGGATCGTCCTGGAGACGGAGCACTGGACCGCCTTCGTCCCGTACGCCGCCCACTGGCCCTACGAGGTGCACCTCTACCCGCGCCGCCGGGTCCCCGACCTGGTCGCGCTGGACGAGGCGGCGCGCGCCGAGTTCCCGGCCGTCTACCTGGAGCTGCTGCGCCGCTTCGACCGGATCTTCGGCGAGGGACGGCCGCCGACGCCGTACATCTCCGGCTGGCACCAGGCGCCCTTCGGTGAGCCGCGGCCGGGCGAGCCGGACGTGGCGCGCGAGGAGTTCGCGCTCCACCTGGAACTCTTCACCGTGCGACGCACCGAGGGAAAGCTGAAGTTCCTCGCCGGTTCGGAGTCCGGCATGAGTGTGTTCATCAACGATGTGCCGCCGGAGGCCGCGGCGCGGCGACTGCGAGAGGTAGCGAGTTCATGAGCGTCAGCAGCGAGGCAGGGCAGCGCGGTACGGCACCGGGTGCCCGGGGCAAGTACCTGGTCACCGGAGGCGCCGGCTACGTCGGCAGCGTCGTCGCCCGGCACCTGCTGGAAGCCGGCCACCAGGTGGTCGTCCTGGACGACCTCTCCACCGGCTTCCGCGAAGGCGTCCCCGACGGCGCCGAGTTCGTCGAGGGCCGCGTCCAGGACGCCGCCCGCCTGCTCGACGCCGGCTACGACGGCGTCCTGCACTTCGCCGCCTTCTCCCAGGTCGGCGAGTCCGTCGTGGACCCCGAGAAGTACTGGGTCAACAACGTCGGCGGCACCACCGCGCTGCTCGCCGCGATGCGGGAGGCCGGGGTGCGCCGGCTGGTCTTCTCCTCCACCGCCGCCACCTACGGCGAGCCGGTCTCCGTCCCGCTGACCGAGACCGACCCCACCGCGCCGACCAGCCCCTACGGCGCCTCCAAGCTCGCCGTCGACCACATGATCAGCGGCGAGTGCCACGCCCACGGCCTGGCCGCCGCCTCCCTGCGCTACTTCAACGTCGCCGGAGCCTACGGCGACTGCGGCGAGCGCCACGACCCCGAGTCGCACCTCATCCCGATCGTCCTCCAGGTCGCCCAGGGCCGCCGCGAGGCCGTCTCCGTCTACGGCGACGACTACCCGACACCCGACGGCACCTGCGTGCGCGACTACATCCACGTCGCCGACCTCGCCGAGGCGCACCTGCTCGCCCTGGACGCCGTCACCCCCGGCGAACACCTGGTCTGCAACCTCGGCAACGGCAACGGCTTCTCCGTCCGCGAGGTGATCGAGACGGTCCGCGAGGTCACCGGCCACCCCGTCCCCGAGACCTCCGCCGCGCGCCGCGCCGGCGACCCGGCCGTCCTCGTCGCCTCCGCCGACCGGGCCCGCACCCGCCTCGGCTGGGTGCCGACCCGCCCCGGCCTCGACGCGATCGTCCAGGACGCCTGGGACTTCGCCCGCCACGGGCGCACCCGCGACGCCGGGCAGGCCACGACCGCCGGGGGCGCCGCGTGAGCGCCGCCAAAGTCCGCGCCGGGGCCGAGACCGCCCCGGAGGACGAGACGCGCCGGGCCGAGCAGGTCGCCGAAGGGTTCCGCGCGCTGTACGGCCGCGACCCGGAGGGCGTCTGGGCCGCCCCCGGCCGGGTCAACCTCATCGGCGAGTACACCGACTTCAACGACGGCTTCGTGATGCCGCTCGCCCTGCCGCACACGGCCGTCGCCGCCGTCGCCCGCCGCGACGACGGCGTCCTGCGCGTGCA
This sequence comes from Streptomyces diastaticus subsp. diastaticus, assembly GCF_011170125.1. Classification (NCBI taxonomy): domain Bacteria; kingdom Bacillati; phylum Actinomycetota; class Actinomycetes; order Kitasatosporales; family Streptomycetaceae; genus Streptomyces; species Streptomyces diastaticus. The sequence continues at coordinate 2,659,606 of NZ_BLLN01000005.1, read as the reverse complement.
CTCCGCCGACCTCCCCGACCCCGTCACCGAACTCCGCGTGGACGACCTGACCCCCGGCTGCGACACCTCCTGGGCCGCCTACCCGGCCGGGGTCGTGTACGCCCTGCGCGCCGCCGGCCACGCCGTGGGCGGCGCCGACCTGCACCTCGCCTCCACCGTGCCGACCGGCGCCGGGCTCTCCTCCTCGGCGGCCCTGGAAGTGGTGACCGCCCTCGCCCTGAACGACCTGTACGGCCTCGGACTCGGCCGGGCCGAACTGGCCAGGCTCGCCCAGCGCGCCGAGAACGAGTTCGTCGGCGTCCCCTGCGGCGTCATGGACCAGATGGCCGCCGCCTGCTGCACCGACGGCCACGCGCTGCACCTCGACACCCGGGACCTCTCACTGCGCCAGGTCCCCTTCGCCCCCGCCGACGACGGACTCGCCCTGCTGGTGGTCGACACCCGCGTGCAGCACGCGCTGGGCGACGGGGCGTACGCCGAACGGCGCGCGGGATGCGAGGAGGGCGCCCGGCGCCTGGGCGTGAGCCACCTGCGGGACGTGCCCCACGCCGAACTGGCCGAGGCACTGGAGCGGCTCGCGGACGCCGGTGAGCACGTCGTCCGCTACGTCCGCCACATCGTCACCGACAACCACCGCGTCGGCGAGGTCATCGCCCTGCTCGACGCGGGCGAGGTCCGCGCGGTCGGGCCGGTGCTCACCGAGGGCCACCGCTCCCTCCGCGAGGACCTGCGGGTCTCCTGCCCCGAACTCGACCTGGTCGTGGAGTCGGCGCTGGCGGCCGGGGCGCTGGGCGCCCGGATGACCGGCGGCGGGTTCGGCGGCTCGGCGGTGGTCCTCACCGAGGCGGACGCGGCCGGCCGTATCGGCGAGGCGGTCCGCGCCGCCTTCGCGACCGCCGGGCACCCCGAGCCCCGGATCTTCCCGGCGCTGCCCTCGGCGGGGGCACGCCGGATCAGCTGAGAAGGGCCCGGCGGGCCCAAAGGGGACCGGAGTCGGCGCACTCCGGTCCCTTCCGTCCCCTCGACCCCACCCGTCACGCACCGGCCGCCCGGTGCCGGCCCGTTGGTGGCCAGTTCTGCGAATCCGCTTCCCCCCGCGAGCCCCGTCCGTACTCTGAGGAGCAGCGCCGGTGGGGGCCGGTGCCGTTCAGGGGCGAGACCGTCGGGTCCGGTCCGTGAGCGGGGACGGGAACCGGGCGGCGGCCGGGTGGCCCCGGGTCCCTCCGCGGCGAGCGGAGGAACCGGGTACCGCGACCGTGACCGTCCGTTCCCCCGGCCAGTGGGGGTTACGCAAGGTGGTCCGTATCCGAGTCCTGGTCGTCGACGACCATCGCATCTTCGCCGAGTCCCTGGCGGCGGCGCTCACCGCCGAGCCGGACGTCGACGTATCGGCCGCCGGGAGCGGCCCGGCCGCCCTGCGCTGCCTGGAGCGCGCCGCCGTGGAGAGCCGGCCGTACGACGTCCTGCTGGTCGACGCCGACCTCGGCGCGGCACGTCCGCCGCAGCCCGGGCCGTTGCGCGAGGCGGGAGGCGACGGGGCGCCCGTCGACGGGATCGCGCTGGTCGCGGGGGTGCGGTCGGTGCAGCCCGGGGTGCGTACCGTCGTCCTCGCAGAGCGGGACGACCCACGACGGGCCGCGCTCGCCCTCCAGGCCGGGGCCGTCGGCTGGGTCGCCAAGGACTGTTCCCTCTCGCGTCTGCTGACCGTCGTCCGGGGCGTCCTGCGCGACGAGACCCACCTGCCGCCCGCCCTGCTCACCGGGGTGCTGCGCGAGCTGACCGCCGCGCGCAGGCACCGCAGCGACAGCGAACGCCTGGTCGAGTCCCTGACGCCCCGCGAGCGGGAGGTGCTGCGCTGCATGGTGGCCGGGCTCGGGCGCAAGGCTGTCGCCGAGCGGCTCTTCCTCTCACCGCACACCGTGCGCACCCACATGCAGAACGTCCTCGGCAAGCTCGGCGTCCACTCCACCCTGGCCGCCGTAGCCCTGGCCCGCCGAGCCGGCGTCGGCCCCGCCGACCTGGCCACGCCCCCGAACGGGGTCCGCGCGGGCTAGCTGTATTGATCATGAGCGCCTGTCCGGGCGGATCCTCGTGGCACGGCCCGCGGCGTCCGGTGCGTGCTCTCGGCGTGCGCCCGGATCTCCCTCGTACCGGATGTACTCGGGTGATGCGGGCCTGCGGCGAGAGTCGTGCCAGGCGTCGCGGGCCCACGAAGATCCGCCGGACAGGTCCGGGCGGGTCTGCTTGCGGCCCGGCTCCGGCGCGACCGGGCCGCGCCCTGACCGGCCTCAAGCGCCGGCCGGGCCGGTGAGGGAGGGGTCAGCCCGGGATGTTGTCGAACGGGGCCGTGAGGGCGCGCAGGAGGCGGGCCAGTTCGGCCCGCTGAGCCGGCGCGAGCTCGGCCAGGATGGCCCGCTCCTGCGCGAGCAGCCCGGCCAGGGACCGGTCGGCCCGGTCGCACCCCTCGTCGGTGAGCCGCACCAGCACGCCCCGCCGGTCACTGGGGTCGGGCAACCGCTCGACCAACCCCTTCTTGGCGAGCCGGTCGATCCGATTGGTCATGGTCCCGGAGGTCACCAGGGTCTGGGTCAGCAACTGCCCGGGCGAGAGCTGGTACGGCACCCCCGACCGCCGCAGGGCGGTCAGCACGTCGAACTCCCAGGGTTCGAGCTGATGCTCCGCGAAAGCGATCCTGCGGGCCCGGTCGAGATGCCGCGCCAGCCTGCTGACGCGGCTGAGCACTTCCAGCGGCTCCACGTCGAGGTCCGGGCGCTCCCGGCGCCACGCTGCGACCAGCCGATCGACCTCGTCCTCCATGCGGATCAGTGTAGTAGGTCTGTCGACGTGAAGTCTCTTGACGTCAAGAGACTTCCCGGTGAGGATGGGCCCGCCCGGGGAAGAGGCCGCCCTTCCCGACCCGCCCCGCCGAGGAGGCACCCATGCCCACCTGGGACCCCGTCCAGTACCTGCGCCACGCCGACCACCGCACCCGCGCCTTCGCCGACCTCCTCGCCCGCGTCCCGGAGCCGCCCGCCCCGGCGGACCGCCCCCTGCGCATCGCCGACCTCGGCTGCGGCCCCGGCAACTCCACCCGCCTGCTCACCGAACGCTGGCCCGAGGCCCACGTCACCGGTTACGACCACTCCGACGCCATGCTGACCCGCGCCCGCGCCGACCTCGCGGACACCGGCGCCGACTTCGCCCGGGCGGACCTGCGTACCTGGACGCCGGACGAGCCGTACGACGTGATCACCTCCAACGCCACCCTCCAGTGGGTCCCCGGCCACCAGTACCGGCTCGCCGACTGGGCCGCGGCCCTGGTCCCGGGCGGCACCCTCGCCTTCCAGGTCCCGGGCAACTTCGACGCCCCCAGCCACGCCCTGATGCGCCGCCTCGCCGCGAGCGAGGGCCCCTGGGGCGAGCGGCTGACGGGGGTGCTGCGCGGCGCCGACGCCGTACTCGAGCCCGCCGGCTACCTGCCGTACCTCGCCGGGCCCGGCCGCACCACGGACCTGTGGGAGACCACCTACCTGCACCTGCTGACCGGCCCGGACGCCGTCCTCGACTGGGTGACCGGGACCGGTCTGCGGCCCGTCCTGGACGCCCTGGCCGACGACCCGGCCGCCCGCACCGCCTTCACCGACGCCTACCGCGCCCAGCTCCGCGAGGCGTACCCGGCGACGGCCGACGGCACCACCCCGTTCCCCTTCCGCCGCGTCTTCGCGGTCACCACGATGCCGGCCACCCGGGCCGGCCAGGAGGTTCCCTGATGCTCGTAGCCGTCGACCACGTCCAGCTCGCCGCCCTTCCCGGCACCGAGGACACCCTGCGAGGCTTCTACGCCGACGCGCTCGGCATGACCGAGATCCCCAAGCCGCCGGTGCTCGCCGCGCGCGGCGGCTGCTGGTTCGAGGCCGGGGGCGTCCAGCTCCACCTGGGCGCCGACCCCGGCCACCGTCCCTCGCCCAAGGCCCACCCCGGCCTGCGCGTCACCGGCATCGACGCGTTCGCCGCCCGTCTCGCCTCCCACGGCGCCGAGGTCACCTGGGACGACAACCTGCCGGGCCACCGCCGCTTCTACGCCCAGGACCCGGCCGGCAACCGCCTGGAGTTCCTGGAGCCCGACGCGGAGACGGAGGGATGAGCGGGGCGCGTACGTGACGAGGGCGGGCAGGGCACCCGGGTGCCCTGCCCGCCCTCGTCACCTACGGCGGTGGTTCAGTTCTTGCGGTGCCCTATCAGCCGGGGCTTCTGCTCCATGCCGTCCAGGCCGTGCCAGGCGAGGTTCACCAGGTGGGCGGCGACCTCGGCCTTCTTCGGCTTGCGGGCGTCCTGCCACCACTGGCCGGTCAGCGCCACCATCCCCACCAGCGCCTGCGCGTACAGCGGCGCCAGCTTGGCGTCGAAGCCGCGGTTCTTGAACTCGGTGCCGAGGATGTCCTCGACCTGGGTGGCGATGTCGCTGATCAGCGAGGCGAAGGTGCCCGTCGACTGGGCCACCGGCGAATCCCGGACCAGGATGCGGAAGCCGTCGGTGTAGGACTCGATGTAGTCGAGCAGGGCGAAGGCCGCCTGCTCCAGCAGCTCGCGCGGGTGGCCCGCGGTGAGCGCGCCCGTCACCATGTCCAGCAACTGGCGCATCTCCCGGTCGACCACGACCGCGTACAGCCCCTCCTTGCCGCCGAAGTGCTCGTACACCACCGGCTTGGAGACCCCGGCCTTCGCCGCGATCTCCTCCACGGAGGTGCCCTCGAAACCCTTGGCGGCGAACAGCGTACGACCGATGTCCAGCAGTTGCTCGCGCCGCTCGGCGCCCGTCATCCGGGTCCGCCGGGTCCGGCGCGGTTTCTCACTGCTGGTGCTGTTGCTCGAGTCGGTCGCCACGCCCTCCATCATGCCGGGTCGGCACTTTTCCGCTGACGGCGGGACTCGATGCGCGAGGCCGAGGGCCACCGCACGTCGTGGGCCCATCCCAGCTGCTCGCACCAGCGGATGATCCGCGCAGAGGAGTCGATCTGGCCGCGCTGTACGCCGTGCCGGGCCGAGGTCGGGTCGGCGTGGTGCAGGTTGTGCCACGACTCGCCGCAGGAGAGCACGGCCAGCCACCAGACGTTGCCCGAGCGGTCCCGGGACTTGAAGGGGCGCTTGCCGACCGCGTGGCAGATCGAGTTGATCGACCAGGTGACGTGGTGCAGCAGCGCCACCCGGACGAGGGAGGCCCAGAAGAACGCGGTGAACGCGCCCCACCACGACATCGTCACCAGTCCGCCGATCAGCGGGGGCAGCGCCAGCGACACGACCGTCCACAGCACGAACTGCCGCGAGATGCGGCGGATCGCCGGGTCCTTGATCAGGTCCGGGGCGTACTTCTGCTGCGGCGTCTGCTCCTCGTCGAACATCCACGCCATGTGCGCCCACCACAGGCCCTTCAGCAGGGCCGGGACCGTCTCGCCGTACTTCCACGGGCTGTGCGGGTCGCCCTCCGCGTCGGAGAAGCGGTGGTGCTTGCGGTGGTCCGCCACCCACCGCACCAGCGGGCCCTCCACCGCCATCGACCCGGCGATGGCCAGTGCGATGCGCAGCGGCCGCTTCGCCTTGAACGAGCCGTGCGTGAAGTACCGGTGGAAGCCGATGGTGATGCCGTGGCACCCCAGGAAGTAGAAGAAGACCATCAGCCCGAGGTCCAGCCAGCTCACCCCCCAGCCCCAGGCCAGCGGCACCGCCGCCAGCAGTGCCAGGAACGGCACGACGATGAAGAGGAGGAGGGCGAGCTGCTCCACCGTCCCCTTCCGGTCGCCACCCAGCGTGGCGGACGGCGCCGAGGCGGAATCCGGTGGTGAGGTCCGAGGCTTTTCGTCGATCATTTCGGAGGTCGAGGTCATGGGCGCCCCTGAGGGTTGAGGGTATGCGGTCGGTGGCCGAGGAACCGGTGAAGAGGAGGGCATCGGCCACCTACGGTTCCGTAACCTACGGTGACGTAAGTATGGCAGCGACCGGCCTCGCGGCAAGTGGCCCCGAACGGGGGTGTCTCCTGCCGCCTGCCCCACCGACCTATCCTTGACCCGTCGGACAGCGCGGTCCGCCACCTCCAGAACGTGCTCGACACACTGCAAGGAGCCGCACCTGTGAGCAGTGCCGACGCCCAGGCCACCACGACCAGCGCCACCGGCCGCCCTGGGCCCACCGAAACCCCTGACCCCGCCCGTACCACCAGCCCCGAACTCCGCGCCGACATCCGCCGGCTGGGTGATCTGCTGGGCGAGGCCCTGGTACGCCAGGAGGGGCACGAACTCCTCGACCTCGTCGAGCGCGTCCGCGCCTTGACCCGTACGGACGGGGAGGCCGCCGCCGAACTCCTCGGCGGCCTCGAACTGGAGATCGCGGCCAAGCTGGTCCGCGCCTTCTCCACCTACTTCCACCTCGCCAACGTCACCGAGCAGGTCCACCGCGGCCGCGAGCTGCGCGCCCGCCGTGCCGAGGAGGGCGGGCTGCTGGCCCGTACCGCCGACCGGCTCAAGGACGCCGACCCCGAACACCTGCGGGAGACCGTCCAGCACCTCAACGTGCGGCCGGTCTTCACCGCCCACCCCACCGAGGCCGCCCGCCGCTCGGTCCTCAACAAGCTGCGCCGCGTCGCGGAGCTGCTGGAGACCCCGGTGATCGAGGCAGACCGGCGCCGCCACGACACCCGGCTGGCCGAGAACATCGACCTCGTCTGGCAGACCGACGAACTGCGCGTGGTCCGCCCCGAGCCCGCCGACGAGGCCCGCAACGCCGTCTACTACCTGGACGAGCTGCACTCCGGCGCCGTCGGCGACGTCCTGGAGGACCTCACCGCCGAGCTGGCCCGGGTCGGCGTCGAGCTGCCCGAGGACTCCCGGCCGCTGACCTTCGGCACCTGGATCGGCGGCGACCGTGACGGCAACCCGAACGTCACTCCCCAGGTCACCTGGGACGTGCTGATCCTCCAGCACGAGCACGGCATCAACGACGCCCTCGACGTCGTCGACGAACTGCGCGGCTTCCTCTCCAACTCCATCCGCTACACCGGCGCCACCGAGGAACTCCTCGCCTCCCTCCAGGCCGACCTCGACCACCTCCCCGAGATCAGCCCGCGCTACAAGCGGCTCAACGCCGAGGAGCCGTACCGGCTCAAGGCCACCTGCATCCGCCAGAAGCTGGAGAACACCAAGGAGCGCCTCGCCCGGGGCACCACGCACCAGCCCGGCCGCGACTACCTCGGTACCGCCGAACTCCTCACCGACCTCACCCTCATCCAGGACTCGCTGCGCGAGCACCGTGGCGGCCTCTTCGCCGACGGCCGGATGAACCGCACCATCCGCACCCTGGCCGCGTTCGGCCTCCAGCTCGCCACCATGGACGTCCGCGAACACGCCGACGCCCACCACCACGCCCTCGGCCAGCTCTTCGACCGGCTCGGCGAGGAGTCCTGGCGGTACGCCGACATGCCGCGCGACTACCGCACCCGGCTGCTCGCCAAGGAACTCCGCTCGCGCCGGCCGCTCGCCCCGAGCCCGGCCCCGCTCGACGCCGCCGGTGAGAAGACCCTCGACGTCTTCCACACCGTCAAGCGGGCGCTGGCCGTCTTCGGACCCGAGGTCGTCGAGTCGTACATCATCTCGATGTGCCAGGGCGCCGACGACGTCTTCGCCGCCGCCGTCCTCGCCCGCGAGGCCGGGCTGATCGACCTGCACGCCGGCTGGGCCAAGATCGGCATCGTGCCGCTCCTGGAGACCACCGACGAGCTGCGCGCCGCCGACGTCATCCTCGACGAGATGCTCGCCGACCCCTCGTACCGCCTGCTCGTCTCGCTGCGCGGCGATGTCCAGGAGGTCATGCTCGGCTACTCCGACTCCTCCAAGTTCGGCGGCATCACCACCTCCCAGTGGGAGATCCACCGCGCCCAGCGCCGCCTGCGCGACGTCGCGCACCGCTACGGCGTCCGGCTGCGGCTCTTCCACGGCCGCGGCGGCACCGTCGGCCGCGGCGGCGGCCCCTCGCACGACGCGATCCTCGCCCAGCCCTGGGGGACCCTGGAGGGCGAGATCAAGGTGACCGAGCAGGGCGAGGTGATCTCCGACAAGTACCTCGTCCCCTCCCTGGCCAGGGAGAACCTGGAGCTGACGGTCGCGGCCACCCTCCAGGCCTCCGCCCTGCACACCGCGCCCCGGCAGTCGGTCGAGGCGCTGGCCCGCTGGGACGCCGCCATGGACGTGGTGAGCGAAGCGGCCCACACCGCCTACCGCGAGCTCGTCGAGGACCCGGCCCTGCCCTCGTACTTCCTCGCGTCGACGCCGGTGGACCAGCTCGCCGAGCTGCACCTCGGCTCGCGCCCCTCGCGCCGCCCCGGCTCGGGCGTCTCGCTCGACGGGCTGCGGGCCATTCCCTGGGTCTTCGGCTGGACCCAGTCCCGGCAGATCGTGCCCGGCTGGTACGGCGTCGGCTCCGGCCTCAAGGCGCTGCGCGAGGCCGGCCTCGACGGAGTGCTCAGCGAGATGTACGAGCACTGGCACTTCTTCAGCAACTTCGTCTCCAACGTCGAGATGACGCTGGCCAAGACCGACCTGCGGATCGCCCGCCACTACGTCGACACCCTCGTCCCCGACGAGCTGCGCCACGTCTTCGACGCCATCGAGGCCGAACACGCGCTCACCGTGGCCGAGATCCTGCGCGTCACCGGCGGCGAGGAACTGCTCGACAGCAACCCGGTCCTCCAGCAGACCTTCGCCATCCGCGACGCCTACCTCGACCCCATCTCCTACCTCCAGGTCTCCCTCCTCGCCCGCCAGCGCGCCGCCGCCGAACGCGGTGAGGAACCCGACCCGCTCCTCTCCCGTGCCCTCCTCCTCACCGTCAACGGCGTGGCGGCGGGGCTCCGCAACACCGGCTGACCCGGTAGGCGGCGCGCGACGGCGCCCGGCTCCACCCTCGCGGGGTGGGGGCGGGCGCCGTCGCGCGCACCGGGGCTCCCGGCCCCTCACAGCAGCAGGAACGCCCCCGTCAGCAGCAGCGCCCCCGCGCCCGCCAGCCCCCAGGCCGTGCGGCGCATCCGCATCCCCCCGGCGACGACCACGGAGGCCAGCAGCAGGGCGCCGCCCAGGGGGACCCAGGCGTGCAGCAGGCCGGGGAAGCCGGAGCGGACCACGGCGGTGGTGCCGGGCTTGACGACGACGGGGAGTTCGGCGCCCTCGTCGGCGGCGACCGAGCGCTCGATGCTGACCTTGCCGCGCCGCGTGGCGTTGTCGGAGGCCGGGGCGAACGGGCCGGTGCAGTGCTCCTCCCCGCACCGCACGACGGTCATCGTGCCGTGCTCGCGGCTCTGCGGGAACATCACGTGCTGGGCTGCGGGCCACGAGGCCCAGGCTCCCGCGACCAGCAGCAGCACGGCGAGGAGCCCCATCAGGGCCCGCCCGCCGAGCAGCAGCAGCCCGTAGGCGCTCTCCCCGGCGCGGCGCGTGCGGCTGCGCCGGGGGTTCTTCGAGGACGCGGCCTTGGCTGACGAGGGCATGGCGGGATACTGGGCCGTAGCCCCGGGGCCGGTCAATCTTCCGGCCAACCTTCGTCCCTGTGGACGTTCGGTGACGACCGGGGAGGTACGGGACAGGCGTCCGCGCGGCCGCGCGGGGACGGCCGCGCGGGGACGGCTACGTGTTGTACGAGCTCTGCGCCCGCTCCAGGCCCGCCACCACCAGCGCCTCGACGGCGTCGGCGGCGCGGTCCACGAAGTAGTCCAGTTCCTTGCGCTCCGTGGACGAGAAGTCCTTCAGCACGAAGTCGGCGACCTGCATGCGGCCGGGTGGCCGGCCGATGCCGAACCGCACCCGGTGGTAGTCGGGGCCGAGCGACTTGGTCATGGACTTGAGGCCGTTGTGCCCGTTGTCGCCGCCGCCGAGCTTCAGGCGCAGCGCCCCGTAGTCGATGTCCAGCTCGTCGTGGACGGCGACGATCCGCTCGGTGGGCACCTTGTAGAAGTCCCGCAGCGCGGTCACCGGCCCGCCGGAGAGGTTCATGTACGACTGCGGCTTGGCGAGCACGATCCGCCTGCCGCCCGGCCCGGGGGCGCCGATCCGTGCCTCCAGCACCTGGGCGCGCGCCTTGTGCGCCTTGAACTTGCCGCCCGCCCGGGCGGCGAGCAGGTCGGCGACCATGAAGCCGACGTTGTGGCGGTTGGCCGTGTACTCGGGGCCCGGGTTGCCGAGGCCCACCACGAGCCAGGGGCTGTCGTCCGTCACTGACGTTCTCCTCGGAGCGGGGGAGGGAGCGGGAAGCGTAGGTACGTGTGCACGTACGGGCACCGGTGCGCGGTGCCCGACAGCGAACCGCCGTCCCGGCGCGAGGCGTCGCGCGGGACGGCGGTTCGGTACTGCGGAGCTACTGCGGGGCCGGGACCGGTCAGGCCTCGGCGCCCTCCTCGCCCTCGGCCGGGGCCTCCTCGGCCTGCGCGGCCAGGACCTGGAGGACGACGGTGTCGTCCTCGACGTCCAGGGCGACACCCTCGGCCAGCGTGATGTCCTTGGCCAGGATGGCGTCGCCCGCGTCCAGACCGGCGATGGAGACGGTCAGGAAGTCGGGGATGCTGGTGGCCTCGGCGGTGACCGGCAGAGCGGAGAGGACGTACTCCAGCAGGTTGGCACCGGGGGCCAGGTCGCCCTCGGCCTGGATCGGGATCTCGACCTGGACCTTCTCGCCGCGCTTGACGGTGAGCAGGTCGATGTGGACCAGGAAGCCCTTCAGCGGGTCACGCTGCACGGCCTTCGGGATGACCAGCTCGGTCTCGCCGTCGACCTCGAGGGCGATCAGGACGTTGGAGGTCTTCAGGGCCATCATCAGCTGGTGACCGGGCAGGACCACGTGCGCGGGCTCGGCGCCGTGGCCGTAGACCACGCCGGGAACCTTGGCATCGCGACGGATGCGGCGGGCCGCACCCTTGCCGAACTCGGTGCGGGTCTCGGCGGTGATGTTGACGTCAGCCATGTGCACTCCTCGTGTAGCGGTACGACGGTGGTGGTCACTCGGCCACGACTGACACGACCGGCCTGCTACGAAGAGCGCGTCGATAACGGACCACGAGCCGGAGAACCGGGCTGGCGTCCCTCGCCGAGCAACAGGGGGAGTGTACCCGGGGGCGGGGAACCGGCGGAAATCGATCACCCGGCGCCGTGATGACGGCGGACCGCGCCCGCACCGGAGACAAGCGGCCGCGCCTGTGATCCCGTACCGGGTGGAATCCGTCGCGCCGGCGCGACAGCCGTCCTGGGAACGCTCCTCGGCTCCGCCGCCACCCAGCGCGGCACCGCCGAACGCGGCCACCGCTTCACCCGCGACGAAAAACTCCGCCAGGAACGCCTCGACGCCTACGTCACCTACGCCGGCGCCTCGTCGACCACCGCCGCTGCCTCATCCACCTCTGGTTCCGCCGTCACGAGTCCCGCCCCGGAAGACCCCGACGCGGTCCGCATCCGCGGCTACGACCTCCGCACCCGCGCCCAGGAGGCTCCTTTCCGCGTCCAGACGCTGACCGCGGACGAGGGACTGGGGCGCACGGGCTCCCGCCTGCCGGACGAGGTCTCCGAGGTGCACAGGGCGCGGGACCGGGAGGATCTGGACGGGCGGCGGGAGCGCACCAGGGACGGGACAGCCGGGCCGGTGAGGGAGGCCAAGCGGCAGCTCTGAGGCTGTCGGCGAGCCCGGGGCGCGGGGCGGTGGCCGCACGGATCAGGGGCCCGTGCCCCGCTCCGGGGTGCCTGCCAGGCGGTGGCCGTCTCCGGCGGCCCCTTCAGCGGGGTGGCGGACCGGTGCCCGGAGCGCGGCACGCTCACCCCGCCCACACCCGCCGGAACTCCTCCGCCGCGATGACCTCGACCGGGTCCTCGGCGAGGTCGATCGGCTGGTCCGTCAGGAAGCCGTGTTCGTCCTCCAGGTGTCGCCAGTCGTAGCGGAGGAGTCGGCCGGACGGGGTCAGTTCGGCTTGCCTGACGACGACCAGTTCGCCGCGGTCGGGGACGGCCTCGAAGTACCAGAGGTTGCCGTCCTCGTCGGCGTGGCGGAAGTGCTGCCGGAAGGCGGCGTGTTCGTCGAGGGCCCGGTAGTGGGCGACGGTCTCGGTCCTGGCGCGTTCCACGTGGTCCACGGGGCCGTCCTGGCAGCGGGGCCGGCCGGGTAGGCGCAAGGCCCGGACCTGGAAGGGTGCCGGGCCTTGCGTCGCAAAAGCGTTCCTGCGGAGTCTCCCCCGGTCTGCCGGGCGGGTGGCTCCGTACGGGGAGTGGTTACTCCTCCTCGAACAGGCTGGTGACCGAGCCGTCCTCGAAGACCTCGCGGACCGCGCGGGCGATCAGGGGGGCGATGGAGAGGACGGTGACCTTGTCCAGCTCCAGTTCGTTGGGGGTGGGGAGGGTGTTGGTGAGGACGAACTCGCTGACCTTGGAGTTCTTCAGGCGGTCGGCGGCGGGGCCGGAGAGGACGCCGTGGGTGGCGGTGACGATGACTTCCTCGGCGCCGTGGGCGTAGAGGGCGTCGGCGGCGGCGCAGATGGTGCCGCCGGTGTCGATCATGTCGTCGACCAGGACGCAGACGCGGCCCTCGACGTCACCGACGACCTCGTGGACGGTGACCTGGTTGGCCACGTCCTTGTCGCGCCGCTTGTGGACGATGGCCAGCGGGGCGCCGAGGCGGTCGCACCAGCGGTCGGCCACGCGGACACGGCCGGCGTCGGGGGAGACGATGGTGAGCTTGGAGCGGTCGACCTTGGTGCCCACGTAGTCCGCCAGGATCGGGAGGGCGAAGAGGTGGTCGACGGGGCCGTTGAAGAAGCCCTGGATCTGGTCGGTGTGCAGGTCGACGGTGAGGATGCGGTCGGCACCCGCCGTCTTCAGCAGGTCCGCGATGAGGCGGGCCGAGATGGGCTCGCGGCCGCGGTGCTTCTTGTCCTGGCGGGCATAGCCGTAGAACGGGACGATCACGGTGATGCTCCGCGCGGAGGCCCGCTTCAGAGCGTCGATCATGATCAGCTGTTCCATGATCCACTTGTTGATCGGGGCGGTGTGGCTCTGCATCAGGAAGCAGTCCGCGCCGCGCGCGGACTCCTGGAACCGCACGTAGATCTCGCCGTTGGCGAAATCGAATGCCTTGGTCGGTACGAGACCGACCCCCAGCTGGTGGGCGACCTCCTCGGCAAGCTCGGGGTGGGCGCGGCCGGAGAAGAGCATCAGCTTCTTCTCGCCGGTCGTCTTGATCCCGGTCACAGCACTTGTCTCCTCAGACGAATCTTCCGCCGCTGCACCCGCCCCGGTCCGGACACCCCTGACGTGCCAGACCTCGGAACTGCGAGCCAGCCAAATCGCGTGCATCTATCACGGTACGCCGTGTCAGGCGCGGCCGTTTCCGGTCAGCTTTCGGCCGGAGTCTCCTCGGCGCCGCTCTCCGCGGCCTTCGCGGCGGCGCTGCCGGGCCGCTTGCGGGCCACCCAGCCGTCGATATTCCTTTGCTGGCCCCGGGCCACGGCCAGAGCGCCGGACGGCACGTCCTTCGTGATCACGGACCCGGCGGCGGTGTAGACGCCGTCCCCGAGCGTGACCGGTGCCACAAACATGTTGTCCGATCCGGTGCGGCAGTGGCTGCCGATCGTGGTGTGGTGCTTGTTCACGCCGTCGTAGTTGACGAAGACGCTGGCGGCGCCGATGTTGCTGTGGTCGCCGATGGTGGCGTCGCCCACGTAGCTCAGGTGCGGGACCTTGGTGCCCTCGCCGATCGTGGCGTTCTTCATCTCGACGTACGTGCCCGCCTTCGCGGACCGGGCCAGGCGGGTGCCGGGGCGCAGGTAGGCGAACGGGCCGACACTGGCCTCCGGTCCGATCTCCGCTCCGAGGGCGACCGTGTTGTCGACCCGGGCGCCCTCGCCGACCGCGGTGTCGGTCAGCCGGGTGTTCGGGCCGACCTCCGCGCCCTCGGCGACGTGCGTGGTGCCCAGCAACTGGGTGCCGGGGTGGACCAGGGCGTCCTGGCCGAAAGTGACCGTCGCGTCGATCCAGGTGGAGGCCGGGTCGACCACCGTGACGCCGGCCAGCATGGCGCGCTCCAGCAGGCGGTCGTTGAGGACGCGGCGGGCGGCGGCGAGCTGGACGCGGTTGTTGATGCCGGCGATCTCGCGGTGGTCGGCGGCGAGCGAGGCGCCCACCCGGTGGCCCGCGCCGCGCAGGATGCCGAGGACGTCGGTGAGGTACTCCTCGCCCTGGCTGTTGTCGGTGCGCACGGCGGCCAGCGCCTCGGCGAGCAGGCGGCCGTCGAAGGCGAAGACGCCGGAGTTGATCTCGCGTACGGAGCGCTGCTCGGCGGTGGCGTCCTTGTGCTCGACGATCGCGGTGACCGCGCCCTGCGTGTCCCGGATGATCCGGCCGTACCCGGTGGCGTCGGGGACCTCGGCGGTCAGCACGGTGACGGCGTTGCCGTCCTTGGCGTGGCCCTCGGCCAGCGCGGCCAGCGTGGCGCCGGTCAGCAGCGGGGTGTCGCCGCAGACGACGACCACGGTGCCGTCGACGGAGCCGCCCAGCTCGGCGAGGGCGGTACGGACGGCGTGGCCGGTGCCGTTCTGCTCCTGCTGGTGGGCGGTGCGGACGCCGGGGTGCGCCTCGGCGAGATGGGCGGTGACCCGCTCGCGGGCGTGGCCGACGACGACGACCAGCTCGGCCGGGTCCAGCTCATGGGCGGCGGTGAGCACGTGGCCCACCAGCGAACGGCCGGAGATCTCGTGCAGGACCTTGGGAGTGGCCGACTTCATACGGGTGCCCTCACCCGCTGCGAGGACGATGACGGCTGCCGGGCGGATGGCGCTCACGGATGTGCCCTTCGGCTTCGGGTGATGGTCACCCGCAGGATACCGGGGAGCCTCCGCGGAGCCCGGGCGCCCCGGAACGCGCAGCGGGTCCCGGCCGACACGGCCGGGACCCGCTGGGTGCTCCCGAGAAGGAGCCGACGTGCTCCCGGGGAAGGAATCGAACCCTCATTCAATGGACCAAAACCATTTGTCCTGCCATTAGACGACCCGGGACGGTACGCCCGCGCGAGGGGCCCATCCATGATCGGCCCCTGTCCGCGCGACACCACTATGCCCCAACCTCGCGCCTCGGCGCGACGATCCACCCCGGCCAGGCGCCCCCGCCGGTACGCACGGGCCCCTCCGGCCGGTCCGGCGGCCGGGCCGCCGCCGGGGCCGGGACGGCGGGAGTCCGGCGCGGGACGCCGTACTCGCCGGAATTGTCGCAGGCCGCACCCGTACGCTGGGGCGTATGACCACGACGGGGGAAGAGCACCGCGCGGCCGGGGGGCCGTGGTGGTGGGAGCGGCGGCGAAGCGCCGTCCTGGACGTGGGGCTGGCCCTGGGGTCGGCCCTGGAATGCGCTGTGGAGGGCGTGCCGTTCGCCGAGGGCGCCGGGCTCCCGGCGGGGATCGGGGTGTTGCTCGGCGTCGTCGCCGGAGCCGTGCTGGTGGTGCGGCGGCGGTGGCCGGTGGCGGTGGTGCTGGTCGCCATCGCGGTCACGCCGGCCGAGATGGGGTTCCTGCTGGCGACGGTCGGCCTCTACACCCTGGCCGCCTCGCAGGTGCCGCGCCGCATCATCGGGGTGACCACGGGGATGTCCCTGGCCGCCACCCTGATCGTCACGCTGATGCGGACCCACCAGGGCGTCGGCGGGGGCATGTCCGGCACCCGTATCGACACCTGGTTCGTCCCGCTGATGTCCGTCCTGGCCTCGGTGGCGATGACCGCGCCCCCCGTGCTGCTCGGGCTGTACGTGGGAGCGCGGCGCCGGCTGATGGAGAGCCTCAGGGACAGGGCGGACAGCCTGGAGACCGAGTTGCAGCTCCTGGCCGAACGGGCCGAGGAACGCGCCGACTGGGCGCGCGGCGAGGAGCGGACCCGGATCGCCCGCGAGATGCACGACGTGGTGGCCCACCGGGTCAGCCTCATGGTGGTGCACGCCGCGGCCGTGCAGGCGGTCGCGCTCAAGGACCCGCAGAAGGCGGTGAAGAACGCGGCACTCGTCGGCGACATGGGCCGCCAGGCCCTCACCGAGCTGCGGGAGATGCTCGGCGTGCTGCGCGCCGGGGAGGCGCTCGGCGGCTCGGTGCGCGCGGTCGTGCCGCTCGCGGCCGTCGGTGTGGCCGCGGCCGCGGCCGCGACCCGGGCGGGCGCCGCCGAGGACGGCCCCTCGCTGGCCGAGCTGGAGGAACTGCTCGGCCACTCCCGGGCCGCCGGGATGAGCGTCGAGCTGTCGGTGCAGGGTGAGGAGCGGGCGTACGCGCCGGAGGTCGAGCAGACCGCGTACCGGGTGGTGCAGGAGGCGCTGACCAACGTCCACAAGCACGCCGCGGGGGCCGGGGCGGTCGTGCGGCTCGCGCACCGGGGGGACGAGGTCGCCATGCAGGTCGAGAACGGGCCGCCGCCCGCCCGGGACGAGGCCCCGGCCTTGTTGCCCAGCGGGGGCAACGGGCTGGTCGGTATGCGCGAGCGGGTGCTCGCACTGGGCGGGGTGTTCGTCTCCGGCGAGACCGAGGCCGGGGGGTTCCGGGTGTCGGCCGTGCTGCCCGCCCGCCCCGCGGTGCCGGCCGCGCGCGAGGGCTAGGGCCTGTCCGGCGGATCCTCGCGGGCCCGCGACGCCTGGCACCCACTCTCGCCGCACGCCCGAATGCCCCGAGTACGTGCGGTACGAGGGAGAGCCGGGCGCACGCCGGGAGCACGCACCGGACGCCGCGGGCCGTGCCCCGAGGATCCGCCGGACAGGCCGTCGGGGCCGGGCGGCGCCGACTGGGCCGCTCCCTCGGGCCCGGGCGCGCCAGGCCCGCGCCGACGGTGTGCTCATGCGCCGGCGGGACCGGTTCTGTCCTCGTGCCGGACGGGTGGTCTGCTCCTGCGCCGGCCGGGCCGGTCCGTCCCCGTGCCGGGCGGGCGGTGTCCTCAGGCGCCGGACGGCTGGGTTCGACCCGGTGCCGGACCGGCTCGGTCCGTCTCCGCCGTGGGCCTGCTCGGTCACCCCGCCATGAGCCCTGCCCGGTTCCTTTGCCGCGAGTCCTACTCGGCCGACGTCACCGTGAGCCTTATCGGCGGAGTGCCCGAGAGGAGGGTCGTGAGGGCGGCGTCGATGTCGGCGCCGAGGTACCAGTCGCCGGTGTGGTCGATGGCGTAGACGCGGCCCTCGGTGTCGATGGCGAGGAGGGCCTGGGGGGCCGTGTCGTCGCCCGTGCTCTCCTCGCCGAGGGGGCACAGCTCGCTCTCCAGGGCGCGGCCGAGGTCGCCGAGGGTGCGGGCCATGTGCAGGCCGGCCAAGGGGTCGATGCGGAAGGTGCTCGGGGTCAGCTGGCGGCCCGGTCCCTTGGGGGCGATGCGCAGGCCGCCGAATTCCGCCCAGGACTCCACGGCGGCCGGGGTGACGGAGTGCTGGTGGCCACCGGGGGTGGTGTGGGCGCGCAGGGCGTCGGCCCAGATCTCCGCCTGCTCGATGTCCCAGCGGCCCGGCTGCCACCCGGCGGCGCGCAGTGCGGCGTCCACGGTGATGGGGAAGCGGGTCGTGGAGGTGCGGTTCGGCATCAGCTCTCGTCCGGGGCGGGGTCGACGACATGGACGCCGAAGTGCGCGGCGAGCGCGGCGCAACTGCGGCAGGGCGGGGCGAAGGCGCCGTGCAGCGGGTCGCCGTCCTCGCGGATGCGGCGGGTGGTGAGCTTGGCGTGCTTGAGCGCTTTGCGGGCCTCGCCCACCGTCATCGGTTTGCGGGCGGCGCGTTTGGAGCGCGTCTCGTCCGCCCCGGTGATGCGGCGCGAGATCAGGATCGTTTCCGCACACCGCCCGGTGAACCGTTCCCGCCGGTCGCTGGTGAGGGTGTCCAGGAAGTCCTGGACGAGGGGGTGCAGGCCGGGCGTCCGGTCGGTGCGGCTCGCCGTCGCGGTCAGGGTGATCCCGCGGCAGGAGAGCGCGGCGGCGACCGCGGGCAGGATGCCGTCCCGCCGGTGGCGCAGGAACGGCACCGGCGCGGTGCTGCTCCAGCCGACCCGCGGGTCCCCCGCCGCCTCCGGCGAGGGCGACGGGGCGGGGACGCCGGGGGCACCGGCGGCCGGCTCGGCGGCCGTGCCGGTGGCGAGGGTGAGGGTGGGGCCGCCGGTCCGCGCTGCCCGGCCCGGGTCCCCGGCGGCGGAGCCGAAGCGGGCGGCGGGCCGGACGTTCGCCGGGGCGGTGAAGCCGAAGGAGCGGTCGGCTCCCCGGGGCCGGGTGGCCGGTCCGGACGCCGCGGGCGCGCCGAGGTGCCCGGTGTGCCCGGGGCGTACGCCGAGGCGTTCCGGGCCCGGGGTGCGGCCGGGGGCCGGGCCGGAGTCGCCGGTCCGGCCTGCCGGTGTCTCGTCGTCGGTACTGCGCCAAACGGTACGCATCGTGGTGCTCGTCCCTCCCGTGCCCGTGGTCGCCGCCACGGGTGCCACGCCCCCCGGTTTGCGGGTCCACCCTGCCAAATCGGGGGGCCCGGGGCGAAGCGGGGGCCGGGTTGCGGCGTACGTGTCGCGAGGTTGTGGCGGTGCCGGGACACGGGGTGCGCGACCGGCACGGGGTCAAGAGGCGGCCCGGGATCGGGTGTTGGTGCTGGTTGGGGCGTGATGCGGCTTTCGTGGGGAGGTGGGTGGGTGGCCGGGGCGCGGGCCGGGCGGGTCCCACGGAGGGGGGCGGGGGCGCAAGCGCGTACGAAGGGGCGGGCGACCGGCGGGCGGCGCGGGGGCCGGTCCCCCGGGGAGGGTTCGGGCGGGCGGACGGGAGGTCTCGTGACGGCCCTGTCACCGCCCGCTTCGGGGGCGGGCGGCCGGTGACCTCGCCCGGTACCACCGCATAGGCTGTCGCTGTCCGCGAACCAAACACAGTGCCGCAGGGGGCAACCGCCATGACGACAGGTCGGCTCGGGCAGCAGGCCGCGCCGCCGAACGCGGCCTATGCCGGGCAGGTCGTGCACTTCCCGGACCCGGTCCGCGCGAAGCGCCACCCCGCCGGGGTGCGCGTCGACGGCGACGGCTACCCGGACTTCTCGCCGTACGCGCGCGCGGCCGTCGAGATCGCCGAACCGCCCGAGGGCTTCGGGGTGGACGAACTGCGCCTGACGGACTACGTGTCGGCCAACGCGGCGCTCGCCGCCGCCGGCCACGAACTGTGGGAGACGCTTCCCGCCGTCGCCACCCCGCACGGCTGGACCTGGCACCACGTCGCGCGCACCCGCCGGCTCGAACTGGTCCCCGTCGAGGTCAAGGCGCTGCTGCGGCACCACGCCGGGCTCGCCACCACCGCCGTCGACCACGGCAAGCGCGGCACCCGCCCGCTCCAGGAGACCCGGCCGGCCCACTTCGCCCTGCCCAAGGGCGGTACGGCCGTCAGCGAGCAGCAGGTGCTGGCCGCCGAGGAGGACCTGGGCTACCGCCTGCCGGGCGCCTTCCGTGACTTCCTCAAGGCGGCCGGCGGCTGCGCTCCCGCCGGGGTGGCGCTCGACCCGCAGCTGGGCCTCCTCGTCGACCAGCCCTTCCTGACCCTGCGCGACCAGGCCGCCGTCAACGACCTGGTGTACGCCAACAAGTGCCTGCGCGACCACCTCACCAAGGACTACCTGGGCGTCGCCTTCGTCCAGGGCGGCCTGCTCGCGGTCAAGGTGCGCGGTGAGCGCACCGGCTCGGTGTGGTTCTGCGCCTACGACGACGCGCGCGACCAGGACGGCTGGTCGGTGCAGGACCGTGTGGAGCGGCTGCTGCTGCCCTGCGGTGACGACTTCGACGCGTTCCTGGACCGGCTGGCGGGCAGCCCGCCGGAGCTGGAGACCGTGGCCGACCTGATGGTGGACGGCGGCTTCGCCGAGGCCGTCCCGGTGGAGGGGTGAGCCCGATGGTGACCTTCGCACAGGCGCAGGAGCGCGCCGAGGAGTGGATCAACGCCGATCTGCCCGCGTACCAGCACCGCGAGGTGAAGGTCCGCGAGTTCGACCTGGGGTTCGTGGTCTGGGCCGAGGACCGTGAGGGCGGGCCCGTCTCCGACGGCGGTCGCCAGCGCCTGGTCATCGCCCGGGACAGCGGCGACACCACCCTGTGGCCGGGCCTGCCGGTCGGCGAGGTGGTCCGCCGGTACGAGGAGGAGTACGGCCGTGCCGGACAGGCCGCCGAGCCGCCCGCACCGCCCCGCAGCGGCGACCTCGAACAGACCTCCTTCCTGCTGAGCCCGCCCGAGTGGCTCCAGGAGGCCGCCGACAAGCTCGGCATCCCGGACCGGCGCGGCGAGGCGGCGGGCACGAGCGGCGGCACGGACCCGGGGCGGGACCCGGGCACCGGTACGGACACCCAGGCCCCGCCCGCCCCCGAGCCGTCCGCCGACCCGGCGCCGCCCGGGGGGACGCCAGGCGGCGGTACACCCTGGCCCGCCGCGGCGTCGGCCGACGGCGCGGCCGCGGAGGCGACGCCGTGGGCGGGCACGGACACCAGCGACACCGACGAGGACCGGGCCGTGCCCGCGCCCGCCACGGTCTTCGCCCCGCCGCTCAGCGGTGCGGACGACGACGGGCGGACGCCGCCGCCCGGGGTCTCCCCGGACGCCAAGACCGCGCTGATCTCCGGCGGCAGCGCCCTGCCGGCCACCGCGGTCGTCCCCGCCCACGACATCCCGGCCGGCCCGCCGGCCGCCGCTCCCTCGGCGCCCGCCGCGCCGCCCGCCCCCGAGCCGGGCCGCCCGGTCCCGCCCGGTGCCGAGGACATCGCGGACGCCGCCACCAGCAAGGCCGAGGCCGCCCCGCGCGGCCCCCGCGCCCCTGGTGCGACCCCGCCGCCGCCTCCGCCGCCGGGTGCCCCCGGCGCCCCGGCCGGAACGGGCTCGCAGGGCGGCGGCGCGGCCCACCTGCCGACGCAACTCGCCTCCCCGCTTCCGGACTCGCCGGCCCCCGGCACCTCCGGTACGCCCGGTGCCCCCGGTACGCCCCCGCCTCCGCCCGGTGCCCCGGGTACGCCCGCGGGCGGCGTCCACCATGCCGCGACGATGCTGGCCGGTCCGAGTCAGGGCGGGAACGTGCCGCACCCTCCCGGTCCGCCCGGTACGCCCGGTGCCCCGGGTACGCCGCCGCCTCCGCCCGGTGCCCCGGGTACGCCCGCGGGCGGCGTCCACCATGCCGCGACGATGCTGGCCGGTCCGAGTCAGGGCGGGAACGTGCCGCACCCTCCCGGTCCGCCCGGTACGCCCGGCGCCCCCGGTACACCGCCCCCGGCCGCACCTGGCACCCCGCCCGGCGGCGTCCACCACGCCCCGACCATGCTGGCCGGGCCCGGCCCCGGCCAGGGCCCCGACGTGCCGCGCCCTCCCGGCCCGCCCGCCCCCCCGCCGCAGGGCCCCGCGCCCGGCGCCGGTTACGGCTACCCCCAGCAGCCCGGCGGGCTGCCCACCGTGGGCCCCGGCTACCAGGCGGTGCTGCGCTACCGCGCCCAGGACGGCTCCGAGCAGCAGCTCATCCGCCGCTCCGCGCCCGGCACCCCGCACCCCGAGTGGCAGATGCTGCACGAGCTGCGGGCGATGGGCGTACCGCCGCAGCAGGTGCTGGAACTCCACACCGAGCTGGAATCCTGCGAACTGCCCGGCGCCTACTGCGCCCGGATGATCCGCGAGACCTTCCCGCAGGCCCGCATCACCTCCATCGCCCCGTACGGTCGCGACCACGCCTCCCGTCAGGAAGGCATGCGCCAACTCCTGGAACACCAGGGCGAGCTGCACCAGGTGGCGGACGGGCCGGCCCGTCCGGCGCCGGTCCGCGCGCCGCTGCCGCCGGTGCCCCCGGCGCCGCAGGTCGGGCCGGACGTCATCGCCCAGGAACTGGCCGGTGCCGTCGGGCCGCAGGGCGTCTTCCGCTTCGACCAGCACGCCGTCTCCCGGCAGGGCGTCCCCGACATCGTGGCGCACACCCTGGTCTGGGCCGGGCTGCCGCTGGACCTCGGCCCGTTCTTCTGGGCCCAGGCCCAGCCCGGCCGGCCCGTCCCGACCCTCGCCGAACTGGCCCAGGAGCGCGGCGTGCAGCCCGCCTCCGACGCCGGGTCGTACCTGGTGATGGGCAGTGACTTCGGCAAGGCGCTCTGCGTCCAGTACGGCACCGCGCACATCGTGGCGGTGCCGGTGGAGGCGGGGCCGGGCGGTGCGCCCGTACCGCCGCAGTTCGTCAACAGCGGGCTGCCCGAGTTCGTCCGCTGCCTGGCCCTGCTGGCCCGTATGTGGCACCTGCGCTTCGGGCTCAACCAGGAGCAGGCGGGCCGCTGGACGGTCGACTTCCAGGCCCAGCTCGCCGCCCTCGACCCGGCGGCCCTCGGCTCGCCGGAGAACTGGTGGTCGGTGGTCCTGGAGCAGATGTGGGACGGGCTGTTCTGACCCGGGCCCCCGCCGGACCCGTCGCCGAGGCCCCCGTACGCGTCCGTCGCGCACGGGGGCCTCGGGCGTCACCCGGTCGCGGCCGGCGTTCCCTGGTGGTGGTACAACCGCCAGCGCTCCCCGCCCTCGGTGTCCTCGCCCAGCCGCCACAGCGAGGTCCGGTGCACCCGCCGCTCCCCGCGCACCGTCGTGAAGCGGAGCTGCACCCACCCGGGGGCGAGCAGCCTGCCGCTCATCTCCCCCACCTCGGCGGCCGGTTCGTCGTCGGCCTCGAACGTGGGCAGCGCGGCGAGGAGGGCCTCGCGGGTCCAGCGCCTGCCTGACGCGCCGGTCTCGGAGAACTCCGGGTCGAGGAGCCGGGCCGCCCGGTCGGGGGCCGAGCGGACCTCCCGTCCGAGGAGCGCCAGTTCGCCCCGGATCGCGGCGGAGACGGACCGGTCAGGGGTGTGGGCGGAGTCGGCGGTGGCCACGTGGCTCGTCCTCCTGGCTCGGGTCACGGGGTGGCCAGTCGAGCACGGGAGGAGCGCGGCGGCAAGGGAAATGTCGCCGCCCGAGGCGCGGGGCCGAGGTGCGGGGCCCGTGGAGCGGCCGGCCGCCACCGGCCCTCGCCCCCGCCGGCGAACGGCGGCTCCCGCCACGCCCTCCACCATCGGGCCGGCTACCGGGTCAGGTCTCCCGGCGGCGGGTCAGGTCTCGGGGACCTCGACGGGCGGCGGGACGACGGGGGCGCCTGTCTCGACCGGGGGCGAGGTGGACGCCGACCGGGAAGAGGAGGAGCGGGCCCGGGAGCCGGCCACCGTCGGGCCGAGGTCGCGGCCCCGTCTCCGCGACGGCGGCGTCCACCGCGGCCCCGGTGGGGCGGGCGAGCGCTTCGAGGGGGTGGCGGAGCCGTCACGGGGACACCCCGCGTCAGGGGCGGGACGGCGGAACGGCTGCCTGGCCGCGGCGCGGCAGCCGCTGGTTCGCGGGCGGCGGTGACGGGTAGCCACGAGCGCATGGAGCGATTCGACGGATACGGCGTCCTGGTCACCGGCGCCGGACAGGGGATAGGCGAGGCCGTCGCCCGGCGGTTCGCCGCCGAGGGCGCGCGGGTGCTGGTCACCGACCTGGACGCGGAGCGGGCGGAGAAGGCGGCGGCCGGGGTGCGGGCGGCGGGCGGCGAGGCGGCGGCGCTCGCCTGCGACGTGGCGGACCGGGCGGCGGTCGAGGCGGCCGTGGCGTACGCGGTCGAGCGGTTCGGCGGGCTCGACGTGCTGGTGAACAACGCCTGCTCGGCCGGTCAGGACCCGCCGCTCTTCGAGGACGGCACCGACGAGGTGTGGGAGCGGGACCTCGACATCACCCTCACCGGCGCCTACCGCTGCGCCCGCGCCGCCCTGCCCCACCTCGCGGCCGCCCCCGGCGGACGCGGCGCCGTGGTCAGCGTCGGCTCGGTCAACGGGGAACAGGACTTCGGCGGCCACGCGTACAGCGCCGCCAAGGCGGGGCTCGCCGGACTGACGCGGACCCTCGCGGGGCACGCGGCGCCGCGCGGGGTGCGGGTGAACCTGGTCGCGCCCGGCACCGTCGCCACCCCGGCCTGGGCCGGGCGCGAGGCGGGACTGGCGGCGGCCGCCGCGCACTACCCGCTCGGGCGGGTCGGCCGGCCCGAGGACGTCGCGGCGGCCGTGGCGTTCCTGGCCTCCCGGGACGCCGCCTGGATCACCGGCGTCACGCTGCCCGTGGACGGCGGCGTCCTCAACAGCAACCAGCCACTGCTCCAGGCGCTGCGCGGAGCGTGACGCCGCGCAGGGCCCCGGCCGGGCGTACGCCATCCGCCCTGTCCGCCCTGCGCCGCCGCCCCGCCCGCCGGATCATGCCGACATGACGGGCGCGGGTGAGGCGGGCGAGGCGGGAGCGGCGGGCGGCTGGTCCCCGCCCACCACGCACCGGCCGGGGCCGGGAGAGGGGCCCCGGCGCCGGAGGCGGTGGCCGTGGGTGGTGCTGTGGACGGTGGTGGCGCTGGCCGTGGTGGTGGCCGGGGCGGGGACCGCCCTGTACCTCTGGGCCGACGGGCGGCTGCGGTCCACGGAGGCCTTCGGCGAGTACCCGGGGCGGCCGAAGGCCGGGCGCGGCACCGACTGGCTGCTGATCGGCTCGGACAGCCGCGCCACCCTCACCCCCGAGCAGCGCCGTGAACTGCACGTCGGCTCGAACGAGGTGCGCAGCACCGACACCCTGATGATCGTCCACGAGGGGGACCACGGGACGACGACGGTCTCGCTGCCGCGCGACTCGTACGTGGCGATCCCCGGGCACGGGCGGGGAAAGATCAACTCGGCGTTCGCGCTGGGCGGCCCGAAGCTGCTGACGCGGACCGTCGAGCAGGCGACGGGGCTCAGGCTGGACCACTTCGCCGAGGTCGACTTCCTCGGCTTCGTCGACGTGGTGGACGCCCTCGGCGGGGTGCGCGTCCGCGTCCCGGCGGGCGGTCTGCGGGACGAGAGGTCGGGGGCCGGCTTCGCCGCCGGGTGCCAGGAGATGGACGGCGTACAGGCGCTCGCCTACGTGCGGGCCCGGTACAGCGATCCGGAAGGCGACCTCGGCCGGGTGCGGCGGCAGCGGCAGCTCGTCTCGGCCGTCGCGGAGAAGGCGGCGAGCCCGTCGGTGGCGCTCGACCCGTGGCGGGCCCTGCCCTTCCTCTCCGCCTCCCTCGACGCGGTCACCGTCGACCGGCGGGCCGGCGTACGCGACCTGGCGCGGCTCGCCCGCGGCCTGCGGGACGCGGCCGGGGACGAGCGGCGGGCGGTGACGGTTCCGGTGGGTTCGGAACCGCGGGTCCCGGGCGCCGGCGACGTGGTCGTCTGGGACCGGCGGCGGGCCGGAGAGCTGTTCGCCGCCCTACGCGAAGATCGCCCGATTCCGACTTCTGACCTGAAATGACGCATCCTTGAGCGAAAGGATGTGGATACGGTGCCCGGGGGAGGCGCCGTGGCGGTGGCGCGAGGGCCGGCGGAAAGACAGCCGGCCGGGCGTCGCGGCGAGGCACGAGCGGTTCCGAGTGGACCGGGAGGAATCGGAGACGATGAGCAGCACACCGGCGTCGCCGCACGGCTTCACGACGGTATGGGGACGCGGCTACCGCCCGGCCCAGGCCGACCAGCACGTCACCGCCCTGGAACGGGAGCGCGACGAGGCGCACGCGGAGGCCGAGCGGCTCACCGCCCTCGCCGAACGCCTCGGTGCCGAGGCCGCCGCCCTCGCCGAGACCGTCGCCACCCTCCCCGAGCCCGCCTACGACAACCTCGGCGAGCGCGCCCAGCGCCTCTACGCCCTCGTCCAGGAGCAGTCCGAGGCCCTCGACGCCGCCGGGCGGGCCGAGGCCGCCGCCCTCACCGCCGCCGCCGAGCAGGCCGCCGACGACCTGCGCGAAGCCGCCCGCCGGTACGCCGCGGAGGTGCGCGCCGACGCCGAGCGCCAGGCCGACGACCGCCTCGCCGCCGCCCGCGCCGAGGCGCACCAGCTCCTCGCGGACGCCCGCGCCGAGGCCCAGGCCGAGCGGGCGGCGGGCGAGGCCGCGCTCGACGAGGCCCGGCAGCTCTCCGTACGCACCCTCGACGACCAGGAGCGCGAGCTGGCCGCCCGGGACGCCGGGGCCGAGCGCGAGCTGGCCGAGCGGGACACCGTCGCGCGAGGCCACGAGGGCGCCCTCGACGACCACGGTGACGCCGTCCTCGCCGAGGCCCGCCGCCACCACGCCGAGGCCGAGGAGGCCGCGCGCCGCACCGACGAGGAGGCCCAGACCCAGGCCGCCGAGATCCTCCAGCGGGCCCAGGCCACCGCCGACCGGGTCGCGGCCGACGCCGACCGCCTCGTCCGCGACCACGAGGAGCAGCGGGAGGCCCTGCGCGCCCGGATGGAACACATCCGGACAGCCCTGGCCGCGCTCACCGGGCGGGCCGTGGTGGAGGTCCCGGTGGTGGGGGAGGGCGTCGGCGAGGCCGGACCCGAGGGGGCCGCCGGCCGGCCGGCGGAGCTGCCCGGCCCCCGGCGCGTCGGGAGCGCCGGCGGCGGGACGGAGTCGGACGTGGCGTGAGCCGCGGCCCGCGCCGGGCAGCCCTCGGCCCCGGCCGAGGAACCCCGTCACGGCCGAGGCGAAGCCCGCGGGTCGTCCACCCACGGGAAGTGGCTGACGCCCGGGAGGACGGCGAGGCGGGCGTCCGGGTACAGCTCGGGGTGCGCGGGGACGGTCCCGGGCGGTGAGCTGAGGTCGAGTTCGCCCGCGACCCGCAGGACCGGACGGCCGGGGCGGCGCGGGTGGCCGCGCGGACCCCCGCCTCGGTCAGCTCCGAGTCGTCCCGGCCGCCGACGCCCCTCTCGACGTGGTGGGTCGCTTCCGGTCGACGTGGTGGGTCGCTTCCGGATGGGCGACGACGGACAGCGTGCGCATGACCGGCCTGCCCCGCGCGTGGGATCTCCCGGTCTTCCCTCTGCCCACGCCGAGTTGTGGCCTCATGGCCACCCGGTGCTCCGGCGGTTCGGGGATGGTGAGTTGGGCATGTCAAACCTGCCTGTGTGTCATCCCCCCACCGTCCGCAGGAGGACGCCTTGAAACCGGGTTCCCGCATCCGCAGAGCCGCGCTCACCCTCGCCGCCGCCACCGGCCTCGTCGTCGCCTTCGCCGGCAGCGCCCACGCCGACCCGCCCGCCGCGCTCCCGGCCGCCGCCGACGAGCTGGAGCGGACCTATCAGCCCGCCTACGACTACGACACCGACGGCTGCTACGCCACCCCCGCCATCGGCCCCGACGGCACCCTCAACGGCGGGCTCAACCCCTCCGGCGCCCTCAACGGCCAGTGCCGCGACGCCTGGGACCTCGACAACACCAACACCTACTCCCGCGCCAAGTGCGACGGCGAGTGGTGCGCGATCCTCTACGGCTCGTACTTCGAGAAGGACCAGGCCGTCGCCGGGAGCGGGCTCGGCGGCCACCGGCACGACTGGGAGCACGTGGTGGTCTGGGTGCGGGGCGGTGAGGCGCGGTACGTGGCCACCTCGGCGCACGGCGGCTTCTCGGTGCACGATCGCGACACCGTCCGCTGGGACGGCAGCCACCCGAAGATCGTCTATCACAAGGACGGTGCCGGCACGCACTGCTTCCGCGCCGCCAACGGCAACGACGAGCCGCCGGAGAACCACCAGGGCACCTGGCAGTACCCGGCCCTCGTCGGCTGGGAGGGCTATCCGGCGGGCCTGCGGGACACGCTGAGCCAGGCCGACTGGGGGAGCGCCGGCTTCGGGCTCAAGGACGCGGGTTTCGGCTCGCACCTGGAGAAGGCGAAGCCGTCGGGTGTCGACTTCGACCCGTACGCCTGACGGGTGCGCCCCGGGTGGCCGCTCCGGCCGGTCACCCGGGGAGTCCGTCGGCCCGGGCCGGGTCCGTCCCGCTCGCGGTGCCCTCCCATTCGTGGGACAGCAGGGACCACACCTCGATGTCGATGCGCGTGCCGTGGTGCGTCGCGGACCGGCGGAGGGTGCCGTCGAGGGTCATGCCGAGGCGTCGGGCGACGGACCGGCTGCGGGTGTTGAGGGGGTTGGTCCGCCACTCCGCCCGGTGCAGGCCGCGGGTGACGAAGGCGTGGTCGAGGAGATGGCGGACGGCGGCGGTGACCAGGCCGTGGCCCTCGCCCGCCGGTTCGGACCAGACGCCGATCTCGCAGGTGCCCGACGCGGCGTCGAAGTGGACGAACATGACACCGCCGACCAGGGTGCCCTCCTGCCAGATCCCGTGGACGCGGCCGCGGTCCGCCGCCTGCTTGTCGGCGTACGACTGGAGGGTGGCGCGGGCCGAGTCGAGGTCGGTGGAGTAGGTGGCCCAGGGGATCCAGCGGTCGGTGTGGGCGCGGGCGCGGTCGATGTGGGCCAGGAACTCGGGTGCCTGCCAGGGCTCCAGCGGGCGGAGTTCGGCGGTGGGGGTGAGCGGTATGGCGTACATGAGTCCCGTCCGGTGGGTGGGGCCCGGGTGGGGCCCCCGGGAGGTACATGACAAGCGTTGGGTAGGTACCGTACCGGCTGTGACGCCAGCTCGCGGGGACCATGACGCACGCCGGGAGGATGTCTCCGAGGCGGTGTGGCGGGTGCTGGCCGCGCGCGGGTTCGGCGGGCTCACGTTGCGCGCCGTGGCGGCGGAGCTGGGGGCCACCACGGGGCTGGTGACGCACTACTTCCCGAGCAAACGCGCCCTGGTGCGGCACGCGCTGGAGGTGCTCGACCGGCGGTCGGCCGGACGGCCGCGCCCGGCGGAGGAGCAGGCGGGGACGGTGTCGGGGCTGGTGCGGCTGCGGGCGGTCCTGCTCGACCTGCTGCCCCTGGACGGGCCGGCCAGGGCGGGCAACCGGATCTGGGTGGGTTCCTGGGACGTCGCGCTGGCCGACCCGGAGCTGGCGGCGGAGCACGCCGCGCGGTACCGGCGCACCCGGGAGCGGCTGGCCGGGTACGCGGCCGAGGCCCAGCGGCGCGGGGAGCTGCCCGCCGGGCCGGACGCCGGGGAGGTGGCGGCGGCCGCCCAGAGCTTCGCGCTGGGGCTGGTCGTACAGGCCCTCCTCGCGCCGGAGGAGTTCCCGGCGGAGCGGCAGATCGCCCTGGTCGACGCCTGCCTGGCGCGGCTGGCCGCCGGCTGACCGGCCCGGCCGCCCGGGCTCAGCCGCGCTCGGCGGCCGGGCCGGTGTGCTCCTCGCGTACCGGGAAGCGGCGCGGGGCCAGGGCGAGCAGCAGGACGAAGGCGGCGGCGCCCGCGCAGGCCGCGCCGAGGTGGACGGTCTCCACGGCCGCGTCGACGGCGCGGCGCAGGGCGTCGGCGGTGGCCGGGGCCATCGCCGAGGGCTCGTCCAGGGCGCGGGCCACCGCGTCCAGGTCGCCGCTGGTACCGAGGCGGGCGGTGAGGACGGCGTTGGCGACGGCGCCGAGGAGAGCGGCGCCCAGGGTCTGGCCGATCTGGCGGCAGAAGAGGACCGAGGCGGTGGTGGTGCCCCGCTCGGCCCAGCCGACGGTGGACTGCACGCCGACGATCAGCGGGAGCTGGAAGAGGCCGAGGGCGGCGCCGAGCGCCAGCATCAGCAGGGCGGGCTGCCAGCCGCTGCCAGGGTAGGGCAGCAGCGGGAAGGCCAGCAGCACCAGGGTGGCGGCGCCGCTGCCGACCAGGGCGGTGTCGCGGAAGCCGATGCGCCGGTAGACGTGCTGGCTCAGGGCGGCGGCCACCGGCCAGGAGAGCGTCATCACGGAGAGGACGAATCCGGCGGCGACCGGGGCGAGGCCGAGGACGGACTGCGCGTACGTCGGGAGGAAGACCGTCGGGGCGACCATCAGCAGGCCGAGGCAGCCCAGGGCGAGGTTGACGGCGGCGATGGTGCGGCGGCGCCACACCCAGCCCGGGATGACCGGATCGGCGGCCCGGCGCTCGACGAGGACCGTGGCCCCGGCCAGCACGACGCCGGTGGCGAGCAGGGCGAGCGAGGGGGTGGAGAGCCACTCCCAGGCGACGCCGCCCTGGACCAGCGCCGTCAGCAGGACGGCGCCGCAGCAGAAGACGCCGAGCGCCCCCGCCCAGTCGACGGGCGGCCGCGGCCCGGTCCGCTCGCGGGCCGGTTCGTGCAGGTGGCGGACGATGAGCCAGAGGGCGACGGCACCGACGGGCAGGTTGACGAGGAAGATCCACCGCCAGTCCGCGTAGGTGGCGATGACCCCGCCGAGGCCCGGGCCCGCGACGGCGGAGAGCGCCCAGACGGTGGAGAGCCGGGCCTGGATCCTCGGGCGCTCCTTCAACGGGTAGAGGTCGGCTGCCAGCGTCTGCACCGTGCCCTGGAGGGCGCCGCCGCCCAGCCCCTGCACGACGCGGAAGGCGATCAGCGAGGTCATGTCCCAGGCGAGGGCGCAGAGCAGGGAACCGGCCAGGAAGAGGGCGGCGCCGATGACGAGGACCGGCTTGCGGCCCAGCGTGTCGGAGAGCTTGCCGTAGACGGGGAGGGTCACGGTGACGGCGAGCAGGTAGCCGGCGAAGAGCCAGGAGAAGTACGAGAAGCCGCCGAGGTCGCCGACGATCTGCGGGACGGCCGTGGAGACGATCGTGCCGTCGAGCGCCGCCAGCGCCATGCAGAGCATGAGGGCGGCGACGACCGCGCCCCGCCTGCCGTCCCTCGCCGGGGCCGGGGAGCCGGGGGCCGGGCCCGGGTCCGGGGGCAGGGGCGGAACCGAGGTCGCCTCCGGTCCCGCCGGGTCGCCGTCCGGGCCGTTCGCGTCCGGTGCGGGAGTCGCGGTGCGCGGGTCACGCGGGCGGGGCGGGTCGGGCGTGCCGGACACGGGGCCCTGGTTCACGGTCGTCCTCTCCTCGTGCCGGGGAGCGGGTGGCTCCGTTCCCCCTCCATCGATTCCGGACACCTTCTCACCGGTGGAACCGGCGCGGGGAGGGCGTCCGGCAGGCGGGCGGCGTGCCCGTACGGGCACCGGGCGGAGGCGGTGCGTACCCGGTTCGGGCGGAACGCGCCGAATGCCGCCCCCCGTTGCACGAAGCTGCCGACGGCCCTGCAACAAGCTGTCAACGCGCGTCCACCACGGGAGAGGGTCGCACTGGCATGGTCGTGCCAACCAGCCCGACGGCCCGTCAGGGGAGCGTCCGAACCCACGACGCCCCTCCGCTTCGTACCGCGCCACCCCCACCGCCCGTACCGAGCACCCCCACCTTCCGGGCGGCCCGTCACGCAAGCCCCCAGCCCCCCACCCTTCGCACAGCGCCACCCCCCACCATCACTCCGGCCTCACCCGGGGCGGCCGCGCCGCACACCGGCGAGCCCTGTTCGCGCAGTCGCCCATGAGCCATGACCAGACTCTCCAGGGAGAACCGTGTCCGGGAACCGAAACGCCCACCGTCCGCCGTCCGCCGCCTCCGTCCGCGCCCGCCGGGCCAGGGCCGCCGCCGCCCTCGCCGGGGCCGCCGCCGTCCTCGCCCTCGGCGCCGGGCAGGCCGCCGCGCAGGCGCCGTCCCCCGCGCCCGGGCCCGTGAGCCCCCTGGTCAACGGCTGGGACGGGGTCCCCGACGGGCCGGGGCACGGCAAGCTGGTCAACGGCTGGGACTAGGCGCCGCCATGCGGTTCCAGCTGCTCGGCCCGCTGTCGCTGCACGACGGCCCCGAATCGGTCGTCCTCCAGCCCGCCAAGCCCACCGTCCTGCTGACCGCGCTGCTCCTGCACGCCAACTCGGTGGTCTCCGCCGACTACCTCCAGCGCGCGATCTGGGGGGAGGAGCAGCCGGCCACCGCCAAGGCCGCCCTCCAGACCTGTGTGCTCAGGCTCCGGCGGCTGTTCACCAAGCACGGAGTCACCGAGACACCGATCGAGGCCGTCCCCGGCGGCTACCGCATCACCGCCGGCCCGCACACCCTGGATCTCATCGGGTTCCGGGAGCGGGTCCGGCGGGCCGCCGCCCTCAGCCACGACCCCCACGCCGAACTGGCCGCGCTGCGCGACGCGCTGGCGCTGTGGCAGGGGCCGCTGCTCGCCAACGTCCGCTCCGACCTGCTCCACCGCGACGAGGTGCCGCGCCTCGCCGAGGAGCGACTGCGTGCCGTGGAACGCCTCGGCGACCTGCATCTGCGGCTGGGCCGGTGCGGGGAGGCGCTGGGCGACCTCTGGGAGGTGACCCGCGCCCACCCGGGACACGAGCGGTTCCACGAGCAGCTCGTCGAGGCGCTGTACCGGTCCGGCCGTCAGGCCGAGGCGCTCGCCGAGTACCGGCGCGTCAAGGAGTACCTGCTCCAGGAGCTGGGAGTCGACCCGGGCAGCGCCCTCCAGCGGCTGGAACTGGCCATTCTGCGCGGCGACGACCTCGGCGCCGCGGAACCGGCCGCGCGCCCGGGCGGGGGACAGGTCCCCGTCCCCGCCGCCCCCGTGGCCGCACCGAAGACGCCCGAGCTGGTCACCGCGCTCACCGCCGTCCCCGACTTCGCCGGACGCGCCGACGAGGTGGCCGCGCTCACCGCCCACCTCACCGCCGACACCGCCCACCGGCCCGGCGGCCCGCTCACCGTCGTCCTCTCCGGTGCGCCCGGCATCGGCAAGTCGGCCCTGGCCCGGCACGTCGCCACCCGGCTCGCCGACCGCTTCCCCGGCGGCCGCCTGCTGGTGCGGATGACCGGACCGGACGGGCTGCCGTACGACCCGGGCACCGTCGCCGGGCAGCTCACCCGGGCCCTGGAGGCCCGCCCGCCGGGCAGTGGCACCCTGCTGGTGCTGGACGACGCCGTCGACGCCGACCAGGTACGGCCGCTGCTCGCCGCCTGCTCCGGCGGGGCCGTCGTGGTCACCAGCCGGCGCGGCCTCGCCGGCCTGGTCGCCACCCACGGCGGACGGGTGGTGCGGCTCGGGCCGTTCCGCCCGGCCGAGTCGCACGCCCTGCTGAGAGCCGTGCTCGGCGCCGAACGCGTCGACGCCGAACCGGACGAGGCCCGCCGCATCGCCGAGAGCTGCGGCCACCACCCGCTGGCGCTGCGCATCATGACGGCCCGGCTCCAGACGCGCCCCGGCCTGCGCCTGGCCGACTCGGCAGGCTGGCTCGCCGCCGGCCAGGCCGGCCGGCTCGCCCTCACCGACGCTCCCGGGCTCTCCGTGCCCGAGGTGCTGGGGGAGGCGCTGGGACGGCTGGAGCCGCCCCTCGCCGACGCCTTCCTGGAGGTCGCCGCGCTCGGCCCCGCCTGCGCCACCGACGAGGCCGCGACCGCCCTCGGGCTGTGCGAGGCCGACACCGAGCAGCTCCTCGACCGGCTCGCCGACGCCGGCTTCCTGGAGGAGGGTCCGCCCGGTCCGTACCGCACGCTGCCGCTGCTACGGGCCTGGGCCGGGGGAGCCCGCCGCCCGCCCGGCGGACCCGCCGCCCACCCCCAGGCCGCCGACACCGCCCGCGCCGGGCGATGCCCGCACTGCCGCACCGGGCGCAAGCCCACGCCCGCCCCGCACGAGGGACCGCGCCCGGCGCTCCCCCCGGCCCACCGGACCGGGGGAGCCCCCCGGGAGCACCCACCGGACGCCGCGGGACCGCCCTCCGCGCGCCGCCGGGAGTGTGAGGACACCGCCTAGGTGTATTGATCACGAGCGTTGTTAACGCGGGTCAGGTCTTGATCATGACGAAGACCTCCGGTGTGGTGGAGGTGTCTAAGCTGCACCGCACACGGAGGTCTTCGTGTCTCACCGTAACGCCCGGCTGACGGTTCATGGCAGGCGGATCCTGGTCGAACGCGTCCAGTCCGGTCGGCCTGTCGCGCACGTCGCTGCTGAGATGGGTATATCCCGCCCCACCGCCCACAAGTGGGTTCGCCGCTGGCGGGCCGAAGGCGAAGCCGGTCTCCACGACCGTCCGAGCAGGCCGCACACAACCCCGCACCGCACGCCCGCCATGATCGAGGCCCGGGCCTGCCGCCTGCGGACCGACCGCAAACTCGGGCCCGCCCGCATCGCACCCATCCTGGGCCTGCCGGCCTCGACGGTCCACCGGATCCTGACGCGTCACGGCATCAACCGGCTGGCCTGGCTCGACCGCCCCACCGGACGGGTGATCCGCCGCTACGAACGCGACCGGCCCGGCGAACTGGTCCACGTCGACATCAAGAAGCTCGGCAACATCCCCGACGGCGGCGGCTGGCGCACCGTCGGCAGAACAGCCGGCGACCTCAACCGCCAGGCCACCACCAGCGAGCGCAGGAGCTGCAAGCCGGTGATCGGCTACAGCTACATCCACTCCGCCGTCGACGACCACTCCCGTCTGGCCTACAGCGAGGTCCTGCCCGACGAGCGCAAGGACACGGCGATCGCCTTCTGGCAGCGGGCGAACGCCTTCTTCGCCGCTCATGGCGTGACGGTCGAGCGCGTCCTGACCGACAACGGCGCCTGCTACAAGTCGAAGCTGTTCACCCAGAGCCTCACCGCAGCCGGTATCGCCCACAAGAAGATCCGCCCCTACCGGCCGCAGACCAACGGCAAGGTCGAACGCTTCAACCGGACGCTCCTGGACGAGTGGGCCTACGTGCGGCCCTACACCTCGAACCACGAGCGGACAACGGCCCTGGCAGACTTCCTCCACACCTACAACCACCATCGCTGCCACACCGCACTCGGAGGCCAACCTCCGATCAGCCGCGTTAACAACGCTGCGGGTCAATACACCTAGGACGTGTCCGACCGATCCCGCACCCCGCCCCCGCCGAACCGCTCGCGCGCTCCGCCCCGGACTGGCGCGCCCCGCAGAGAAGGTGTGACTCCTGATGGCCGAACCCACGACCGACCCCGCCCCGGCGACCGGCGCCGACCCCGCCGACGCCTTCGACGCGCTCGCCGCCACCCGGCCCCGGGTCCGCCGCGACGTGCTCTTCACCCAGACACCCGGCGGGGTCCTCTTCCACAACGCCGACGGCGGCTTCCACCTCACCGGCCGCACCGCCTACCGGTTCGCCTCCCTCGTCCTGCCGCACCTCACCGGGCGCCACCGCCTCGACGAGGTCTGCGCCGGCTTCGGCCCGGCCCAGCGTGCGATGGCCGCCGAACTGGTCCGCACCCTCTACGCCCGCGACTTCGCCCGCGACATCCCCGAGACGGACGCCCTGCGTCCGGCACCCGAGGACGCCGCCGGGCAGCGGTTCGCCGCACAGATCGCCTACATCGACCACTACACCGACGCGGCCCCCGACCGGTTCGCCCGCTACCGGGCCGCCCGGATCGCGGTCCTCGGCACCGACGAGACCGCCCGCTGGGCCGCCCTCGGCCTGGTCCGCAACGGCTGCGGCGCCCTGGGCCTGGCCGCCGACTTCCCCGACGTGGCCCAGGAGGCGGCCCGGCTCGCCGACGAGGGCTGCCCGGTGAGCCTCGACCGGCTGCCCGACCCCGCCGAGGGCCCGGGCTGGGCGGCGCTGGAGGGGTACGACGTCGTGGTGGTCTCCGGGCACGGCGCCGCCGGGCTCACCCACCGCCTGCTGACCGAGGGCGTCCCCGAGGGCCGCACCCTGCTGCCCGCCTGGACCTTCGGGGAACGGCTCGTGATGGGGCCGCTGACCGACACCACCGCCACCACCGACGCCACCGCCACCGGCGGCTGCTGGTCCTGCGCCCTGCTCCGCCTCGGCGCCAACGTCGACGGCGGCACCGCCGCCGCCCTGTGGAGCGAGGTCGCGGGCGGCGCCCGGGGCACCGAGCCGGGGGCGCCGGGGCCGCTGACCGGGCCGCTCGCCGCGATGTGCGGGAACCTCCTCGCGTACGAGGTGTTCCGGGTGACCAGCGGCGTGCAGCCGGCCGAGACGCGCGGGCAGGTGCTGATCCAGGACCTCCAGTCGCTCGACGTCCTCGCCGAACCCGTGCCGCCGCACCCGCGCTGCCGCCACTGCGCTCCCTCCGGGGCCCCGGTGCCGGCCTCTCCCGGGACCCCGGAGGTCCCCCGCACGCCGAGCGTGGCCGGGGCCGAGGAGGCGCAGGAGGTGGTGGACGCCCTCAACGCCACCGCGAGCGCGCTGGTCCGCCCGCACACCGGCGTCTTCACCCGCTTCGACGACGACGACCTCACCCAGACCCCGCTCAAGGTCAGCCGCGTCGAACTCGCCCTGCCCGACGGCACGGTGCGCGCGGTGACCGCCGCCGACATCCACCACCTGGCCGGGGCGCGCACCCGTGCCCTGCACCGGGCCGCCGTCCTCCACGCCGACCACACCGTGCCCGCCCCCGCCGCGGGGGAGGAGCACGGCACGCCGCTCGCCCCGGCCGCGTTCGCGACCTTCGGCGGCACCGACGACACCCCGGCCGCCGCCTGGACCCCCGCCCTGTCGCTGCGCACCGGGGCGCCGCACCGCGTGCCCGTCGCCGCCGCCCGGCCGTTCGGCCCGCACAACCAGCTCCGCACCCACCTCGCCCACGCCGCCGGAGCGGGCGCCGGGGGCTCCGCCGCCGAGGCCGCCGGGGCCGCGCTGCTCGCCGCCCTCGCCCACACCGCCGTACTGGATGCCGTCCGGGGCAGCCGGGCCGCGCCGCTCGCCGAGGACACGGCGGCCGATCCGGAGCTGGAGTTCCTGCACAAGACGGCCGCCGCCCTCGACCTCGGCGTGGAACTCCTCGACCTCACCGGCGACGGGCCCGCCCCCGTCGTCCTCGCCCGCGAACCCGGCGGCCGCTGGGCGGTGGCCGCCGACCTGACCCGGCGTGAGGCCGCCCGCGCCGCCCTGCGCGACCTGCTCGGAGACGCCCAGCTCGCCGACGGGACCGGCCGGGAACCCGATGCGGGCGACCCCTTCGTCACCGACCTGGCGCCCGCCGCGCTCACCGTCGCCGCGGAGCCGGGCGGCCCGCTCGACGCCGCCACCACCTTCGCCGAGATCCTGGCCCGCCTCGGAGAGAGCGGCCGCGACGCCCTGTACCTGGACACCACCTCGGCCGACCTCGCCACCGGCCGGCTCGCCACCGCGCGCGTCCTGCTGACCGTGCCCGCCTCCGAGGACGGCCCCGATGCCCGCTGACACCCTCGACCAGGCGGCCGGAGCACCGGGCCGCACCACCGGTGACCCGGTGGCCGCCTTCGGCGCCGGACTGCGCCGGGCGCTGGCCGCCCACGGCACGCCCGTCGCCCTGGACCTGGCCCCGCTCGGCGTGCACGACGCCTTCCGGGCGCCCGTCCCGGTGTACGACGCCGATGCCGTGCCCGTGCGGATCTACGGGCGGCAGGCCGTGGTCGGCCCGTTCCCCGGAGAGCGCGAGCAGCCCTGCCCGCGCTGCCTGGAGCGGCGCTGGCAGGCGGTGCGCAGTGTGACGCTGCGGGAGGCGCTGGAGCTGGGGGCCGGGACGCGGACGGCGGGTCACAACCCGTACCTGACGCCGTTCGGGGCCGACGCGGTGGCCGCGCTGATCGCGGCGCGGACCGGCGGGCGCGGCCCGGACACGGGGGCGTTCGCCGCCGTGCACCTGGTCGACCTCCAGACGCTGCGGACCCGCCACTACCCGCTCGTCCCCGACCCGGAGTGCCCACGCTGCTCGGTGGCCGAGGAGGACACCGCCGAGGCCGCCACCCTCACGCTCGGGCCCGCGCCCAAGCACCGGCCCGGCAGCTTCCGCGTCCGGGACCTCGCCACCTACGACCTGCCTCTCCAGCCGTACGCCAACCCGCTCTGCGGCTCCCTCGGGCCCTCCGTCGTCCAGGACGTCTCCTCGGGGTCGACCTCCGCGACCGTCGGCTGCTTCTCGATGCGCTCCGGCGACTACCTGCGCGAGACCTTCTGGGGCGGCCACGCCGACACCTTCGGCCAGAGCCTGCGCATCGGCGTGCTGGAAGGGCTGGAGCGGTACGCCGGGATGCGGTCGCGGGCGAAGAAGGCCGAGGTCAGGGCCTCGCTCGACAGCCTGGTGGCGCGCGGCGAGCAGGTGGTGGACCCGCGCGTGGTGGGGCTCTACGACGCGGCCTTCCACGCCGCCAACCCCCACGTGCCGCCCTTCACCACCGACCGCGAGATCCCCTGGGTCTGGGGCTACTCGCTCCGCGACGAGCGGCCCGTCCTCGTCCCCGAGGTGCTGACGTACTACCACGCGCCCGGGCTGGAGAACCGGTTCGTGCAGGAGTCCTCCAACGGCTGCGCCACCGGCGGCTGTCTGGAGGAGGCCGTCTACTGCGGACTCATGGAGGTCGTCGAGCGGGACGCCTTCCTGCTCGCCTGGTACGGGCGGGCCGCCCTGCCCGAGATCGACCCGGCGACCAGCACCAGCGCCGCCACCCGCCACATGGTCGACCGGCTCGCCCTCTACGGTTACGAGGCCCGCTTCTTCGACACCCGCGTCACCTTCCCCATCCCCGTCGTCACCGGCGTCGCCGTCCGCCCCGACGGCGGGCTCGGCCGGATGTGCTTCGGCGCCGGGGCCGGCCTCGACCCCGAGGCGGCCGTCGCGGGCGCCCTCTGCGAGATCGCCACCGACGCCGTCAACCTGCCGGGCCGCACCCGGCGCGACGAGGCCCGGCTGCGCGCCATGGCCACCGACTTCCACCGCGTCGAGGCACTCCACGACCACCCGCTCGCCTACGGCATCCCCGAGATGGGCGACCACGCCCACTTCCTCATCGGCGCGCCCGGCGCCCCGCGCCCGCCGAAGCGGTCCTTCAGCGAGCTGTACGGAGGCGGCTCGCCACCACCCGTCTCAAAGGACCTGCGGGACGACCTCGCGCGGTGCGTGGAAGCCGTCACCGGCGCCGGCTTCGACGTGGTCGTCGTCGACCAGACCATGCCCGAGCAGCGGGCGCTGGGCCTGCGGACCGTCAGCGTCCTCGTCCCCGGCCTGCTCCCCATCGACTTCGGCTGGACCCGCCAGCGCGCCCTGGGCATGCCCCGCCTGCGCACCGCCCTGCGCGAGGCGGGCCTGGCCGACCGCGACCTCACCGACGCCGACCTCAACCCGGCCCCCCACCCCTTCCCCTGACCGGGGACCGACGACACCAGCCAGCCGCCCCGACAAGCCAGGGAGTCTCCCGTGGGGTACGCCTACGACTACGCCGCCGCCATCATGCGGCGCGGCCGGGTCCACATGGAGCCGGTCGACCACGTGCCGAACTGGGCCGACGGCCCGCGCAAGACCAAGCACTACCCGGACACCGACCTGCTGCCGCTGCCCGACTCCGGCTACCCCGCCGACGCCGCCCTCGACCGGGGCCTGGACCCCGCGCCCCTCGCCGAACCCGGCGGCTTCGACCTCGCCGCGCTCTCCGGGATGCTCCGCGACTCCTACGGCCTGACCGGGCGCCGCCTCGGCGTCCAGGCCAACACCGACCTGGACGCCCTGCCGCACTACCCGCTCGCCAACTTCTCGCGCGGCTCGGCCTCCGGCGGCGGGCTCTACCCGGTCAGCGTCTACTGGGTCTCCGGGCCCACGGCGCCCGTGCCGCCGGGCGTCCACCACTACGCCACCCGCCACCACGCCATGCGCCGCCTGCTCACCGGCGACGCCACCGGCGAGGTACGCGCCGCCCTGGAGGCGGCCGGGCCGGGCGCGCCGGACGGGGCCGACGCCACCGACCAGTACCTCGTCCTGTCGATCAAGTACTGGCAGAACTCCTTCAAGTACAACAGCTTCTCCTTCCACGCCGTCTCCATGGACCTCGGCGCCTGCGTGCAGACCTGGCGCATGTGGGCCCGCGCCCGGGGCCTGGAGGTGGCGCCCGCCCTCTGGTTCGACGAGGAGCGGCTCGCGCGGCTGCTCGGGGTGCGCACCGAGGAGGAGGGGATCTTCGCCGTCGTACCGCTGAGGTGGCGCGGCGCCACCGGCACCGCCGCCGCACCGGCCACCCCGTTCTCCGTGCGCCACCGGGACGTCGAACGGTCCCGCACCGTCCTCACCTTCGAGGCCGTCACCGCCATGCAGGCCGCCACCGCCGAGGGCGCCCTCGACCGGCCGGCCCCCGGCGCCCTCGCCCCGGCCGCCGCCCGCCCGGCCGATCCCGCCCTGCCCGAGGCAGCGCTGCCCCCGGCGGCCCCCCTCACCGCCGACGTGCGCACCGCGCTGCGCCGCCGCCGCAGCAGCTTCGGCCGGTTCGACGCCTCCCGGCCGCTGGCCGCCGCCGACCTCGCCGCCTGCTGCCGGGCCGCCACCGACGGCTCGTACCTCGGCGGCGACACCGGCACCGGGCCCGGCGGCGAGCGACTGGCGGGGCTGTACGTCTTCGTCAACCACGCCGAGGACCTCGCCCCCGGCGCCTACGCCTACGACCCCGAGGCGCACACCCTGCGCCTGGTCAAGGCGGGCGCCCCCGGACCCTTCCTGCAGAAGAACTACTTCCTCTCCAACTACAACCTGGAACAGGCCGGCGCCGTGCTGGTGCCCACCGTGCGCACCACCGCCGTGCTGGACGCCGTCGGCGACCGGGGCTACCGCCTGGTCAACGCCACCATCGGCGCCGTCGCCCAGTCCGTCTACACCGCCGCCGCCGCACTCGACGTCGGCTGCGGCGTGGCCCTCGGCTTCGACAACATCTCCTACGTCGAGGAACTGGGCCTGGAGGCCACCGGCGAGGCCCCGCTGCTGATCATGATGGTCGGCCACGAGCGGCCCGCCCCCGCCGACTACCGCCACGAGCTCACGTGACCTCCGGAAGGGGCACCCCCGCCGCCATGCCCGCACCCGACGCCCCCGGCCCGCGCCCCGGCCGCCCCCGCGAAGCCTTCGTCCTGCGCACCGCCGGGCTCCCCGTCGAGACCGTCCGCCCGCTGCGCGCCCCCGGCGCCCGCCGCTGGGCCGACGACGTGCTCGACGCCGCCGCCCGCCTCACCGCCGACGGCGAGGCCCTCGGCGACCTCCTCCACCCGCTGATCGGCGGGACCGAGGACGAGGCCGAACGCCGCGCCCTGCTGAAGCTGCGCCGCGAGGTCTTCAACAACCGGCTGCCCAAGGACCCCGGCGCGGCCCGCGCCCTGGTCGCCGCCCGCGACCCGCGGACCGCCGGCGCCCTGGGCGACTGGCTCACGCGCCGCGCCGCGCTCGCCGCCCGCGAGGCCGAGGGCACCGGGCTGCTCGCCTCCGAGACGGCCCGCGCCCGCGCCGCCCTCTGCGCGGCGGCGGGCGAGGACCGGCTCCGCAAGGGCCTGCTGCTCGCCTCACCCACCCTCGACGCGGGGCTCGACGCGTACGTGCGGCGCACCGCCGCCGACCCGGCCGCCACCCCGGACAAGAAGCACCGCAAGATCGAGCGCTCGCTCCTGTCCTACCTGTACCGCACCGCCTGCAAGACCAGTCCCTTCTCCACCTTCACCGGCGTGGGCCTCGGCACCTTCAGCGACGGCGAGGCCCACGAGGGGCCCGGCGCCTTCCCGCTGGCCGTCGCCGACGCCTGGCCCACCGCCGCCCGGCTCAACACCGCCGCCGTCGGCCGGCTCGCCGCCACCGTCCTCGCCGACCCGGCCCGCCGCGCCGACCTGCCCGTCACCGTCGCCTCCGGCTGGGGGCGAGAGGCGGACCGGGTGCGGTACGTACGCCGCTGGGTCACCGAGGGCGACGAGGCCACCGCCGTCACCTTCGACTCCGTCAAGGACCGCCTCTTCTACCTCCGCCGCAGCGGCACCCTCGACCGGCTCCTCGGCCACTTCGAGGAGCACGGCACCCTCCGGTACGGCGCCCTCTCCGCCTGGCTCGCCGCCGACCGGGGCGCCACCGAGGCCGACGTCGCGCAGTACCTCGACGCGCTGCTCGCCCTCGGCCTGGTCCGGGTGCCCTGTCTCGACGTCACCGTCCACGACACCGATCCGCTGCGCGCCTTCCAGTCGGCCCTGCGCGAGGTGGGCCGCCCCTGGGCCGACCGCCTCGCCGACAGGCTGGAGCCCGCCGCGGCCTGCGTCGACAAGTTCGCCGCCGCCGAACCGGACCGCAGACGGCTGCTGCTGGAGAACCTGCGCGCCGAACTCGCCACCGTGCAGCGGTCGCTGGGAGCCGAGCAGAGCCGCGTCCCGCAGACCGTGCTCTACGAGGACTGCGCCGTCCCCGCCGACGGGCCGACCGGCCTCACCCTCTCCGCCG
Source organism: Streptomyces diastaticus subsp. diastaticus (assembly GCF_011170125.1). Taxonomy (NCBI): domain Bacteria; kingdom Bacillati; phylum Actinomycetota; class Actinomycetes; order Kitasatosporales; family Streptomycetaceae; genus Streptomyces; species Streptomyces diastaticus. The sequence goes on along the minus strand of NZ_BLLN01000005.1, from coordinate 2,617,645 downwards.
ACCGCTGGGCCGAGGCCGCCGGGGAGCCGCTGGCCCGGCTGGAGCGCGTGCTGCCCGCCTTCGACCTGACCCTGCCGCACCGGCTCACCCTCAAGGGCTTCTTCACCGCCCGCTTCGGGCGCGGCGGGCGCTGCGACGACCTGGTCAAGCTGGTCCACGACTTCCACGAGGACTTCTTCGACCAGTACCTCTCCTTCACCTCCCAGCGCCCCGCCTTCGGCCCCGACGGCGACCACAACCCGGAGGAGAACTGGCTCGGCCTGCCCGAGCTGAAGGCGCTGGACGCCGCCCGGGCCGCCTTCCTCACCGGGATGCGGGAACGCTGGGCCGCGCACGAGGGCGACGGCGACCTCGTCCTCGACGAGGACCTGCTGGACGCCGCGGCGGCGCCGCTCGCCCCGCTCGCACCCGCCTTCGCGCCGATGAGCCATCACGTCCAGCTCGCCGACCGGCCGGACGGCCCGCTCGCCGTCCTCAACCGCTCCTACGGCGGGCTCTCCTTCCCCTTCAGCCGCTTCACCCACCTCTTCGACGGCCTCGGCGAACGGCTGCTCGCCGCCGGTGCCGAGGCCGCCCCGCCCGGCGCCGTCCTCGCCGAGGTCACCGGCGGCCCCGTCACCTCCAACCTCAACCTGCACGCCCGCCTCACCGAGTACGAGATCGTCGGGCCCGGCGAGAGCGGCACCCTGGAGCCGAGGTTCCAGCTCGGCCTGGACGACCTCTTCCTCGTCCACGACGAGGAGCAGGACCGCCTCGTCCTGCGTTCGGTCCGGCTGGAGCGCGAGGTGATCCCCGTCTACCTCGGCTACCTCGTTCCGCTCGCCCTGCCCGAACTGCCGCGCACCCTGCTGCTGCTCTCCCCGACCTCCATGTCCCCGCTCAACGTCTGGGGCGGCGTCCCCGACCGTCCGCCCGTGGACGGCGTCACCCACCGCCCCCGGGTCCGCCACGGCAGCCTGGTCCTCGCGCGCCGCAGCTGGGGCGTGGACGCGCGGAACCTGCCGTTGCGCGCCCCCGGCACCGACGACGCCACCTGGTTCCTCGGCTGGCACCGCTTCCGCCGCGCCCACGGCCTGCCCGCCCGGGTCTACGCCACCGTCTCCGACAGCGGGGCACGCGGCGCGACCGGCGCCAAGCCGAGCTACGTCGACTTCGACAGCCCGCTCTCGCTCGCCGCCTTCGAGGCGCTGCTCCGTACCGACAAGGCCCGCGCCGTCCTCCGCGAGGCGCTGCCCGACGAGGACGGGCTGCACGCCGCCTCGTCGCGCGGCCGGCACGTCACCGAACTGGCCGTGGAGACCCTGCCCGCCCCCACCCCCGCGAGGACCGCGCCATGACCGACCTGACCCTGTCCGCCACCGGGACCGCCGCGAAGACCGGCGCCTGGCAGGCCACCCACGTCTTCTACGCCGCCAACCCCCGGCCCTTCCTGCTGACCTGCGTCCGCCCGCTCGTCACCGAGCTGGAGGAGGAAGGGCTGATCAGCGGCTACTTCTTCATCAACTACTGGCTGGAGGGCCCGCACGTGCGGCTGCGCCTCAAGCCCGCCACCCCCGAGGCCGAGGCGGAGGTCCGCCGCCGCACCGAGGAGGCCGTCGACACCTTCCTGCGCGAACGCCCCGCGCTCTACGAGGTCGACGCCGGCTTCCTCAACGACTTCTACAACACCCTCTTCGACATCGAGTTCCCCGGCGCCGAACGCGGCCACTACACCGGCGACGACGGGCGCATGAACATCCGTCCCAACAACAGCCGCAGCGCCGAACCGTACGAACCCGAGTACGGCAAGTACGGCGGGACGGCCGGGATCGAGCTGGCCGAGTGGCACTTCCGGCACTCCAGCGACCTGGTCATCGACGCCTTCGCCACCATCAACCTCCACCTGCGCACCGTGCTGCTCGGCACCTCCGCCCAGCTCATGATGGTGATGGCCGCGACCTTCCTGCCCGACCGGGCCGAACTCACCGGCTACCTCGACAGCTACTACGAGTTCTGGCACCGGGCCTTCCCCGGCACCAACTTCATCGGCACCGACGAGTACGACCGCAACTACGCGGCCCTCGCCCCCGGCCTCGGTGAGCGCTTCGCCCGCGTCCGCGCCGCCACCCGTCCCGCCACCCCGGAGGGCGAGCGGCCCCGGCTGCCCGGCTTCCTCGCCGGCTGGGCCGACCACTGCGCGGAACTCCGCACCCGAGCCGAGAAGCTGGCCACCGACGGCGACCTCGTCTTCCGCTCCTGGGACGGCACCCGCGACGAGCGGGTCACCGACCCGGCCGTGGCGCTGCCACTGCTCCTCTCGCCGTACATGCACATGACCAACAACCGGCTGCACGTCACCATCCGCGACGAGGCGTACCTCTCGCACGTCCTCGGCCGGGTGCTGCGCGAGGACGCCGCGTGAGCGCGCCCGCCGAACGGGCCGTCCCGGGCTCCTACCGGCCCGCCCTGCGCGCGGGCGTGCTCGTCGGCGGGCCCCTCCTCGACGGCCCGGCCACCGTCCACCTCGTCAAGGACACCGGCACCGGCCACTCCTTCAAGGTCGGCCCGCGGGAGGCGTTCCTGCTCGCCCGCATGGACGGCACCCGCGCCCTGGACGACCTCGGCGCCGCCTACGCCTCCGCCCACGGCAAGCGGCTCGGCGAGGCCCAGTGGCGCCAGCTCCTCGCCCTGCTCGGCACCCGCGGCCTCCTCGACGGCGCTCCCCGCCCGGCCGCCGCCCCGGCGAAGTCCGCCGAACCGCGCACCCTGTGGCGCGGCACCCTGCGCCTGGTCGCCGACGCGGACACCACCACCACCCGGCTCCACCGGGTGCTGCGCCCCCTGCTCCACCCGGCCGCGCTCGTCCCGCTGCTGCTCCTCGTCCTCGCCCTGGAGGCCGCGCTCGTGGCGCGCGCCGGGGAGGCGCTCGACGCCACCCGGGCGCTGCTGGGCAATCCGGTGCTCCTGGTCGCCGCCGCCACCCTGCTCTGGCTCTCCACCGCCCTGCACGAACTGGCGCACGGCGTGGTGGCCCGTCACTACGGCGGCACAGTGGCCGAGATCGGCCTGCGGTGGCGGCTGCCCATGGTCATCATGTACTGCACAGTCGACAACTACCCGTACCTGCCGACCCGTTGGGCGAGAATCGCGACGGCCGTCGCCGGAGCCGTCATGAACCTCCTTTTCCTGCTGCCGTTCGGCGCGCTCTGGCTCCTCGCCCCGCCCGACGAGGCCACCCGCGACGCCTGCGCCGCCCTCGTCCTCCTCGGCACCGTGCAGGCCCTCGCCATGCTGGTCCCGCTGCCGCCGCTCGACGGGTACCAGATCGCCGGGCAACTCACCCGGACCATCGGCCTGTTCACCGCCAGCCGCACCTATCTCCGCCTCGCCCTGCGCCGCGACCCGGCCGCCCGGGCCTACCCGGCCCCGGCCCGCCGCGCCTACCTGGCGTACCCGGCGGCCGTGCTGCTGGTCCTCGCGGGCACCGGCCTGGCCCTGTGGGCCGCCGCCCGCCACCTGCTGACCGGGACCTGACCTCAGCGCCCCGGACGTACCCCGCACACCCCGATCGAGGAGCACCACATGACCCCCCAGCCCCACGACCCCGCCGGAGCCCCGGGCGAGGCCACCGACGGCGCCGTCGTCCTCGACGGTGTCCGCAAGACGTACGGGCCGACCGAGGCCGTCGCCGGGGTGACCCTCACCGTCGGCCGCGGCGAGTTCTTCGGGCTGCTCGGGCCCAACGGCGCGGGCAAGACCACCCTCGTGGAGATCATGGAGGGCCAGCGCAAGGCCGACGCCGGGACCGTCACCGTGCTCGGCCGCCACCCCTGGCCCCGGGACACCGCGCTGCTCCCGCGGATCGGCGTGCAGACCCAGTCCAGCGCCTTCTTCGTCCGCCTCACCGCCCGCGAACACCTCACCACCGTCGCCGCCCTCTACCGGGCCGGCCGGGACGCCGCCGAGCAGGCGCTCGCCCTGGTCGGCCTCACCGACCACGGCGACGTCCGGGTGGACGACCTCTCCGGCGGCCAGCGCCAGCGCCTGGCCATCGCCTCCGCCCTCGTCCACGACCCCGAGCTGATCTTCCTGGACGAGCCGACCGCCGCCCTCGACCCGCAGGCCCGTCGCGACCTGTGGAAGGTGCTGCGCGACCTCAAGGGCGCCGGCCGCACCATCGTCTACACCACGCACCACCTGGACGAGGCCGAAGCCCTCTGCGACCGGGTCGCCATCCTGGTCGGCGGCGCCGTCCGCGCCCTCGACAGCCCCGGCCGGCTGATCGCCGCCAGCAGCGCCACCACCCGCCTGCTGGTTCCCGCCGACCGGCTGACCCCGGAGGAGGGCGCCGCCCTGCCCGGCGTCCTGCGCGCCACGGCGGACGGCGACATGACGGTCCTGGAGACGGAGGACTCCGGCCCGGTCCTCGCCGCCGTCGACGCCCGCGGCGGCCTGCACGGCGTGCAGACCCGCACCCCCAGCCTGGAGGACGTCTACCTCACCCTCACCGGCGAGTCGTCCCCCGCCCCGGCCCCCGCCGAGAGCTGACCAGGCGCCGCGCGCACCGCACACGCACCCCGCACCACCACCCACGGAGACCCCATGAGCGCCTACGCCGCCCTCAGCCAGGCCGGATACCGGGCCTACACCCGCGACAAGACCACCCTCTTCTTCACCTTCGCCTTCCCGCTGATCTTCCTCGTCGTCTTCGGCCTCATCTTCAGCGGCCAGGAGGTCGAGCAGTCCGGCCGCCCCTACATCAGCTACATCGCCCCCGGTGTCCTCTCCTGGGGCCTGGGCAACGCCGCCGTCTTCGGCGTCGGCTTCGTCCTCATGCAGTGGCGGCGTGACGACATCCTGCGCCTCATCCGGATGACCCCCACGCCCGTCTCCGCCGTCATGGCCTCCCGGTACGTGCTGGCGCTCGGCATCGGCGCCGTGCAGGCCGTCCTCTTCGTCGCCGTGGCCATGCTGCCGCCGTTCGGCCTGGAACTCTCCGCAGGGTGGCCGTGGGCCTTCCTGATGCTGGTCGTCGGCGTCACCGCCTTCCTCGCCCTCGGCGTCATCGTCGGCTCCTTCACCCGCACCCCGGAGGCGGTCGCCGCCGTCGCCAACTGCGTGATGCTGCCGATGGCCTTCCTCTCCGGCTCCTTCTTCCCGCTCGACGCGATGCCCGACTGGATGCAGGCCATCTCCCGTGTGCTGCCGCTGCGCTACCTCAACGACGGGGTGTCCGCCGCCCTCACCGGCTCCGGCAGCACCGGCGACATCCTGGTCTCCTGCGGCGTCCTCGCCGGGTTCGCCGTCGTCTTCACCGCCGTCGCCCTCAAGACCTTCCGCTGGTCCGACCGCACCTGACCAGCGGAAGTAGGCACCGGCCCTCCCGGTCCGGGCGGGGAGCGCACGCGCCCCGCCCCGGCCCCGTGTTCCTCCCCGCCCCGGCCCGTCAGGAGCCCGTCATGCCCGCCACCCCCGTGCCCACCGCCACCGCGTCCGCCCCCGCACCGCCCGCCGCCCCCCGCCCGCTGGACGCCGCCCGCGACCGGCTCCAGGCGGCGCTGACCGCCCGCCACGCCGCCCTGCCCGCGGCCGAACGCGCCCTGCTCCCGGCCCCGTCGGTCGTCCCGCTCGGCGCCGCCGACACCCTCGGCACCGGCGCCCCCGACCCGTACGCCGCCGAGCGCCCGGCTGCCACCGTCCACCTCACCTCGCGCGCCGTCCTCACCGGTCCGTGGCTGCCGGACGGGGCCCGCCCCGAGTCCGCCGGGGCCTGCGGGCAGTGCCTGGGGATGCGGTGGCAGCGGCTGCGGGGCCGCACCGAGCGGGAGGCGCTGGAGCGCCGCCACGTGCCGCACGGCGCCACCGGCTGGCCGGTCGTCACCGACTGGGCCACCGACGCCGTCTGGGCCGCCTACCGGGCCGTGCACCGGCCGGGACGCGCCGCCCCCGCCGCCGAGGAGCCCGCCGACAGGGCCCTGCCCCGGGTGACCCGCACCGACCTCGTCACCCTCGCCACCGCCACCTTCCCGCTGCTGCCCGACCCGCTCTGCCCGGCCTGCGTCACCCCGCGCCCCGACACCGCCCCGGCCGCCCGCCTCGCCCTCGAACCGGCGCCCAAGCCCGACCCGGGCACCTACCGCGTACGTCCCCTCGGCGCGTACGCCCTGCCCGTCGCCGCCCTCGCCAACCCGGTCTGCGGCGCCCTCGGTTCCGACACCTGGATCAACCCCGCCTCCACCACCACCGCCCCCGTGGCCGGCACCCACTTCGTGCGCGGCTACGCCGGGCTCACCGACGTCACCTGGTCCGGCCAGGCCAACCGCACCGCCACCAGCCGCCGCCTCGCCTTCCTGGAAGGGCTGGAGCGGTACGCGGGCACCCACCGCCGACGCGGCACCACCCCCGTCCTCGGCAGCTACCACGAGCTGGCCGCCGACGCCCTCGACCCGCGCACCTGCGGGCTGTACGCCCCCGAGACGTACGCGAACGATCCGCTGGTCAGCCCCTTCGACCCGGACCGCGAGATCCCCTGGGTCTGGGGGCACTCACTGCGCGACGAGAGGCCCGTCCTCGTCCCGGCGCGGCTCGCGCACTACAGCGCGGGGGTCGAGGCCGACAACTTCGTCTTCGAGTGCTCCAACGGCTGCGCCACCGGCTCCGGCCTCGCCGAGGCGATCCTTTTCGGCCTTCTCGAACGCGTCGAGCGGGACGCCTTCCTGCTCGCCTGGTACGGCCGCGCCCGGCTCACCGAGATCGACCTGGCCACCGTCGCCGACCCCGAGGTCCGCGCCATGACCGACCGGGCCGCCCTGCACGGCTACGACATCCACGCCTACGACACCCGGATGGGCCCGCCCGTCCCCGTCGTCACCGCCCTCGCCGTCCGCCGCGACGGCGGCCCCGGCACCCTCGCCTTCGCCGCCGCCGCCGGGTTCGACCCGGCCGAGACCGTCTCCTCCGCCCTCTCCGAAGTCCTCACCTACATCCCGCACCTGCCCTACCAGGTGACCGAACGCCGTGCCGAACTCACCGCCATGGCGGCCGACTACACCCTCGTACGGGACCTCAAGGACCATGCCCAGCTCTACGGACTGCCCGAGATGGCGCACCACGCCGCGCCCTTCCTCGACCCTCTGGAGCGCCTCCCGCTCGCCGACGCCTTCGCGGACTGGACCGCCGTCCGCCCCCGCACCGGTGACCTCCGCGACGACCTGGCGCTGCTCACCGGCGTCCTCGCCGACGGCGGCCACGACGTGATCGCCGTCGACCAGACCACCCCGGAGCAGGCCCGCGCCGGCCTCAGCACCGTGGCCACCGCCGTCCCCGGGCTGCTCCCCATCGACTTCGGCTGGACCCGGCAGCGCGCCCTGACCATGGAGCGCCTGCGCACCGGGCTGCGCACCGCCGGACGCCGCCCGGACGACCTGCCCGCCGACGCCGTCCACCTGGCCCCGCATCCCTTCCCGTGAGCACCCCGGCCCACGATGCACGAAGGCCCCTGTCCCGGCGGTGGACGCCGCCGGGACAGGGGCCGTACGCGCGATCGGCCGGATCAGGCCGAGCAGGAGGTGGTGCTGGTGGTGCTGGAGCAGGTCGACGTCGAGGAGCAGGACGTCGAACCGGCGAGCACGACCTCGGCGGCGTCCGAGTAGTCCGAGATCTCGAAGGTCTCCGACTCCAGCTCCAGGATCTCGTCGGCGAGGGTGGCCAGCTCGGTCTTGGGGGTCATCGCGTACTCCCTGCGGTCCCAGGGGCCCGCCGGCCGATCCGGCGGAACTCCCTTGCTGACGCCATCCCAGCCCCACCCGCTGTCAGATCCGCCGCCAGGACGCTGTCACCCGTTGACAGTGCACTGACAGCGGAACGAGACGCCCCTGACGCGCCCGCGCCGCACGCTGCCCGGACGGCCCGTGGATCCAGGTGGACACCCCCGAGGACGAAGAGGTGAGGCCCGTGGCCGCCCCCGAAACCCAGCCGCCCCGCGCCGAGTTGAAGGCCGCCGTAGAGCTGTACCTCGCACTGCACCGGGCCCCGGAACTCTCCGGCGCCGAACACTCCACCGCCGCCCTGCTCACCGACCGACTCACCGCCCTCGGCCTCACCGTCCACCCCGGGCTCGCCGGCACCCCCTCCTTCCTCGCCGAACTCCGCAACGGCCCCGGGCCCACCGTCCTGCTCCGTACCGAACTCGACGCGCTCCCCGTCACCGAGGCCACCGGCCTGCCCTACGCCTCCGCCGTCCCCGGCGTCATGCACGCCTGCGGCCACGACCTGCACGCCGCCGCGGCCACCGGCGCCGCCGCCCGCCTCGCCGCCACCCGCGCCGACTGGCAGGGCCGCCTGCTGCTCCTCGGCCAGTCGGCCGAGGAGACCCTCACCGGCGCCCGCGCCCTCGCCGACGACGGGCTGTACGAGCGGTTCGGCCGCCCCGACGCCGTCCTCGCCCAGCACGCCGCCCCGCTGCCCGCCGGGACCCTCGCCCACGCCACCGGCGGCCCGCTGATGGCCGGCAGCCGCACCCTGGAGGCCGTCCTGCACGGCCGAGGCGGTCACGCCGCCACCCCGCACCTCGCCGCCGACCCGCTGCTGATGGCCGCCTCCGCCGTGGTGCGGCTGCACACCCTCACCGCCCGCGAGACCGCGCCCGCCGAAGGGGCCGTGCTGACGGTCGGCACCCTGCACGCCGGGACCCGCGCCAACGTCATCCCCGACCGGGCCACCCTCTCGCTGGGCCTGCGCGCCTTCACCGAGGCCGCCCTGGACCGGCTCCAGGAGGCCGTACGGCGCGTCCTGGCCGCCGAGAGCGAGGCCGCCGCCGCGCCCGGGCCACCCGAACTGACCGTCACCGCCCGCTCGCCCGTCCTCACCCCCGACCCGGACCTCACCGCCGCCCTGCGCGCCGTCCACGCCGAGCACCTCGGCGCCGGGCGCGTCCTGGCCGCCGTACCGTCCCCGGCCACCGAGGACCTCACCCACCTCACCCGCCTCGCCGACGGCACCCGGATCCCGCTCGCCTACTGGATGCTCGGCACGACCCCGGCCGCCACCTGGCGGGCCGCCACGGCCGAGGGCCGCCCGGTCCCGGCCAACCACGCCTCCGACTTCGCCCCCGACCTGCGCCAGGCCCTGCCCGCCGGCATCACCGCTCTCACCGCGGCCGCCCGCCACCTGTTCGCGGACGGCCCCCACGCCGTGGGAGCGTTCCCGCCCTCCCCGGAGGCCGCCCCGTGACCTGGTCCCCCGCCCACCTCGACGTCACCCTGCACCGCGCCGACCCCGCCGCCCCACCCGGCCAGATCACCGTCATCCGGCTGCTGGCCCTGCTCCCCGCCGACTGGTGCTGCCACCCCGACGCCGGGACCGACCTGCTCCGCCTGCGGCTCGCCCCGGTACCCACGGACCCCGAGCCGTTCCTCACCCGGGCGCTGGCCGACCCGGCGCTGTGCGGGTGGGGCAGGGTCGGACAGGGGGCGTCGGCGCGCTGAGCCGTCCGTGAGGTCCGGGGCGGCGGGCTCAGGCCCCGGCCGACGGCTCCGGCAGCCCCCACAGGCCGGCCAGGTGCCCGTGGAGCACCTCGTACGCCTCCCGCGGGGAGAGGTGGCCGACGAGGACGTGCGTGGTGAGGCCGTCCGCCAGGGCCAGCAGGGTGCGGGCCGCGCGGCGTGGATCGGCCGCGGCGTGACCGGCGCCCGCCAGGGCATCCCGGACGAGGCCGGTGAACGCCTCCTGGAGCTTGGCGTGGTCGGCCCGCAGGCCCCGCGCCGGCGCCGGGCTCACGGCGGCCTGGGCGGAGTTCCTCGACGCGTACCCGCTGCTGCTCGGCCCGGTCTTCACCGAGCCCGCCGTCGAGCCGGGGCTGGAGTCCCGGGACCGGGCCGGGCGGGAGCGGGTCGGGTCGGCGATGCGCCTGTGCACCGTGACCAGCTTCGTCGGGGTGCCCGCCGTGGCCGTGCCGGCCGGGACGGCCGACGGCCTGCCCCGCGGGGTGCGGCTCGTCGGGCGCGCCTTCCGGGAGGACCTGTGCCTGGACGCGGCCCAGGCGATCGAGGACCGGCTCGGCGTCCTCACCCCCGTCGACCCGCGGGCAGGCCGGCAGTCCGCGAGTCGGTGAGGCGCGGTCCTCCCGGCGAGCGGCCGGGCGGGTCCGCCCCGTGCCGCCGGGGCGTGGCGCCTGCGGCCGGCGGGAGAGCCTCGCCGGCGGCCGGGGAGGCCAGGCCCGCTCAGACCCAGCCGCGCTCCCGGGCCAGCAGGGCCGCCTGGGCGCGGCTGGCCGCTCCCAGCAGTTGGAGGAGGTCGGCGACGTGCCGCCGGTACGTGCGGACCGAGACCCCCAGTTCGCGGGCGCCCGCCTCGTCCTTGCCGACCGTGCACATCGCCAGCAGGACCTGGCGCTCCATCTCGCTCAACGGGCTCAGACCGCCCTGCTCCGGCTCGGCGTCCAGCGGGGCCGCCTGGGCCCAGATCTTCTCGAAGAGGGCGATGATGTTGGCGACCAGGCCGCTCTTGTGGGCCAGCAGCGCGCCGCGGGCGGTGTCGCGCGGGTCGAGGGGGACCAGCACGGTCCGGCGGTCGTAGACGAGGAGCCGCTCGCCCGCCTCCCCCTCGTCGGCGACCCGGATGTGCGCGCCGGAGGCCGTCAGCTCCCGCAGGTAGGCGGCGGTCGGCGGGTCGGAGAGGGCGCAGCGGCGCACCACGTTGCGGATGACGACGCCGCGGGCCAGGCAGCGCAGGTCCAGCGGGCGGGAGCGGGCGATGTTCTCCGGGGAGAGCCGCGTGTAGGGCTCCACGGAGAGGATCTCCTCGCGGGCGAAGAAGGCCAGGTCCTCGATGCGGCCGCGGATCGCCGCCAGCCCCTCGATCTGCTCGATGCCCTGCGGCGCGGCCGTCCGCGCCCCCTGCTCGGCCCGCAGCCCGTCCACCACGTGCCGGGCCCGGGTGACCCGCCGCAGGTCCTGGTGGAGCTCGTGCAGCCGCCGGTCGGCGAGGTGGGAGACGGCCTGTTCGGGGTCGGCCGGCACCACCCGCCCCTCCGGCCCGGCCGGCAGCAGCAGCCCCAGCTCGCGCAGGCGCTCCAGCGCCCGGGCCGCGTCCGTGCCGGCGGTGTGCAGCAGGAGGTGCACATCGTCGACGGAGGTCCCCGGATTGCGCAGGAAATGCCGGTAGAGCTCCTCCTCGGTCGCGGAGAGCCCGAAGACGGCCATCTCGTTGTCACCCACGCTCTGCCCCCGGCTGCGTCATGGGCCTGCGGCACCTTCCGGAGATTCTCCGGTCGTGTGCCGCGGACGGTCGAGCTTTTTTCGGCCCAGCGTAAGCGCTGTCGGCGGGACCGGGGACGGTCGCGGTGCGAATTGTGTGCGAAGAGTGAGCCAACCGTGCCCGGTTCCCCGTGAACCCCGGACGCCCGCCGTCCGTGCGTCCCCGGCGGCGGCCACCCAGGGCGAGCGGGACGCGACGGACCGTGCCGGACGCACCGGGCGGCCGCACGTCGTACGCTGGAGACCCCCGGCCCGTCGGACGTGTCGGGCATTCGCGTGTTCCCCGGTGGCGTGACGACTCCGTCCCGGCGGCGACGCCCCCCGCGTACAGGGAGCGCCGGGCACGCGGTGGACGACGAGGACGACGAGGACGGAATCCCTTCATGAGCCTGCACGGACTGCTCGACGCGGTGATCGAGGACCCCGCGCTGTCACAAGCGCTGAAAGCGGCCGGGGACGGGCACCTCCTCGCCGCCGACCTGGTCGGCCCGCCCGCCGCGCGGCCCTTCACCGTCGCCGCCCTCGCCCGCGAGACCGGCCGCACCGTGCTCGCCGTCACCGCCACCGGCCGCGAGGCCGAGGACCTGGCGGCCGCCCTGCGCACCCTGCTCCCGCCGGACGGAATCGTGGAGTACCCGTCCTGGGAGACGCTGCCGCACGAGCGGCTCTCCCCGCGCTCCGACACCGTCGGCCGCCGCCTCGCCGTGCTGCGCCGCCTCGCCCACCCGGACGCCGACGACCCCGGGACCGGCCCGGTCTCCGTCGTCGTCGCCTCCGTACGCTCCGTGCTCCAGCCGCAGGTCAAAGGGCTCGGCGACCTGGAGCCGGTGGCGCTGAGGGCCGGGCGGACCACCGACCTGGAGGAAGTCGTCCGCGCCCTGGCCGCCGCCGCGTACTCCCGCGTGGAGCTGGTCGAGAAGCGCGGCGAGTTCGCCGTGCGCGGCGGCATCCTCGACGTCTTCCCGCCGACCGAGGACTACCCGGTCCGCGTCGAGTTCTGGGGCGACGAGGTCGAGGAGATCCGCTACTTCAAGGTGGCCGACCAGCGCTCCCTGGAGATCGCCGAGCACGGCCTGTGGGCCCCGCCCTGCCGCGAACTGCTCCTCACCGACCAGGTCCGCGAGCGCGCCGCCGCCCTCGCCGAGGACCACCCCGAACTCGGCGAACTCCTCGGCAAGATCGCCGAGGGCGTCGCCGTCGAGGGCATGGAGTCCCTCGCCCCCGTCCTCGTCGACGAGATGGAACTCCTCCTCGACGTGCTGCCGGAGGGCGCCATGGCCCTGGTCTGCGACCCCGAGCGGGTCCGTACCCGCGCCGCCGACCTGGTCGCCACCAGCCTCGAATTCCTCCAGGCGTCCTGGGCGGCCTCCGCCGAGGGAGGGCAGGCCCCCATCGACGTCGGCGCGGCCTCCCTGCGGGGGATCGCCGACGTCCGCGAACGCGCCCGCGAACTGGGCATGATGTGGTGGTCCGTCTCGCCGTTCGCCGCCGACGAGGAGACGTACGACGGCGACACCTGGCAACTGGGGATGCGCGCCCCCGAGACGTACCGGGGTGACACCGCCCGTGCCCTGGCCGACACCAAGCGGTGGCTCGGCGAGGGCTGGCGGACCGTCTTCGTCACCGAGGCGCACGGCCCCGCCGCCCGTACCGTCGAGGTGCTGGGCTCCGAGGGCGTCCCGGCCCGGCTCGACGGGGACCTCGCCGAGATCGGCCCGTCCGTGGTCCACGTCGCCTGCGGCGCCATCGACCACGGCTTCACCGACGAGCGCCTCAAGCTCGCCGTGCTCACCGAGACCGACCTCTCCGGCCAGAAGGCGGCGGGCAAGGACGGCCAGCGGATGCCCACCCGGCGCCGCAAGACCATCGACCCGCTCACCCTGGAGCCCGGCGACTACATCGTCCACGAGCAGCACGGCGTGGGCCGCTACATCGAGATGGTCCAGCGCACCGTCCAGGGCGCCACCCGCGAGTACCTCCTCGTCGAGTACGCCCCCGCCAAGCGCGGCCAGCCCGGCGACCGCCTCTACATCCCCACCGACCAGCTCGAACAGGTCACCAAATACGTCGGCGGCGAGGCACCCACCCTGCACCGGCTCGGCGGCGCCGACTGGACCAGGACCAAGGCGCGCGCGAAGAAGGCCGTCAAGGAGATCGCGGCCGACCTCATCAAGCTCTACTCGGCCCGGATGGCCGCCCCCGGCCACGCCTTCGGCCAGGACACCCCCTGGCAGCGCGAACTGGAGGACGCCTTCCCGTACATGGAGACGCCCGACCAGCTCTCCACCATCGCCGAGGTCAAGGACGACATGGAGAAGACGGTCCCGATGGACCGTCTGATCTGCGGCGACGTCGGGTACGGCAAGACCGAGATCGCGGTCCGCGCCGCCTTCAAGGCCGTCCAGGACGGCAAGCAGGTCGCCGTCCTCGTCCCCACCACCCTCCTGGTGCAGCAGCACTTCGGCACCTTCTCCGAGCGGTACGCGCAGTTCCCGGTGAACGTCCGAGCCCTCTCCCGCTTCCAGTCCGACGCCGAGGCCAAGGCCACCCTGGAGGGGCTGCGGGACGGCTCCGTCGACATCGTCATCGGCACCCACCGCCTCTTCTCCTCCGAGACCAGGTTCAAGGACCTCGGCCTGGTCATCGTCGACGAGGAGCAGCGGTTCGGCGTCGAGCACAAGGAGCAGCTGAAGAAGCTCCGCGCCAACGTCGACGTCCTCACCATGTCCGCCACGCCCATCCCGCGCACCCTGGAGATGGCGGTCACCGGCATCCGCGAGATGTCGACGATCACCACCCCGCCCGAGGAGCGCCACCCGGTCCTCACCTTCGTCGGCCCCTACGACCCGAAGCAGATCGGCGCCGCCATCCGCCGCGAACTCCTCCGCGAGGGGCAGGTCTTCTACATCCACAACCGGGTCGAGTCCATCGACAAGGCCGCCGCCCGGCTCCGCGAGATCGTCCCCGAGGCCAGGATCGCCACCGCCCACGGGAAGATGTCCGAACAGGCCCTGGAACAGGTCGTCGTGGACTTCTGGGAGAAGAAGTTCGACGTCCTGGTCTCCACCACCATCGTGGAGTCCGGCATCGACATCTCCAACGCCAACACCCTCATCGTCGAGCGCGGCGACAACTTCGGCCTCTCCCAGCTCCACCAGCTCCGCGGCCGCGTCGGCCGGGGCCGCGAACGCGGCTACGCCTACTTCCTCTACCCGCCCGAGAAGCCCCTGACCGAGACCGCCCACGAGCGCCTCGCCACCATCGCCCAGCACACCGAGATGGGCGCCGGCATGTACGTCGCCATGAAGGACCTGGAGATCCGCGGCGCCGGCAATCTCCTCGGCGGCGAGCAGTCCGGCCACATCGCCGGCGTCGGCTTCGACCTGTACGTCCGCATGGTCGGCGAGGCCGTCGCCGACTACCGTGCGGCCCTCGACGGCGGGGTCGAGGAGGAACCGGCCCCCGAGGTCAAGATCGAACTCCCCGTCGACGCCCACGTCCCGCACGACTACGCCCCCGGCGAGCGCCTGCGTCTCCAGGCGTACCGCGCCATCGCCTCCGCCACCACCGAGGACGACATCCGCGCCGTCCGCGAGGAACTCACCGACCGCTACGGCAAGCTCCCCGAGCCCGTCGAGAACCTCCTCCTCGTCGCCGGCCTCCGTATGCTCGCCCGCTCGTGCGGCGTCGCGGAGATCGTCCTCCAGGGCAACAACGTCCGCTTCGGTCCCGTGGAACTCCGGGAATCCCAGCAACTCCGCCTCAACCGCCTCTACCCCCGCACGGTCGTCAAGGCCAACACCCACCAGATCCTCGTCCCGCGACCCACGACCGGGAAGATCGGGGGAAAGCCCGTGGTGGGGCGGGAGCTGCTGTCCTGGGTGGGGGAGTTCCTGACGTCGATCCTGGGGTCGTAGCGGCCCGGGGCGGCTCTCACCCCGGTCGCGGGCCGGGGTGTACGGGCCGCCCCTCGGCGCATGGCCGGCATGTCAGGTCCAGGAGCCCGCGGGCAGGGGTGGCCAAGGCGGAGGGGCGGTCACGTCGGTGGGTGTCCTCCGGGGGAGAACCGTGCACCACGGCGTTGGTGACCGGCTGCGAGAGGATCAACACGGGAGCATCCGCCTCTCCCCACCGACATGCGCGAATCCCAGCCAGGGTGAGTTCGGCTGTCTGGAACGGTCGCCGGGTGTGTGGTCCCGTGGATCGCGCGGGAAGAGCCGAGAGGACGGTGGGTCGTGGGCGACGCCGAGAGGGCCAGTACGTCCGCCAGGTATCTCGCGGCAGGCGGTGCCGGGGGTGACGCGTGGGCGGCCGAGGCGCGGGCCGAGGGACGGCGCGGGACGCAGCGCATCGTCCAGGCGGGCGAAGTTCCCGCGCCCGAACTCGTCGCCGGGCGGCTGGGACTGGAGCCCGGCCAGCCGGTGATCGCCCGCCGCCGCATCATGTACGCCGACGACGAGCCCTGCGAGCTGACGGACACCTACTACCCCGCGTCGATCGCCCGGGGGACCGCCCTCGCCGGAACGGCCAAGATCCGCGGGGGAGCGGTACGCCTGCTCGCAGAACTGGGCCACGTCGGCGCCTGGGTCGAGGAGGACGTCACTGCCCGCCTCCCCACCCCGGACGAGGCGGCCACCCTCGCCCTCTCCGGCTCTCACGGCCGCCATCGTGCCGATCGAACATCAGGTCACGTGGCACAGGCCCTCTGTGCTTGGCCGACGCGGCCGATCTGGCGGCTCGCTCGATCTTCGCGCAGTAGGCGTCGCGGGCTTCCTCATCGGTCTGCACCTCGTGTTCGGGGCGCATCCCGGTTCGGCCGTCGACGCCTTCACGCAGGATGTCGGCGTGCCCGGCATGCCGGTTGGTCTCGCCGAGGACGTGGACCATGACGGCGAACAGGTTCGTGTGGGAATGAGGCTCCGGCCACCACGGCACATGGCCGGGCGCATCGAGGGGAAGCTCCTCGATCCTCGCGTCCGCGTGCTCCCACGTGCGCCGGTAGAAATCGATGATCTGATCGCGGCTCTCGTCCTCAGTCGCCCACAGATCGCTGCCGTCGTGGTCCTGCCACCGGGGCAGCGGTTCCGGAAAAGCGCAGCCGAACACCTCGCCGAAGTACCTGGCCTCGACGTTTGCCACGTGTTTGACCAGGCCGAGGAGGTTGCTCCCGGTCACTGTCAGCGGTCGGCGGGTGTCGTACTCGGACAAGCCGTCCAGCTTCCAGACCAGTGCCTCGCGGTCCCGCCGCAGTCTCCCGTGCAGGTTGTCCTTCGCGAATTCATCGATCATGCGGTGGGAGCCTGCCATGGGCTACTCGCGGCCCTCAAGACCCCGCGACCGTCCTCCACCGCCCGCCGCCAGTCCCCCAGGATCGTGCTCGGCGCGGCCAGGTCCAGCTCCAGCGTCGCGCCCCCCCGAGGACGTGGTCGCCGGGGTGTTCGCCGGCGTCGAGGGCGGCGCCGGCGCGTTCCTCGCCGGCGGTCGTCATGGTGTCGGTGGCGCGGCAGGGGGGAGCCGGATCCAGCGTCGGCGTGGCCAGCGTTGCAGGGACTCCCGGCGTGCGCGCAGCTTCTGCTGCCGTCGGCGGCTCTCCGTGCGGCGCCGGGCGCGCTCGCGCGCTTCCGGGCTGCTGAGCCTGGTGTGGTCCGGCAGGCGGAGCAGCCCCCGGGCCACCAGGACGATCAGCGCGAGCACGAAGATCCCGAGGGCGGCCGCGAGCGCGGGCGGCAGCTCCGCGACCTGTTCGATCGTGTGGCGGATGGTCACCCTGGCCCTCCGACCCGCTCGGCACCGCGTGGCGGTCGGATCATACCGACGCACCTCCCGATCCCCATGCGCCCCCGCCCCGCCCCCGTCACGCCCCACCCCGCCCGACTGCCCGTCACCCCGCAGGGGAGGATGCCTCTGGGATCGGGGACGGAAGCAGGGCAGGGCGAGAGAAGGGTGTGCGTGGTGACGGTGCGGCGGTACGGGATGGTGGGGCTCGCGGTCGGGGCGCTGCTGTGGAGCGCGGGGTGTGGGCTCGGGGAGCCGTCGACCGGGAGTGACGGGGCCGGCGGGGAGGGCGCCAAGGGCGGAGCCGCCACCGGGACGGCGCTGGCGGCGCTGGAGGCGCTGACGGTGAAGGACGAGGGGAGCAAGGACGGGTACGGGCGGGAGCGGTTCGGGTCGGCCTGGGCCGACGTGGACGGCAACTCCTGCGGTACGCGGGACGACATCCTGAAGCGCGACCTCGCCGAGGTGGAGTACAAGGACGGCGACGACTGCGTGGTGGTCTCCGGCACGCTGAAGGACGACCCGTACTCGGGCGAGGACGTGCAGTTCAAGCGCGGCGCCAGCAAGGTGGACATCGACCACCTGGTCGCCCTCTCCGACGCCTGGAAGAAGGGGGCTTCGGAGTGGGAGCCGGCCAAGCGCATAGCCTTCGCCAACGATCCGCTCAACCTCCTCGCGGTGAACGCGAGCCCCAACCGTGCCAAGGGTGACGGCGACGCCGCGAAGTGGCTGCCGCCGAACAGGACGTACCGGTGCGCGTATGTCGCCGGGCAGGTGGCGGTGAAGACGAAGTACGAGGTGTGGGTGACCGCCGAGGAGCGCGACGCCATGCGGACGATTCTCGACGGCTGCCCGCAGGAGAAGCTGCCGGAGGGGGACGCGCCCACCGAGGCGCCGGACCGTTTCAGCGCGAAGTAGACGCGGGCCGGGCGAGGAACGCCCTTCGGGCAGTGAGGCGCCGGGCCGGAGTGGGCACCCCCGTGTGGTGCCCACTCCGGCCCGGTGCCGTCGTCGTGCGTCGCCGTCGCCGTGCGTCGCCGCTGTCACGCGTGGGGGAGTGGGCGACCGCCTCCTCCTTCGGCGCGGCGCCCCTCTCCACGAACACCTTGAGGCACTCCGCCTGCGAGATCCTCGGCCCCTCCGCCGACGCCGGCTTCGCCTCCGCCGTGCCGTCCCCGGCGGCCGTCCCAGGCCGCGACCACCGTCGGCGAACGGGCCCGCACCGGAGCCCTCCTGAACCAGAACGTGTCACAGGGCGTCACCAGGAGAAGAACGGTTCCGTACGACGGGGTCCGGACCATCCGGACGGGTGTATACGCTCGGACCCGCACGCCGTACCGGCGGACCCCCCACGACCTTCAGGGAGCAGGCCCATGCACAGCACCTACCCGGTGGCCCCGGGGCCCCAGGGTCCGTCCAGGGAGGCACGCCTCTGGCTGCGGGTGCTGTTCACCGCTCTGGCCGTGATGACCTGCGGCTTCCTGGCCTTCGGTGCCCTGGTACGGCTGGCCGCGGTGACCCGCAGGAAGCGGGACTGGACGCTGGCGGGCATCTCGCTGGCCGTCGGGATCTTCGCGATCGGGGCCATGCCCGGTGACGACGTGGACGACAGCGCCACCGTCCTGGACGACGTGTCGGTGATGCTCGCCCTGCTCAACATGGTCGCCGTGGTCTGGTACTTCCTCTGGGCCGACATCCGCCACGACCGCAAGCTCTACGGCACCGGCCGCCCCGGCGCCCCGGGCGCACACCCCGGTATGCCGTACGCCGCCCCGTACCCGCCGCACGCCGCGGTCACCCGACCCGTCACGGCCCCCATGCCGCAGCGCCCCGGCCCGTACCCGCAGCAGACTCGGCCACAGCAGCCCCAGCCCCAGCCCCAGCACTACGCCCCGCCGACGGCGCCCACCGCTGCGGGCGACGCCTGGGCCCGCCCGCAGTCCGCCCCGGCGCCCGGCCCGGCCGGACCGCGACCCGCGCCCGGCACCCCGCCGCCCGGCGGGCCCGCGCGCATCGACCAGGTCCGGGCCGAGCTGGACGAACTCAGCGCCTACCTGCGCGACTCCGGCGGCCGCAGTGACGACCACGGCGAAGGACCGCGGGAGGGCTCCCGTTGAGCGGGCGGATCATCGCCGACCGGTACGAACTCTCCACCCTCATCGGCCAGGGCGGCATGGGCCAGGTGTGGACCGGCTACGACCAGCGGCTCGACCGGCGCGTCGCCGTCAAGCTGCTGCGGCCCGACCGGGTGGCCGGAGCCGAGGCCGAGGAGCTGCGCCGCCGCTTCGTGCGGGAGTGCCGGGTCACCGCCCAGGTCGACCACCCCGGTCTGGTGACCGTGCACGACGCGGGGACCGAGGGCGACGAGTTGTACCTCGTCATGCAGTTCGTGGACGGAGCCGACCTCGGCGACCACCTCGCCGAGCACACGCCGTACCCCTGGGAGTGGGCCGTCTCGGTCGCCGCCCAGCTGTGCGCCGTGCTCTCCGCCGTGCACGCCGTGCCGATCGTCCACCGCGACCTCAAGCCGCGGAACATCATGGTCCGGCAGGACGGCACCATCTCCGTCCTCGACCTCGGCGTCGCCTCCGTCATGGACAGCGACACCACCCGCCTCACCCACACCGGCTCGCCCATCGGCAGCCCCGCCTACATGGCCCCCGAACAGGCCATGGGCGGCGCCGTCGGCCCGTACACCGACCTGTACGCGCTCGGCATCGTCCTCTACGAACTGCTCAGCGGGACGGTGCCGTTCGACGGGGCCACCGTCCTCGGCGTCCTCCACCGCCACCTCTACGAGGCGCCGCTGCCGCTCGGCCGGCTGCGCACCGGGCTGCCCGACGGGCTCGAACCGCTCGTCATGCGGCTGCTCGCCAAGGAGCCCCAGGACCGGCCCGGCTCCGCCCAGGAGGTCTACCAGGCGCTCACCCCGCTGCTCCCCGCCCGCGGTGTCCCGCGCGGCACCCCGCTCGACCCGGCCCGGCCCTTCCTGCGCCCGCACGCTCCCTGGCCCGACCACCCGCTCGCGCCCGCGCCCCGGCCCGGCCGGCCCCCGGCCGCGCCCGGCGGAGGGGAGGGCGCCGACGTCGCCACCGCCGTGGACGACGTCAAGCGGCTGCTCGGCGAGGGCCGCATCACCCAGGCCGTCGACATCCTCGGCGCGATCCTGCCCACCGCCGCCCGGCAGCACGGCGAGCACTCCGCCGTCGTCCGCACCCTGCGCAAGCAGTACGCGGCCACCCTGCTCGACGACGGGCAGTACCGCCGCGCGCTGCCCGAACTGCGCCGCCTCGCCGACGAGTACGCCGCCGAGGCCGGTACCGCCGACCCGCGCTCCCTCCAGTTCCGGTACGAGGCCGCCCAGTGTCTGGAGCAGCTCGGCGAACCCGGCGCCGCCCTGGCCGAATACCGCGCCCTGCTCCCGTACTTCGAGAACCAGTACGTCAGCACCGACCGGGACCTGCCGCTGGAGGTCCGCCGCCGCATCGGCCACCTGCTGCTCGCCCTCGGCGACCGCCCGGCCGCCCAGGACACCCTGCTACGCCTGCTCCACGACGCCGAACAGCGGTACGGGCCCGCCCATCCGCTCCCCGCCGAGGTGCGCCGGACCCTGCACTGGCTCGGCCTGGTCTGAGCCCTCCCGGCGGCGGGGAAGCGGCACACGACAGGCAGGAACCGGACACGCGGGGAATCGTTGCTCCCGACAGTGGCCCAGATCACGCCGACTGCCTACGATCGATCTTCGCAAGGACGTCCGGACCGCAAGGTCGTACACGTCGTCAGGTCGTCAGGTCGTTGAACGTCCCCGCACCGATGAACGATCCCGCCGGGAGGCTCCCTTTGCACCGCCGCCGTCGCACCTCGCTCGCCCTCATGGCCGCCACGCTGCTCGCGGCCCCGCTGCTGACCGCCTGCGGCGACGACGCCCGCCCCGGCGCCGCCGCGGTCGTCGGCGGCGAGCGCATCACCGTCGCCCAGTTGGAGGCCCAGGTCGGCCAGACCCGCGACGCCCAGGTCGCCGTCTTCGGCGAGCAGGGCTACGCGGACGTCCTCGACCAGCAGTGCTCCGCCGCCCGCCAGGCCGAGCTGCACCAGCGCGACGAGGCCGCCGCCCAGGGCGAGAAGGTCGTCGCGGGCCGCGAGACCTGCGCCCCCGACCGCGCCACCCTCGCCGGGATGATCAGCGAGCGGGTCGTGAAGGCCGCCGCCGACGAGGCGGGCGTCCGTCCCACCCGCAAGGACCTCCGCGAGCGCCGCGTCCAGCTCCAGGAGCAGACCGGCGGCACCGCGGAGCAGCTGGAGGAGGCGTACCTGCGGACGTACGGCATCCCCGCCTCGCGCATCGACGACCACCTCGGGTACCAGTACCGCCTCGACGGGCTCCGCCAGAAGTACGCGCCCGGCAGCTCGCCCGAGCAGGCCGACCAGCGCGTGCGGCAGGAGTTGGTCAGGACCGCCGAGCGGCTCGGCGTCGACATCAGCCCCCGCTACGGCTCCTGGGACGGCGAACAGCTCCTCATGGTGGCGGGCTCCGACCCGTGGCTCAGCTCCGACCCGCGCCGCCTCGGTGAGGAGAAGGCCGAGGCCCGCTCCCAGAGCCAGGCCGGCGGTCTCCCCGCCCTCTGACCGGCGCCGGCCACCCGAGCCGCCCCGGCGGCCGGGACGCCGGGTGCGTTACGTTCGCAGCGTGAACGCTCCCAGCCCCGGCCGCCTCGTCCTGCTCACCACCAGCCACCGGGTCGCCCCCGGCCAGCTCTCCTGGCCCGCCTGGCAGGCCCTGCACGGGGCCGACCGGGTGCTCTGTGCCGACCCGGCGCATCCGCAGCTTCCCTACCTGCGGGAGGCGGGCGTCGAGGTCGAGATCGCGGCCACCCCGGACGCGGCCGGCCTGGTCGACTTCCTCGCGGGCGGCCGTACCGCCGTCCTGGTGCAGTCCGGCGAGGGCGACCGCCGCCTGACCGACGCCCTCTCCCGCCTCGCCGGGTCCGGCCGCGTCGCCATGCCCGACCTGGAACTCCTCCCCGGCGCCTACGACCTGCCAGGCGCCCGCCTCGTCGACCTCGTCCAGGTCATGGACCGCATCCGCGAGGAGTGCCCCTGGTCGGCCCGGCAGACCCACCAGGGGCTCGCCAAGTACGCCATGGAGGAGGCGTTCGAACTCATCGAGGCGATCGAGGACGGCGACCGGGACGCGCTCCGCGAGGAGCTGGGCGACGTCCTGCTCCAGGTGGTCTTCCACGCCCGCATCGCCGAGGACGGCGCACCGGCCGCCGGAGACGAGGGGGACGGGGGCCCGTTCTCCATCGACGACGTGGCCGCCACCCTCATCGACAAGCTGGTCCGCCGCCACCCGCACGTCTTCGGGGACGCCG
This sequence comes from Streptomyces diastaticus subsp. diastaticus, assembly GCF_011170125.1. Classification (NCBI taxonomy): domain Bacteria; kingdom Bacillati; phylum Actinomycetota; class Actinomycetes; order Kitasatosporales; family Streptomycetaceae; genus Streptomyces; species Streptomyces diastaticus. Next base: position 2,595,264 of record NZ_BLLN01000005.1, on the reverse strand, counting down.
TCGCCGAGACGCCCGAGGAGGTGCGCGCCCAGTGGCTGCGGGTGAAGGGGGAGGAGAAGGAGCGCACCTCGGTCACCGACGGCGTCCCCGTCGCCCAGCCCGCCCTGGCCCTCGCCGCCAAGCTCGCCTCCCGTGCCCGCGCCGCCGGTCTGCGTGTCCCGCTCCCCGAGGGCCCCGGGCCCGGCCCCGCCCTGCTCGCCCTCGCCGTCGAGGCCGAGCGGCAGGGCAGCGACCCCGAGTCCGCCCTGCGGGAGAGCGCCCGCCGCTACCGCGAGGCCATCCGGGCGGCCGAGGGCCACTGAGCCGCGCCACCGGGCCCCGGATACGGTCGGACCATGAGCGAAACCCAGGCATCCGGGCGTCCCGAACTCTTCGGCTGGGAGTTCGCCGCCGACCCGTACCCCGCCTACGCCTGGCTGCGCGCCCACGAGCCGGTCCGTTGGACCCGGCTGCCCAGTGGCGTCGAGGCGTGGCTGGTCACGCGGTACGCGGACGCCCGGCAGACCCTCGCCGACCCCCGGCTGAGCAAGAACCCGGTGCACCACGCCGCCGACGAGGCCGGGCGCAGCCGTACCGGCATCCCCGGCGAGCGCAGCGCCGGGCTGATGACGCACCTGCTGAACATCGACCCGCCGGACCACACCCGGCTGCGCCGCCTGGTCTCGAAGGCGTTCACCCCGCGCCGCGTCGCCCAGTTCGCGCCCCGCGTGCAGGAGCTGACGGACGGGCTCATCGACGGCTTCGCCGGGCGCGGCGAGGCCGACCTCATCCACGAGTTCGCCTTCCCGCTGCCCATCTACGCCATCTGCGACCTGCTCGGCGTCCCGCGCGAGGACCAGGACGACTTCCGCGACTGGGCCGGAATGATGATCCGGCACGGCGGGGGGCCGCGCGGCGGGGTCGCCCGGGCGGTGAAGAGGATGCGCAACTACCTCGCCGAGCTGATCCACCGCAAACGCGCCGACCTCGGCGACGACCTCATTTCCGGCCTGATCCGCGCGAGCGACCACGGCGAGCACCTGACCGAGGACGAGGCCGCCGCCATGTGCTTCGTCCTCCTCTTCGCCGGCTTCGAGACGACCGTGAACCTGATCGGCAACGGCACCCTCGCCCTGCTCCGCAACCCCGCCGAGCGCGCCCGCCTCCAGCAGGCCCTCGCCGACGGCGACGAAGCCCTGCTCGACACCGGGATCGAGGAACTCCTGAGGTACGACGGCCCGGTGGAGATGGCCACCTGGCGGTACGCCACCGAGCCGCTGCGGATCGGCGGGGCCGACATCGCCGCGGGGGACCCCGTCCTGGTCGTGCTGGCCGCCGCCGACCGCGACCCCGAGCGCTTCCGCGACCCCGACCGGCTCGACCTCGCCCGTGGCGACAACCAGCACCTCGGCTACGGCCACGGCATCCACTACTGCATCGGTGCCCCCCTGGCCCGGCTGGAGGGGAAGGCGGCCCTCGCCACGCTGCTGACACGCCTTCCGGACCTGCGGCTCGGCACCGGGCCGCGGGACCTGCGCTGGCGCGGCGGGCTCATCATGCGGGGACTGCGCACGCTGCCCGTGGAGTTCACGCCCGAGCGGACGGGACGTGACGAGAAGGTGTCAGGGCCACCCTTTCCGGACACCGGCACTGACGAGGCGTCAACAATGTGATGTCGACGTGATCTCCGCTGCATCGACTTGTGACGAACGTTCGACAGCCGCTACCTTCAGCGCCAACCGGAAGCCCCGCCACCACTGAGCGGACGCGCCGGCCACCAGTCGTCACGCGAAAGGCAACCGCATGCTCTCCGGGAACGGACGTCACCGACGCCCCCGACAGGCTCCGGCCTTCGTCGTCGCGGCCGGGGTGACCGGTTCGGCCATCGCCATCCCCCTGCTCGGCGCCGGTACGGCCAGCGCGGCCGACACCGCCACCTGGGACCGGCTGGCCGAATGCGAGAGCGGCGGTGCCTGGAGCACCAACGCCGGCAACGGCTACTACGGCGGCCTCCAGATCACCCAGGATCTCTGGGAGCGCCACGGCGGTCTCAGCTACGCGCCCTCCGCGGACCTCGCCAGCCGCTCCCAGCAGATCGTGGTGGCCGAGCGCGTCCTCGACGCCGAGGGCACCGCCGCCTGGGCCACCTGCGCCCCCGCCATAGGGCTCCAGCAGGGCGGCGAGTCCGCCGACGTCAACCCGGGCGTCCCCAGTGACAGCGGCACCCCCTCCGCGTCCCCGTCCCCGACCGGCGAGGGCCAGGGTGAGGGCAAGGGCAAGGGGGGCGACGGCGAGAAGGGCGACAAGGGCGACAAGGGGCCCGACGCGGACAAGAAGGGCAAGGGTGACAAGGGGGGCGAAGGGGATGAGGGTGACGAGGTGTCGCCCAGCCCCTCCGCCGAACCGACCTCCATCCCGGACGGTTCCGGGGGCGCGACCCCCGGCGAGGACGCCTCCGAGGGCCGGGGCGGCCTGCCCGGGACGCCCTCGGGGACTCCGTCCGCCGCCCCGGGCGGCGAGCGGGAGGGCTCCGGCGGCGGGCGCCACCGCGGCGGCGGCGCGGTCGAGTCGGGCTCCGGCGAGGGCCGTGACGGCTCCGGACGGCACGCCTCGCGCGGCGATCGCGGCGACGCGCCCGACACCTCCGGCTCGTACACCGTCAAGGAGGGCGACAGCCTCTCGGTCATCGCCTGGCTCAACGAGGTGGACGGCGGATGGCCCGCGCTGTACGAGGCGAACAAGGACGCCGTCGGTGCCGACCCGGACCACATCCTGCCCGGTCAGGCCCTTGATCTCGGAACGGGGCAGGACGCCGAAAAGGACCGAATCGGGCGCTAGTTCGGGCGGTGATGTCCGGTTCGGGGGAAGTGAGACATGCGTCTCAGAGGCCCTGATCGTCTTTGGAATCTGCCGTCGGCCGTGCTTACGGTCTAGGCCGCTCGCCATTGGCGGGCCCCAGCGGTCGTTACGCCGAATCCTGTCGACGACCGTCCGGGACAGTCGTCGCGCAAGCGCCGTAGACAGGAGCGGGGGACCCAAGGTTTGCCGCCGCACCGGCCGTTCGCCCCCAGTGGGCGGCGGCCGGAGCGGCTCGGGGTGAAGCCGCGCGGACCACTCAGGAACGCGCGGCCGGGCACTCATCCGGCCCGAACCCGACAGCTCACCTCGCAGGCGTCGGTGAGGAGATTCCTTCATGCTGTCCAACAAGGCCAAGCACCGCCGTCCCTCCAAGGTCGCCCGCCTCCTGTCGCTGGCCGGTGTCGCCGGCGTCGCCGTCGCCGCGCCGCTCGTCGCGACCGGCTCCGCCTCCGCCGCCACCGCCTCCGAGTGGGACGCCGTCGCCCAGTGCGAGTCCGGCGGCGACTGGTCCATCAACACCGGCAACGGCTACTACGGCGGACTCCAGTTCTCGTCCTCCACCTGGGCCGCCTTCGGTGGCACCGCCTACGCCTCCAGCGCCGACCAGGCCACCAAGGAGCAGCAGATAGCCGTGGCCGAGAAGGTCCTGGCCGGTCAGGGCAAGGGCGCCTGGCCGAACTGCGGCACCGGCCTGAGCAGTGCCTCCTACGACGGCGGCGCCGCCGCCGAGGCCCCGGCCGAGAAGCCCGCCGAGGAGCCCGCCCCGCAGGCCGCCCCCGAGCGCCCCGAGCCGCGTGCCGACCGCAGCGAGCAGCGCACCGCCCCGGCCGAGAAGGCCGAGGAGACCGTCGAGACCCCCACCGGCGAGACCGTCGCCAAGGGTGACGGCGAGTACAAGGTCACCAAGGGCGACACCCTGAGCCAGATCGCCGACGACGAGAACGTCGAGGGTGGCTGGAAGAAGCTCTTCGAGCTGAACAAGGACGTCGTCGAGGACGCCGACCTGATCTTCCCGGGCCAGCAGCTGCACCTCTCCTGACGGCGGGCTCCGCTCACCCGCGGGGCACCGCCCGGGGGTGTCGAGGCGCTCGACGTGCCCAACCGCCGCGCGGCCCGCGTGCGACGAGCGACTCGGCACCGGCGCGCCCCTCCGGGGCGCCCGGCCGAGGCCGGTCGGCGCGGGGCCTTCGCCGGTGCGTGGGGAAGCTGGGTGTGGGGGCGTGCGGGTGCGTGGTGGCTGAGGGCTCCCCACGGTCCTCGCGTCGCTGCGGGCCCTCCGGCCGCCGGGCTCCGGCGCCGGCCGCCTGCTCCCGCTCCCTCCCGGCTTCCCCGGGTGCTCCCGCGTCCAGCGGAGTTCCGGGGAGCGGGGGCCGGCGCCCCTCCCTCCCACAGACAGCCCCGTCCCGGTGCGCGACTCCCCCCCAGTGCACCGGGTCGGGGCTTCCCCCTTTCCCTTCCGCTCCTCCTCGCGTCTCAGCGGTCGGAGCCGTCGGGGCTACCGGTGAGTAGATATCGGCGTTCGCGTACGGTTTCGCCCCGTACGGGCCTCTTTTCGTCCCAGCGTCCGGGCGCGACGCCGGGATGGGGCCGGCCGCCGGTTAGGCTCTGGAGCGAACGGCCGACCGAAGGCCGACCCGCGTCACATCCCAGAAGGAGATGCTCGTGCCGTCCATCGACGTCGTCGTAGCCCGGGAAATCCTGGACTCCCGAGGCAACCCCACCGTCGAGGTCGAGGTCGGCCTCGACGACGGCAGCACCGGCCGCGCCGCGGTGCCGTCCGGCGCCTCCACCGGAGCCTTCGAGGCCATCGAACTGCGTGACGGAGACCCCAACCGTTACCAGGGCAAGGGTGTCGAGAAGGCCGTCCTCGCCGTCATCGAGCAGATCGGGCCGGAGCTCGTCGGCTACGACGCCACCGAGCAGCGCCTCATCGACCAGGCCATGTTCGACCTGGACGCCACCGACAACAAGGGCTCGCTGGGCGCCAACGCCATCCTCGGCGTCTCCCTCGCCGTCGCCCACGCCGCCTCCGAGGCCAGCGATCTGCCGCTCTTCCGCTACCTGGGCGGCCCCAACGCGCACCTGCTCCCGGTGCCGATGATGAACATCCTGAACGGCGGCTCGCACGCCGACTCCAACGTGGACATCCAGGAGTTCATGATCGCCCCGATCGGCGCGGAGTCCTTCTCCGAGGCCCTGCGCTGGGGCACCGAGGTCTACCACACGCTCAAGAAGGTGCTGAAGAGCAAGGGCCTGGCGACCGGCCTCGGCGACGAGGGCGGCTTCGCCCCGAACCTCGACTCCAACCGCGCCGCCCTCGACCTCATCCTCGAGGCCGTCAAGGAAGCCGGCTACGTGCCCGGCAAGGACATCGCGCTCGCCCTGGACGTCGCCGCCTCCGAGTTCTACAAGGACGGCAGTTACGAGTTCGAGGGCAAGTCCCGCTCGGCCGCCGAGATGACCGAGTACTACGAGGAGCTCGTCGCCGCGTACCCGCTGGTGTCCATCGAGGACCCGCTGTTCGAGGACGACTGGGCCGGCTGGAACGTCATCACCGAGAAGCTCGGCGACAAGGTCCAGCTCGTCGGTGACGACCTGTTCGTCACCAACCCCGAGCGCCTCGCCCGCGGCATCGAGGAGAAGTCGGCCAACGCCCTGCTCGTCAAGGTCAACCAGATCGGCTCGCTCACCGAGACCCTGGACGCCGTCGAGCTGGCCCAGCGCAACGGCTTCAAGTGCATGATGAGCCACCGCTCCGGCGAGACCGAGGACGTCACCATCGCCGACCTCGCCGTCGCCACCAACTGCGGCCAGATCAAGACCGGCGCCCCGGCCCGCTCCGAGCGCGTCGCCAAGTACAACCAGCTCCTGCGTATCGAGGAGATCCTCGACGACGCCGCGGTCTACGCCGGCCGCAGCGCCTTCCCGCGCTTCAAGGGCTGACCCGGCCGGGCCGCCGACGGCCCCCGGCCTCCCCGCGTCCCCGCCCCCGGTCCCGTACCGTGGGCGGGGACGCGGGCACGTGTACGCGAGAATCAGCAGGGCGTGCGAGTGGCGGACACCTGACGGGCACGGCGGCCACGCGGCCGCGGGCGAGCGAGACGGCCGCGCGGCGCGCGGCGCAGGGGAGGCGGGCATGGCCGGGAAGAAGAGCGGTGCGGACCGCTTCTCCACCGCGACCCGGCTCAGGGTGCTCGGCGAGCAGACCGCCGCCCGGGTCTACCGCTCCCAGAACCGCCGCCAGGCCCGCCGCTCCCGCCTCACCGGACGCGCCGCGCTCCTCGCCCTCGTCCTCTGCTCCCTGATCGTCGCCCTCGCCTACCCGATGCGGCAGTACGTCTCCCAGCGCGCCGAGATCGCCGACCTCCAGCGCGAACGGGAGGCCCACCGCGCCAAGGTGGAGCGACTGCGCGACGAGAAGGCCCGCTGGGAGGACGACGCCTACGCCGAGCAGCGCATCCGCGAACGCCTGCACTACGTACGCCCCGGCGAGACCGGCTACACCATGATCGACCCGGGCGCGGCCGAACCGAGCCGCACCGACCGCACGGCCGCCACCCGGCCCTGGTACACCAACCTCCTGGAAGGCGTCGACCGCGCCGACCAGGCCGCCGGGCCGGGCGGCATCCGCCCCGCCACCGAGTGAACGACCGAGAGACCTGACCCCGCCATGGACACGCCCCCGCCGCCCACCCCGCGCACCGAGCCGACCCCCGCCGACGTCGACGCCTTCCAGCAGCAGCTGGGCCGCCCCCCGCGCGGTCTGCGCGCCATCGCGCACCGCTGCCCCTGCGGCCAGCCCGATGTCGTCGAGACGGCGCCCCGCCTGGAGGACGGCACGCCCTTCCCCACGCTCTACTACCTGACGTGCCCGCGCGCCGCCTCGGCCATCGGCACGCTGGAGGCCAACGGCGTGATGAAGGAGATGACCGAGCGGCTGGCCGGCGACCCGGAGCTGGCCCTCGCTTACCGGGCCGCCCACGAGGACTACGTCAAGCGCCGCGACGAGATCGAGGAGCTGAAGAACTTCCCCTCGGCCGGCGGTATGCCGGACCGCGTGAAGTGCCTGCACGTCCTGGTCGCCCACTCGCTGGCCGCCGGACCGGGCGTCAACCCGCTCGGTGACGAGGCGCTGGCGATGCTCCCCGAGTGGTGGCGCAAGGGCTCGTGCGTGACACCGCCGGCCGCCGCCGGCTCCGCCGGACAGGCCGAGGAGGAGGGCCGGTGACCGCCCGTCGGGTAGCCGCCGTCGACTGCGGCACCAACTCCATCCGCCTGCTGGTCGCCGACGCCGATCCGGCCACGGGCGAACTGACCGACCTCGACCGCCGGATGAGGATCGTCCGCCTGGGCCAGGGCGTCGACCGTACCGGCCGTCTCGCCCCGGAGTCGCTGGAGCGGACCTTCGAGGCGTGCCGCGAGTACGCCGCCGCCGTCCGCGAACTCGGCGCCACCGAGGTCCGCTTCACCGCCACCTCGGCCACCCGTGACGCGGAGAACCGCGCCGAGTTCACCGAGGGCGTCCGCGACATCCTCGGCGTCACCCCCGAGGTCGTCACCGGCGACGAGGAGGCGGCGCTCTCCTTCACCGGTGCCACCAAGGAACTCACCGGCCGCGCCGACCTGGACACGCCCTTCCTGGTCGTGGACATCGGCGGTGGCTCCACCGAGTGCGTCGTCGGCACGGACAGCGTCCGCGCCGCACGCTCCGTCGACATCGGCTGTGTCCGCCTGACCGAGCGCCACCTCGCGCGCCCCGACGGCACGGTGACCGACCCGCCCACCGCCGAGCAGGTCGCCGCGATCCGCCGGGACATCGGCGCCGCCCTCGACGAGGCCGCCGGCACCGTCCCGCTGGAGGAGGCCCGGACCCTGGTCGGCCTCGCCGGCTCCGTCACCACCGTCGCCGGGCTGGCCCTCGGCCTCACCGCGTACGACTCGGCCGCCATCCACCACGCCCGCATCCCGTACGCCAAGGTCACGGAGGTCACCGACGCCCTCCTGGCCTCCACCCACGCCGAACGCGCCGCCAACCCGGTCATCCACCCGGGACGCGTCGACGTCATCGCGGCCGGCGCCCTGATCCTTCGCACCCTCATGGAGCGCACCGGCGCCCACGAGGTGATCGTCAGCGAACACGACATCCTGGACGGGATCGCCTGGAAGGCGGCGGGGGCCTAGGCGGTCGGGACGGGGCGGTCCGGTGACAGGCGGGTGCCTGGGCCGGACCGCCCCTTTCGCGTGCACCGGGTGGCCGGCCTCGGCCGGGGACGGCCCCGGACACGCCTCGCTCCGCGAAGGGTGACCACCGGCGAGCGCGGCGTACCCCGCGAGAGGTGAACGGCGCTCGGTGCGCCGCGAGTTCGGCGGCGGGGCTGCTGGCCGGTCGTCCGGGTCAGACGTTCTCGACCGGGTCGCCCGCCACCGCTCCGCCGGGACGGCGCCCCGGGGGACCTGACGGTGTGCGGCCGAGTCCTCCGCCCCGGCGGGGCAGCCGGGGCGGTCGCCGAGGAGACGGCCGCTGCGGCGCTCCGGGCGGAGACGGTGGAACGTGCGCGCGGGGCGCGCAGGGCCCGGCGGCGCGGACCGGGCGCCCCGGCGTACCTCAGCGCCGGTCCGCCGCCCGTGCCGTCAGCACCAGCAGATCACCTTCGCGCACCAGGCAGGCGAGACGCTGGCCCTCCGAGCGGAGGCGGACGAGGCCGGGGGCGGTGCCGAGCGGGGCGGTGTCCTGACCGGGAGCGGCCGGGTTCTCGGCCAGGGCGGTCAGGGCGGCCAGAACGCGCATGGCGGTCGGGCGGGGGAGGGAGCGGAGGTGGTGGTGGGCGGCCGGGGTGAAGCGCGGGGCGGAGGTCACGCGGGACCGTCCGTGCGGCCGGAGAAGAGGTCGGCGACCAGTTCGGCCAGGGAGACGGTCGGCTCGTCGCGGGACAGGACCGCCTCGGCCTCCCGAGCCAGCATCAGGTCGGCGGCCTCTTCGAGCACTTCGAAGTCGGCGAAGGGGACGAGGGCGGCGACCGGGGCGCCGTTGCGGGTGACGACGGTCGGGGTCCCGGACTCGGCCCGGTTGATGTGCTCCGCGAGATGGGCGCGGGCCTCCCGCACCGACACGCTGTTCTCCACCGCTTCCATGGCGGCCCGTGCGACGTCGCTCGCGCGCTCCTGGTGCTCCGGCATGAAGGGGAGGGTACGCGTCCGGTTGTGCGCGGCGCGACGTCGAGGCAACGGCTCCGTCCGGCTCCCCTCTTCGGCGACCCACTCCGTCGGAGCCCTTTCTCCGGGTGCGGGCCTGATCGAGCGGTACGGCATCAGAACCGCCGTCGACGGCCTCGACCTCACCGCCCGGGCGGGCGCCGCACGGCGTCCACCCGGGGGGACCCCCCGTCGGCCGCACCGCGCGGAGTGCGTCGTGCGGCCCGCCGCCCTGCGCCGACCTCCCGGGACGTGGTGCGCACCGGCGGGGGCGCCCCGGCGTGCGCCTCTTCAACCCCGGTTCCGCACTGTCCGTTTGAGCCTCACCCGGGAGGTCCCGGGCGCTCTGGGAGGGTCGTCCGGGGGGTGTCGCCGACGCGCGCTCCGGAAAGTTCGTGAAGTTCTTCACAAGAGAAAGTGCCCCGTCGGGCGATGTCGAGGGCCTTTCGGCCTCCATAAGGGCGACTCCTGGCCCCGACCCGCTGTGCACGGGGTGTTTCCCTCGCGTTGCCTGGGGATGGAAGGCAGGCCGCGGTCTTCTCCCCGGAAGAGACGAGCGAGCAGCTCACAGGGGGTGGGGAACGTTTGGAGGAGGGCGGTGGTTCCGTGGTGCGTACATGACCTGGGTCACGTGGGCCGCGCAGTGTAGCAGAGGGGGTGGGGGAGCTTGTGAAGGGGCGCACGATCGACCCCCCGGGGGCGGGTGGATACTCGATGGCATGAGCACCACGGAGCGTCCCAGGATCCTCGTTGTAGGCGGTGGGTACGTTGGCTTGTACGCAGCACGACGCATTCTGAAGAAGATGCGCTACGGCGAGGCGACCGTCACGGTCGTCGACCCGCGCTCGTACATGACGTACCAGCCCTTCCTCCCCGAAGCCGCAGCCGGCAACATCTCGCCGCGCCACGTCGTCGTCCCGCTGCGACGTGTACTGCCGAAGGCCGAGGTGCTGACCGGCCGGGTCACCACCATCGACCAGGACCGCAAGGTCGCCACCGTGGCGCCGCTGGTCGGTGAGGCGTACGAGCTGCCTTTCGACTACCTCGTCATCGCGATGGGCGCGGTCTCCCGCACCTTCCCGATCCCCGGCCTCGCCGAGCAGGGCATCGGCATGAAGGGCATCGAGGAGGCCATCGGCCTGCGCAACCACGTCCTCGAGCAGCTCGACAAGGCTGACTCCACGACCGACGAGGAGGTCCGCCGCAAGGCGCTGACCTTCGTCTTCGTCGGCGGTGGCTTCGCCGGGGCCGAGACGATCGGTGAGGTCGAGGACCTCGCCAGGGACGCCGCCAAGTACTACAACAACGTCACCCGCGAGGACATGCGGTTCATCCTCGTGGACGCGGCCGACAAGATCCTCCCCGAGGTGGGCCCGAAGCTCGGCGAGTACGGCAAGAAGCACCTGGAGAGCCGGGGCGTCGAGGTCTACCTCTCGACCTCCATGGACTCCTGCGTCGACGGCCACGTGGTGCTCAAGAACGGCCTGGAGGTCGACGCCTCCACCATCGTGTGGACCGCCGGTGTGAAGCCGAACCCGGTGCTCAGCCGCTTCGGTCTGCCGCTCGGCCCGCGCGGCCACGTCGACACCACCGCCAACCTCCAGGTGCAGGGCACGGACCACATCTGGGCGGCCGGCGACAACGCGCAGGTGCCGGACGTCATCGGCCGCAGGAACGGCAACCCGAACGCCTGGTGCCCGCCCAACGCGCAGCACGCGCTGCGGCAGGCCAAGGTCCTCGGCGACAACGTGATCTCCGGTATGCGGGGCTTCCCGCAGAAGGAGTACAGCCACGCCAACAAGGGTGCGGTCGCCGGTCTCGGGCTGCACAAGGGCGTCGCGATGATCGTCATGGGCAAGATGAAGATCAAGCTCAAGGGCCGTCTCGCCTGGTACATGCACCGCGCGTACCACGGTATGGCCATGCCGACGTTCAACCGCAAGATCCGCGTCTTCGCGGACTGGACCCTCGGCATGTTCCTCAAGCGCGAGGTGGTCTCCCTCGGCGCGATGGAGACGCCGCGCGAGGAGTTCTACGAGGCGGCCAAGCCCGCTCCGGCCCCCGCCGTCAAGGCGGAGGAGCCCGAGTCCGCCAAGGCCAAGGCGTCCTGACGCCCTGACCGTGCGCTGAAACCTCCCTTGGGGGCGCTCGCCATCCGTGGTGCGAGCGCCCCCTTCGGCGTACCCGGGGCGGCCCGCTTCGGCCGCGCACCCGCCCCCAAATGGATGGCCTCTACACGCGCTTTGCGGATTCCTTACCCGGAACCGGGACTGCGAGAGGCCCCCATCGGTGTTCACATGTGTACGTACAGCAGCGGCCGCCCGCCCGTGCGGCCGCCCCCGACACAGGAGCTCAGGCACACCGAACCCGGAAGGTGACGCGACATGCACGGTGCCGCCCAGCGGCTGGCCACACACGCCGAACAGATACTGGGAGCCCCTCTCCCGATCCGCCTGCGCGCCTGGGACGGTACCGAACACGGTCCGCCCGGTACCCCCGTGATCGTCTTCCGCAACCGCCGAGCCCTGCGCCGCATCCTCTTCAAGCCCGGCGAACTCGGCCTGGTGCGTGCCTGGGTGGCCGGCGACCTGACTGTCGAGGGCGACCTGTACGAGGCGCTCGACCTCCTCGCCGGAGTGGTCTGGGAGACCGAGCGTCCCCCGCTCGGCCCCCTCTCCGCCGTCCGGGACCCCGAGGTCCGCGCCGCCGCCCTCGGCCTCGCCAGGCTGGCCGGCCCCTTCCCGCCACCGGCGCCCCCCGCCGAGGAGGCCCCGGTCCGGCGCCGCCTCGGCAGCCGGCACAGCAAGGGCCGCGACCGCCAGGCCATCAGCCACCACTACGACGTGGGCAACGACTTCTACGAGCGGGTCCTCGGCCCCTCCATGGTCTACTCCTGCGCCTACTGGCAGGACGACGCCACCCTGGAGAGCGCCCAGCGCGACAAGCTCGACCTGATCTGCCGCAAGCTCGGACTCGGCCCCGGCATGCGCCTGCTCGACGTCGGCTGCGGCTGGGGAGCGATGGCGCTGCACGCCGCCCGCGAGTACGGCGTCCAGGTCGTCGGCGTCACCCTCTCGCGCGAACAGGCCGCCTACGCCCGCAAGCGCGCCGCCGAACAGGGCCTCGCCGACCGCGTCGAGATCCGTGTCCAGGACTACCGGGACGTGCGGGACGGGCCCTACGACGCGATCTCCTCCATCGGCATGGCCGAGCACGTCGGCGCCGTCCGGTACCTGGAGTACGCCGAGGACCTGTACGCCCTGCTCAAGCCCGGCGGCCGGCTCCTCAACCACCAGATCGGCCGGCGCCCCCAGGACGACGAGTCGGCCTACCACGTGGACACCTTCATCGACGCCTACGTCTTCCCCGACGGCGAGCTGGCCCCCGTCGGCTCCACCGTCACCCAGCTGGAGCGTGCCGGTTTCGAGGTCCGCGACCTGGAGGCGCTGCGCGAGCACTACGCGCTGACGCTGCGGGCCTGGGTGCGGAACCTGGAGGACCACTGGGAGGAGTGCGCCCGCCTGGCCGGAGCCGGGCGGGCCCGGGTCTGGCTGCTCTACATGGCCGCCTCCGCCCTCTCCTTCGAGCGCAACCGGATCGGTGTCAACCAGATCCTCGCCGTCCGCACCCCCGCCGAGGGCCATCCGGGGCTGCCGTTGCGCGCCCGGAGGTGGACCGCCCTCTCGGCCCGGAGCGACACCGGCCAGGGCGGCGCGTCACCTGAACGGCCCGACGGTGTCTCCCCGGAGCAGCGGCGCAACGACGCCCACCGCGGCGAGCCCCGCGGCCGGGCCCCGAGCCCCGGCGACGACGGGACGACCCCGGCGCCCCGGTCGCCCGAGTCGGTCTGAGGCCGCCGGCCCAACCGCCCGCCTCCCGCCCGTACACGGCGCCGGGCCCCACCCCCGCCAACAGGGGTGGGGCCCGGCGCCTCACGCGCCGCCACCCGGCGGGAGGCCGGGCGGGGCACGAGTGCCGCTACCGGGTCACTCGGTCTTGATCGCGGTGAGCATGTTCAGCCGGGCCGCGCTACGGGCCGGCCAGAGGGCGGCCAGCACACCGACCAGCGCGGCCAGTGCCAGGAAGACCGCGATCCGGTCCCACGGCAGCACCAGCTCGTACCCGGGAACGGAGCCGGCGATCGTCTCGCCGACCGCCCAGCCGAGGAAGACACCGAGGCCGGTGCCGAGGACCGCGCCGAAGAGCGAGATCACCACGGCCTCCAGCCGGATCATCCGCTTCACCCGGCGCCGGTCCAGGCCGATCGCCCGCAGCATCCCGATCTCCTGCTGCCGCTCGAAGACCGACATGGCCAGCGTGTTGACCACACCCAGCACCGCGATGATCAGGGCCATCGCCAGCAGGCCGTACATGATGTACAGCATCGTGTTGATCACGCCGCCGAAGGCGTTGCGGATGTCCTGCTGGTCCATCACGTCGATCGCCGGGTTGTTGCCGAGGGCGTCCACCAGGGCCTGGCGGGCGGAGTCGGAGGCGCCGCCGTCGGCGTTGACCCAGACCTCCTGGATCATCGGCGCGGCCTCGTGGGCGTCGGCCACCGCCCGGTCGATCAGCACGCTGTCGAGGAACTCGTTGGGCTTGAAGGTCGCGCCGACCTCCAGCTCGCCCTTCTTCTCGTCGTCGAAGGTGACCCGCACCGTGTCGCCGACCTTCCAGCCCTGCTTCTCGGCGGTCTTCGTGTCGACCGCTATCGCGCCGTCCCCGAGCGTGCCGAGCGAACCGTCGGCCACGTCGATGCGGAACACCTTCTCCACCGCGCCCGGCGTGACCGAGGAGGCGCCCAGGTAGTCGTCCTCGACCTGGAACCCCGCCGCCTGCTTCGGCGACACGGCGCTCACGCCGTCGGCCTTCTCCAGCGCCTCGACCGCCGAGGCGTCCAGCGGGCCGCCGGAGGCCATCGCCACCATGTAGTCGGCCTTGATGTGGTCGGTGGTCGTCCGGTCGATGGCCTGGCCGACGGTCAGACCCAGCACCGACAGGCCGGTGACGAGGGTCAGGCCGATGGCGAGCGCGGAGGCCGTGGTGCCGGTGCGGCGCGGGTTGCGCACCGCGTTCTGCGCGGCCAGCTTGCCGGAGACCCCGAAGAGCTTGGTCAGCAGCGGACGGACCGCCGCGATCACCGGTCGCGACAGCAGCGGGATCAGCACCATCACACCGAGCAGCGCGAAGAACGCGCCGCCCGCGATCAGGTACCGGCCGTCCTCGCCGCCCTTCGAGGCGCCCCCGACGATCGCCACCGAGCCCGCCGCGGTGATGATCGAACCGATGGTGTTCCGCACCACCAGGGACTTGACCGTGGCCACCGCGTGCACGCTGTTCATCGCGGCCACCGGCGGGATCTTCGCCGCCCGCCGGGCCGGCAGCCAGGCCGCCAGCACGGTGATCACGATGCCGACGCCGAAGGCGGCCCCCACGGCCGTCGGCGAGACCACCAGCGGACCGGCGGGCATCTGCGCGCCGAAGGCGTCCATCGCCGAACGCAGCGTCACCGCGAGGCCGAGCCCGAGGCCGAAGCCGACCACCGAGGCGGCCAGACCCACCAGCGCCGCCTCGGCCAGCACCGAGCGCTTCACCTGGCGGCGGGAGGCGCCGACCGCGCGCATCAGCGCCAGCTCACGGGTCCGCTGGGCGATGAGCATGGTGAAGGTGTTGGCGATGAGGAAGACGCCGACGAAGAGGGCGATCCCCGCGAAGGCCAGCAGCATGGTGTTGAGGCCGCTCAGCCCCTGCTCGATCTGCTTGGCCTGCTCCTCCGCGAGCTCCTGGCCGGTGTTGGCCGTCGCCTCCTCGGGCACCAGCGCCTGGACCTGCTTCAGCAGTTCGGCGTCGGAGGCACCGGAGGCCGCGGCGACCGTCACGTCCTGGAAGTAGCCGGGGCGCAGGTACTGCTCCTGGGCGGTGCGCTGGTCGAACAGGACGAGGCTGCCGCCGGCGTTGACCGCGCCGTCCTCGGTGGTGAAGACACCGGAGAGGGTCAGCTCCTGGACGGGCCCGTTGGTGGCGACGCGGACCTTGTCGCCGACCTGGTACTCGCCCTTCTCGGCGGTGGCCCGGTCGAGCGCGACCTGCCCGGCCTTCGGGCCGGAGCCGTCGGTGAAGGTGTACTGCGGGTCCTTGCCGTCGGCGCCGGGGGAGAAGTTGGCACCGGTGTTGGACCAGCCGCTGCCTATCAGCTTGCCGTCCGGGTCGGCGACGCCCGCGAAGCCGGAGACCCGGCCGTGCGCCGCGGAGACACCGTCGAGCCGGTCGATCCTCTTCAGCGTCGCGGCGTCGATGCCGCTCTTCTCCTGGTCGCGCGGGTGCGCGTAGGTCTGGACGGAGACGGCGACGTCGTCGTAGCTCTTCGCCGACTGGTTGCGCAGGGCGTTGCCGAGGGTGTCGGTGAAGACCAGGGTGCCGGAGACGAAGGCCACGCCGAGCATCACGGCGAGCACGGTCATCAGCAGCCTGGCCTTGTGCGCAAGGACATTGCGCAGGGCGGTACGGAACATGAGGAGTCCTGGGAAGGAACGGGCGGGCCCGGTGGGCCGCGCGGGGCGGAGAGAAGCCTGCGAGCGGGGTCGGGCTAGCTGGTGCGGCCCTTCGCGTCGAACTCCTTCATCCGGTCCAGCACGCTGTCGGCCGTCGGGCGGTGCATCTCGTCGACGATGCGGCCGTCGGCGAGGAAGACCACGCGGTCCGCGTAGGAGGCGGCGACCGCGTCGTGGGTCACCATCACCACGGTCTGGTTCATGGCGCGCACCGAGTTGCGCAGGAAGCCCAGCACCTCGGCGCCGGAGCGGGAGTCCAGATTGCCCGTCGGCTCGTCACCGAAGATGATCTCCGGCCGCGAGGCGAGCGCCCGGGCCACGGCGACGCGCTGCTGCTGCCCACCGGAGAGCTGCGCCGGACGGTGCTTGAGCCGGTCGCGGAGGCCCACCATGTCGATGACCTGGTCCAGCCAGCCCTGGTCCGGCTTGCGGCCGGCGATGTCCATCGGAAGGGTGATGTTCTCCAGGGCGGTGAGTGTCGGCAGCAGGTTGAACGCCTGGAAGATGAAGCCGATCTTGTCCCGCCGCAACTGCGTGAGCTGCTTGTCCTTCAGCGCGCCGAGCTCCGTGTCGCCGATCCGCACCGAGCCGCCGTCGAAGGTGTCCAGCCCGGCCACGCAGTGCATCAGCGTGGACTTGCCGGAGCCCGAGGGGCCCATGATCGCGGTCAGCTCGCCCTGCCGGAAGTCGATGGAGACCTGGTCCAGCGCGACCACCCGGGTCTCGCCCGTGCCGTACACCTTGCTGAGTTCGGTGGCGCGGGCGGCCACCTCGGTGGACCTGGAGGCCAGAGGGGTGGTGGTCACGGGGAAGCTCCTGTCGGTGGGGCGGGGGACTCGGACTGCGTCGTCCGCCGGCGGGCGGACGCGGCAAGCCACCCCTGTCCGGTGGCGGGGTGAGAGTCGTCTGTACGGTCTGCGTCCATCCTTCCTGCCGGAACCGCGCGGACCATCACTCCCCAGTTCCCTTTCGAGTGCCACTCCGTGGGGTGACCGGGGGAGCGCCCGTCATACCTGGGTAGGACCCCCCGCCCGTACCGACCCTGACCGCCACCCCTGAGACGGGGTGCCCTGGAGGTCCGTCTGACCCCGGAAGGCACCCGGAAGGCGCTCGTGGCGGGAGACCCTGGTCACGCTTTCCGGTGGTTCCGGCGGGCCGCCCCGCGCCCCGGCGGCGGGGGACGCCGACAGGCCGGCGGGAGGCGCGGCGGCCCAACCCGCAACCGGCGCAATGATCTTCGCCCGGCCCCTGGTCGCATTCCGGTCATTCTTGCCCCGAGCCGTCCATGGCCGGGTTCGGGTGGAGCCTGCCGAAGGGCGGCGTGGAGCGAGCGCGCGCTGTCCTGATGACCCCTCAGGCGCCAATAAAATAAGACAACATCGGCTTGAGGGCCCGCTGTCCGAGTGACTTGTCCGGATAGGCTCACACCGCGTATGCGGCCCCCCAGCTTGCCCGGATGGTGGAATGCAGACACGGCGAGCTTAAACCTCGCTGCCCTTCACGGGCGTACCGGTTCAAGTCCGGTTCCGGGCACTTCGGCCCCTCCGCGCCCGGCGCGGCATCTGCTCCACCACCCCGCTCCTCGCGTCCCCTCACTGCTGGGTGTACCGCCACGTGCGCCCGGCCGGCTCGTGCTTGGTGGGCGCGTACAGGTCGCGGTCGGCCGGGGTGGGTCGCGGAAGCGGAGCGTACGGGCGGTCTCGGGGAGGACGCGCAGGTCGACGGCGGTCGCCGCCGGGGTGGGTGGGTGCGCCCCGGAGCAGGCGGTGCTCGTTCCGGTCGGGTCGGCGGATGGTCGGGCGCGGGCCGAGCCGGGCCAGGGCCGGGGCCGGGACGTAGGCGTCCTCGTCGGCCGGGCCGGGGACGGTCAGGGGGAGGTCCGGGGCGGGCTTGGCCGGCAGGGCCGGGATCGAGGGCGGGCCGGCGTGCTCGACGTGGTGCGGGAGCCCGGCCGGCCGCGCGCCGATCCGGGCCGCCTCGGCGGCGCACGCCTACCGGCACGGTGCGTACCGCACGAGGGCGACCGGCCCGTCGAGCCGGGGCGCGGCTCGACGTACGCGGCCTCGACCTCCTCGCCGGCCGTCGGGTCGTGGTCCCTCAGGCGGCGGAGGGCGCCTGGTCGGGCACGTGCTGCTCCTGGCGGACGCGGGCGGGAGCTGTGCCGCGCCGCTCCCCCTCGCGGTCGCCTTCCCGCCACGCCTCCGGGCGTGGACTTTGCCCGTTCTTGGTGCTGCTGCGGGAAAACGCTGGAAGAGATGTAGTACTCCTGCTACGTTCCATCGCAGGAACAAGACGGAAGACGGGTCGTGAGGGCGGACGGGGGAGCGGGCGATGGTGTTCGGCAGCGGGGGCGCGGGAGGCGGCGGGGACGCCGTCGTCGACGTGCGGGACCTGTGGATGAGGTACGGGGAGAAGGACGTGCTGCGCGGGATCTCCTTCGAGATCCGGCGGGGCGAGGTGCTGGGACTGCTCGGGCCCAACGGTGCCGGCAAGACCACCACCATCGAGATCCTGGAGGGGTTCCGGCAGCCCTCCTCCGGACACGTGCGGGTGCTCGGCGTGGACCCGCTGAAGGGTGACGACGCCTGGCGGGCGCGGGTCGGCGTGGTGCTCCAGTCCTGGCGCGACCACAGCCGCTGGCGGGTCGGCGCGCTGCTGGAGCAGTTCGCCTCCTACTACCGGCCGTACACCGGGCGCGACGGGTACCCGGGGCCGTACGAGGTGGCCGAGCTGCTGGCGCGGGTCGGGCTGTCCGACAAGGCGGAGACCAAGGCCGGGGCGCTCTCGGGCGGCCAGCGGCGGCGGCTCGACGTGGCCGTGGGCATCGTCGGACGGCCCAGCCTGCTCTTCCTCGACGAGCCGACCACCGGCTTCGACCCCAAGGCGCGTGGCGACTTCCACGACCTGGTGCACGCCCTCTCGGACCTGGAGGACACCACGGTCCTGCTCACCACCCACGACCTCGCCGAGGCGGAGAAGCTCGCCGACCGCATCCTCATCCTCGACGGTGGCGGAATCGTCGCCGACGGCAGCTCGGAGCAGCTGGCCCGGCAGGTCGCGGGCGAGGACGAGGTCCGCTGGACGCGGCACGGCGTGCGCGAGGTCCACCTGACACCGGACGGCACACGGTTCACCCGCGAGCTGTTCGAGCGGCACGGCGAGGAGGTCACCGAACTGGAGGTGCGCCGGGCCAGTCTGGAGGACACCTACCTGCGGATGGTCGCGCAGAGCGAGGCGGAGGCGGGAGCGCCGGGCTCCGTCCCCGGCGAGGCGGAGCCGGCTCCGGGCACGGGGCCGGCCAGGGAACGGACGGGGGAACCGGCATGAGTGAGGCAGTGAGCGGTGCGGGCGAGCGGGAGCGGGAAGCCGCCCGGTTCGCGTGGGGCCACGGCTACGGCCCCGGGGTCCGGCGCGGCGCCACGGAGTTCCTGAACTCCCTGCGCACCCCGGCGGACGTGGGCTACTACATCGTCGGCTCGGCCGTCTTCCTCGTCGTCATGTTCCTCAACCGCCACAGCGTCGACGAGACGACCGGGGTCAGCGCGGGAGCGCTCATGCTCCCCGGGGTGCTGGGCTTCACGATCATCTTCGGCGCGCTCTTCGGGCTGGCCACCGCCGTCTCCACCGAGCGGGAGGACGGCACCCTGCTGCGCGCCAAGTCGCTCCCGCACGGCACCACGGGCTACGTCGTGGGGCAGAGCACCCGGGCCGCGCTGGAGGTCGTCCTCTCCCTCGTCCTGCTGCTGGTGCCCGGCCTGATCCTGCTCGACAACGCCTGGTCGGGTGGTGTGTGGGGGGTTCCGCACGCGGCCTCGCTGGTGCTGCTGGGCGTGCTCGCCTCGACCCCGCTCGGCTTCGCCGTCGGCTCGCTGGTCAAGAACCCCCGTGCACTGGGAGGCTGGGGGTTCATGCTGATGAGCGGCCTGGTCGGGATCTCCGGTACCTTTTTCCCGCTGTCGGTGCTGCCCGGCTGGGTGGCCGGGCTCGCGCAGGTCTTCCCCCTCTACTGGCTGGGGCACGGCCTGCGGTCGGCGATGCTGCCGGACGCCGCGGCGGCCGGAGAGATCAACGGAAGCTGGCAGGTGTGGGAGAGCTACGCGGTCCTCGGGGCCTGGGCCCTGCTCGGACTGGTCCTGGCGCCGGTGCTGCTGCGCCGGATGGCCCGCAGGGAGTCGGGCGCCTCGATGTCCGCCCGGCGGGAGACGGCGCTCCAGCGGTACTGAGGAGCCGTGGATGACGCCCCGTACGGAGGGGGCCGGGCCGGGCGCGGGCGCCGGGCCGGACCCGGTCCACAACCGCATCGCGATGCTCCGCGTCGAACGCCACGTCACGCGCCGCCAGCTCGCCGACGCCCTCGGCGTCCACTACCAGACCATCGGCTACCTGGAACGCGGCGAGTACAGCCCCAGCCTGCACCTCGCGCTGCGCATCGCCGCCTACTTCGGCGTACCGGTGGAGTTCGTGTTCTCCCTGACGCCGTTCGCCCCGCTGAAGCCGTAGCGGGTACGGTCCGGTGCCGGGCGTGCGCCACCCGTCCGGGGACATCCCCGTACGCCGTGAGGCGAACGTCACGCGGTGGGCCCCGGCCCGGCGTCACCGCCGCGATCCCCGGCGCGACGCGGCGCCGGCCCGGCCGCGCGCACCCCGTCCCGCCTGCGCGGACGGTCCTCGTACGGGGGTGCGGCGAGTTGTCCCGGAGAGCCCGCTATGGGGGTTTGCCCCCGGAGGAAATCGGTCAAGAGCGGGGAAAGATCCTTCCCGAGCAGTAGGGTCATTCTTTTGCCCACGCATTACTCTTGGGCCAAGGCCACGCAGGGTGGCCACGGAGGAGTGAGATGAGGAGCAGCAACCCGGTCTTCTCGCGACGGGGGTTCAGCCGCGACAACGGCCACGCGCAGTTCAACGCGGCGCCGCAGGCCGGGGGCCCCGCCGTAGGAACGCAGCAGGGCAACCCGTACGCGGGCGGCAACCCCTACGCGGGACAGAACCCGTACGCCGGTCAGAACCCGTACGCCCAGGGCGACCAGCAGACGTACGCCAACCCGTACGCGCAGGACCAGTACGGCGTCCAGGCGCCCACCACCGACCGCATGACGATGGACGACGTCGTCATGCGCACGGCGACGACCCTCGGCACGCTGATCGTCACGGCCGCCCTCGCCTGGTGGTTCCTGCCGGTCGACGCGGCCAACATGGGCAAGTCGTACGGCATCGCCATCGGCGCCGGTCTCGTCGCGATGGTGCTGGCGCTCGTCCAGTCGTTCAAGCGCAAGGCCTCGCCCGCGCTGATCCTGGCGTACGCCGCCCTCGAGGGCGTCTTCCTCGGCGTCGTGAGCAACGTCGTCGACACGCACATCGCCAATGGCGCGGCCATGCAGGCCGTCATCGGCACCATGGCGGTCTTCACCGCGGTGCTGGTGGCCTACAAGGCCGGCTGGATCCGCGTCAACCGCCGCTTCTACGGCTTCGTGATGGCCGCCGCGATGGGCTTCGTGCTCCTCATGGCGGTCAACCTGCTCTTCGCCGTCTTCGGCGGCGGTGACGGCCTCGGCTTCCGCAGCGGTGGCCTCGGCATCATCTTCGGCATCATCGGCGTCCTGCTCGGCGCCTGCTTCCTCGCCCTCGACTTCAAGCAGGTCGAGGACGGCATCGCCTACGGCGCGCCGCGCGAGGAGTCCTGGCTGGCCGCCTTCGGCCTGACCATGACGCTGGTCTGGATCTACATGGAGTTCCTGCGCCTGATCGCCATCCTCCAGGGTGACGACTGACGGCAGGTCCCCGCACGACGAAGCGCCCCGCGGAGCATCCGCGGGGCGCTTCGTCGTTCCCTGGCCAGGGCATAGGGTCGGCGGTGTGCTTGATACGACCCCGCTGACCAGCGCCGTGGACCAGTTCGCCGACCGGCTTCGGGCCGCCCCGCAGAGCAAGCTCCAGCGCGGCGCCGCCGCCGAGGCCCTGGAACTGGCCCGGGAACTCTCCGCCCGCGCCCAGCGCCTGGAGCAGCCCGCCGGGGAGGTGCGTGTGATGCCCGACGCCGGGATGTTCGCCGTCGCCGACCAGGTGACCGTCGCCGCCCACGACCTGGCCCTCGTCCTGCCCGGCAAGGAGGCCCTGGACGCGGCGGTGGCCCGGGTCGCCGAGGCCCGGGAGCGGGCCGGGATCTGACGGGGCGTACGCGCCCGCGCGGCGTACCGGCGCCAGACGCGCGAGGTCCGCGCCCCGGACGGGACGCGGACCTGGCGGCGGGAGGGCCCGTCTTCGGACGGGTGGAGGTCAGACGGAGGCTATGACGCGGTCGGCCAGCAGGTAGACGTTGTCCTCACCGCAGGAGAAGGTCAGCGCGTACGCGCCCGACACCCCGGAGCCGCCCAGCAGCACCGGCGCCTCACCGGCCCGCAGCGAACCCGCCAGCAGTTCGGCCGTCTCCCGGTGGCCCGGGGTCATGCAGAGGGTGGTGCCGTCGGCGAACACGTAGACGTCCAGGGTGCCCAGCGGGCCCGGGCGCACGTCGGCGAGGGCCGTACGGGACTGTGCCAGCTCCTCCAGCACCGCCACCGTCGTCTCGTGGTCGTCACCGGCGCCCTCGCGCTCCACCGGGGTGGGGCGGACCGGGACGAAGTCCGGGTGCGAGGGGTGGCGGCGGCGGGCGGCGGCCAGCTCGGGGGAGTCCTCCTCCGGCTCGCCGGCCGGCTTCTGCGACGCCGCCTCGGCGGCGTCCAGCGCGTCCAGTCCTGCCAGGTCCGCCTGGCGCGGGATGAACAGGTCGTCCACCAGCCCGTGCAGGCCACCCAGGAGCGAGGGCGCGTCCGAGGCGTCCCGCGCCTCCTGCGCCGCCCAGAACGCCCGCGCCTCGGCCAGCTCACGCTCGCGCTCCTCGGCGAGCGCCTCCGCGACGGCCTCGCGGATGCCCTCGGCGTCGGCCCGCGCGGCCGGGACGGTGGCCCGGCCGGGGCGGGTGGCGTGCAGCTCGGCGCGGAGCGCCGTGATCTGCCGGCGGAGCCCGTGCACGGCGTGCAGGGCGACGGCTCCCACGGCCACCACGGCGGCGAGGGCGATCAGCAGGGCAAGGGTCATGGCGCTCACTGACGTACTCCCGGTTCGAGTCGGTCCCCGACTTCCTACATCAGCTTGAAGGGCGAACCATCCGGCTGTCAGTGCATTACGTCACGAAAGGGACAGGTCTTTCGGTGGGTCGTTCCCCCTCGACCCATAGTGACCTGCGAAAACGCCGATCCCCCGGGATATAGGTCACATCCTGGGGGAGATTGGGTCACGGAACGGAGGAGGGGTGAGCGGGGCGGAGGGGGGCCTTCGCGCCCCTCCCCTCCCCACCTGCGAAGGGTGGCCCGGCGTGCGCGCGGGGCCACCCTCCGTGGGTTCCGTGCCGGGTCAGCTCAGGCGCTCGATGACCATGGCCATGCCCTGGCCGCCACCGACGCACATGGTCTCCAGACCGAACTGCTTGTCGTGGAACTGGAGGCTGTTGATGAGGGTGGTGGTGATGCGGGCGCCGGTCATGCCGAAGGGGTGGCCGACGGCGATGGCGCCGCCGTTGACGTTGACCTTCTCCAGCGGCAGGCCGAGGTCGCGGTAGGAGGGGAGGACCTGGGCGGCGAACGCCTCGTTGATCTCGGCGAGGTCGATGTCGTCGATGCTCAGCCCGGCCCGGCGCAGGGCCTGGTTGCTCGCCTCGACCGGGCCGTAACCCATGATCTCGGGGGAGAGGCCGGAGACGCCGGTGGAGACGATGCGGGCCAGCGGGGTCAGGCCCAGTTCGCGCGCCTTGGTGTCGGACATGATCACCAGGGCGGCGGCGCCGTCGTTGAGCGGGCAGCAGTTGCCCGCGGTGACGCGGCCGTCGGGGCGGAAGACGGGCTTCAGGCCCTGCACGCCCTCCAGGGTGACGCCGGCGCGCGGGCCGTCGTCCTGGCTCACCACGGTGCCGTCCGGGGTGGTGACCGGGGTGATCTCGCGCTCCCAGAAG
This sequence comes from Streptomyces diastaticus subsp. diastaticus, assembly GCF_011170125.1. Classification (NCBI taxonomy): domain Bacteria; kingdom Bacillati; phylum Actinomycetota; class Actinomycetes; order Kitasatosporales; family Streptomycetaceae; genus Streptomyces; species Streptomyces diastaticus. The sequence continues at coordinate 2,571,699 of NZ_BLLN01000005.1, read as the reverse complement.
CCCTTCTCGATGGCCTCCTCGGCGAGGTTCTGCGAGCGGACGCCGAACTCGTCCATCTCCTCACGCGTGACGCCCTTCAGCCGGGCCAGGTTCTCCGCGGTCTGGCCCATCGCGATGTACGCGTCGGGCAGCTTGCCGTCCTCGCGCGGGTCGTGCCAGGAGTCCGCGCCCTGCTCGGCGACGGCGGCCGTGCGGGCCTCCGCCTCGGCGAAGACCGGGTTCCGGGTGTCCGGCAGGGAGTCGGAGTTGCCCTTGGCGAAACGGGAGACCGTCTCGACACCGGCCGAGATGAAGACGTCGCCCTCGCCGGCCTTGATGGCGTGCAGGGCCATGCGGCTGGTCTGGAGGGAGGAGGAGCAGTAGCGGGTCACCGTGCAGCCGGGCAGGTGGTCCATGCCCATCTGGACGGCGATGATCCGGCCGAGGTTGTTGCCCTGCTCGCCGCCGGGCAGGCCGCAGCCGAGCATCAGGTCGTCGATGTCACGAGGGTTCAGCTCGGGGACCTTGGCCAGGGCCGTCTCGATGATGTGGGCGGTCAGGTCGTCCGGGCGTACGTCCTTCAGGGAGCCCTTGAAGGCGCGGCCGATGGGGGAGCGGGCGGCAGAGACGATCACGGCTTCGGGCATCGGGCGGCTCCAGTCGGTACGGGGGCGGGGCTTCTCCTGCGGAAGCTACCCGTACGTAACGTGCGGGTCACCCACTGGGGGCTGTGACACGGGCCGCACTTTCTAAGCGCTTGCTCATGGGTGTGTGGCTCGACCGGAGGGACGGGGGCCGAGCCGTCCTGGGGTGGGGCGGTGCTCCGGTGCCGCCGCCCGGCGTCCCCAGGCACCGGCCGGGCCGGGCGGCCCCGGACGCCGGCTGGGCCGGGAGCGCCGAGGTGATGCTCGGCATCGTGAACCGGTGCTCCTGAGCCGGTCCGTACCGGAACTCAGCCCGGCCGGCGATCGAGGCCGCCCCCCTCGGCCCCCTCGGCCGCCGGGGCCCCCGTGGCCGGAGCGGGGGAGGGCTCGTGGGTGATGCGCCGGCGCCGGCGCCGCTTGAGGAGGGCGAGAGGCCCCCGCGCGCCCCCGGCCGCGGCCACCTCGGTGCCGCCCTCGGAGGCGGCCCGAGCGGCGGCGCGGGCCACCGGCAGGAACCCCTCGTCCCGAGCGGCCTCCGGCCGCTCCCCCTCGGGCCACAGGCCGAGCGAGGCGCAGAGCGTGGGCAGCACCGCCATCGCCGCCGTCGCGTACCCCTCCGCCGAGGGGTGGTAGTTGTCCGGCCCGAACAGCTCCCGCGGGTTCTGCGCGAACTCGGGCCCCAGCAGGTCCCCGAGCGACACGGTCCGCCCGCCCTGCTCCACCGTCCCGATCGTCTGCGCGGCCGCCAGTTGCCGTGAGGCCCGCCGGGCCAGCCAGCGCAGCGGCTGGTAGACGGGTTCGATGGTGCCGAGGTCGGGGCAGGTCCCGACCACCACCTCGGCCCCGGCCGTCCGCAGCCGCCGTACCGCGGAGGCGAGCAGCCGTACCGACTCGGTGGCGGTCATGCGGTGGGTGACGTCGTTGGCGCCGACCATCAGCACGCAGACGTCCGGGACCCAGCCGCCGTCGGCCAGCGCCAGCGAGACCTGCCGGTCGAGGTCGTCGGAGCGGGCGCCGGGCACCGCGACGTTCCGCAGCTCCACCGGGCGCTCCGCGACGGCCGCCAGGCCGCTGGCGAGCAGCGCCGCCGGGGTCTGCCGGGAACGGTGCACCCCCTGCCCGGCGGCGGTCGAGTCGCCCAGCATGAGGAACCGCAGCGGCTCCACCTCCGGCCCGCCCTCGGGCCGGACGCCGAACGCCCTTCCGTACACCCCGTCGGCGCGCGGCGGCGCGGCGCCGTCCCCCTGGCTCCCCACGGAACGCTTGGCCAACTGCGCCTCGGCCAGCAGCACGCCGACACCGGCCACGCCCAGCAGCCCGATGCCGCCACCGCCGTACGCCGCGCCCGCCGCGATCCGCCGTGCCACCCTCGCCCTCGACATGACCGGCAGCCACCTCCTCGTAGCCGTACACCCACACTGTGCCCCGCCGGGCAGGTCCGCCAATCCCTGACGGCCACGCGCGAGGCCCCGGGCGGCTTACGCTGTGCCCACCCATACAGCCCTGCGTTACGCAGTTCATCGACGCCCGGAGACAACGGTGCACATCCACGACTCGATGGTCGACCTGGTCGGCAACACCCCGCTGGTCAGGCTCAACAACGTGACCGAGGGAATCCAGGCGACGGTCCTGGCCAAGGTCGAGTACTTCAACCCCGGCGGCTCCGTGAAGGACCGCATCGCCCTGCGCATGATCGAGGACGCCGAGGAGCGCGGCCTGCTCGGCCCCGGCTCCACGATCGTCGAGCCGACCAGCGGCAACACCGGCGTCGGCCTCGCCATCGTCGCGCAGCAGAAGGGGTACAAGTGCGTCTTCGTCTGCCCCGACAAGGTCTCGCTGGACAAGATCAACGTACTGCGGGCGTACGGCGCCGAGGTCGTGGTCTGCCCCACCGCGGTCGACCCTGACCACCCGGACTCGTACTACAACGTCTCCGACCGGCTGGTCCGGGAGACGCCGGGGGCGTGGAAGCCCGACCAGTACTCCAACCCGAACAACCCCCTCTCCCACTACCACTCGACCGGCCCCGAACTGTGGGAGCAGACGGACGGGAAGATCACCCACTTCGTCGCGGGCATCGGCACCGGTGGCACCATCTCCGGCACCGGCCGTTACCTCAAGGAGGCCGGCGACGGTGGTGTGCAGGTGGTCGGCGCGGACCCCGAGGGCTCGGTCTACTCCGGCGGCTCGGGCCGTCCGTACCTGGTCGAGGGCGTCGGTGAGGACTTCTGGCCGACCGCCTACGACCGGGACATCACCGACCGGATCGTCGCGGTCTCCGACAAGGACTCCTTCCAGATGACCCGCCGCCTCGCCAAGGAGGAGGGCCTGCTGGTCGGCGGCTCCTGCGGGATGGCCGTCGTCGCCGCCCTGGAGGTCGCCCGGGAGCTCGGCCCCGACGACGTGGTCGTCGTGCTGCTGCCCGACAGCGGCCGCGGCTACCTCTCGAAGATCTTCAGCGACGAGTGGATGAACGACTACGGCTTCCTCGACCAGGGCGGCGACGAGCCGCGCGTCGGCGACGTGCTGCGCGACAAGGAGGGCGACATGCCCCACCTCGTCCACATGCACCCCGAGGAGACCGTCGGTGAGGCCATCGAGGTGCTGCGCGAGTACGGCGTCTCCCAGATGCCGATCGTCAAGCCGGGCGCCGGCCACCCCGACGTGATGGCCGCCGAGGTCGTCGGCTCCGTCGTCGAGCGGGAACTGCTCGACGCCCTCTTCGCCAGCCGGGCGGCCCTGGACGACCCGCTGGAGAAGCACATGTCGCGCCCGCTGCCGCAGGTCGGCTCCGGCGAGCCGGTCGCCGACCTGATGGCCGTCCTCGGCCAGGCGGACGCCGCGATCGTGCTGGTGGAGGGGAAGCCGACCGGCGTCGTCAGCCGCCAGGACCTGCTCTCCTTCCTCGCCCGCTCGGCCGGCACCGCCGTCAAGTGACCGACCGCGCGGCCCGCGCCCCGGACGCCCGGGGGCGGGCCGCGCTCCCCTTCGCGCAAGTGGTACGAGCCCGACACGTCGGCGCAGCACCCGGTTAACACGCGTCGGGCACATTGGTGGGTGTCGGCAGGGGACGGCACACGACCACCGGGAGAACCGGGGGCGATGTGCCGCTCACCACCGGCACGCGAACGGCGTCACGGACCTCCGGAGCGGCTCCCGGACCTCCGAACGACGCCCGCGGGCGCGGCGCCCGGCCCTGACCCGGCGCCCGCCCCTCGCGGGGACCGCCGTCGTCCCGCCCTCCTGGGCCCGGCCCGGGGGGTGCGGCGGTCCCCGCGCACCCCCTCCGTCCGAGGCCCGAGGGCGGGCGGAACTGGCGGAGCGGCTTCGCCGCCTGCTCGACCGCCCCGGCCGGAGGTGACGCGGCGTCACCACGCGCGGGACCGCGGAGACCTCTGCGCCGATCAACTTCAGGACGGGAAATTCCCGCGCAGTGACTCAACAGTTCTCGGCGGCGCCGAAAGCCTTTTAGGAAAGGGTTGTCGCGCCATGCCGGAGGGTCCTATGCTGACTCGGCCGATGATGCTGTGACGGGGCGTTCATGTCGACCCCGAAGAAAAGGCGATACGCCCCGCTCCTGTTCGAAAGGCATGTTTCGTGCGCACCACCGAACTCGGTGACGGAGGTCCGGCCGTCGGCCGGATAGGACTGGGCGCGATGGGAATGTCCTTCGCCTATGATCCGCGACACCGCGATGACGGCACCTCCATCACCGTCATCCGTCGCGCGCTCGATCTGGGCGTCAATCTGATCGACACGGCGGATGTGTACGGGCCGTTCGCCAACGAGGAACTCGTCGGGCGCGCTCTGCTCGGCCGGCGTCACGAGGCCGTGCTGTCGAGCAAGGGCGGTGTCCGGTTCGACGGGGCGGAGGTCACCCTCGACGGACGCCCGGAGTACCTCAGGTCGGCCCTGGAGGCCAGCCTGCGGCGTCTGCGCACCGACCACCTCGACCTCTACTTCCTGCACCGTGTCGACCCGCGAGTCCCGGTGGAGGAGAGCTGGGGCGAGCTCGCGGACCTCGTGGCCGAGGGCAAGGTGCGCGCCCTCGGTGTCTCCGAGGCGTCCGCGGACGAGGTCCGCAGGGCAGGTGCGGTACACCCGGTTGCCGCCGTCCAATCGGAGTTCTCCCTGTTCACGCGGGATTTCCAGGACGACGTCGTGCCCTTGTGCCGCGAGCACGGCATCGCGTTCCTGTGCCACTCACCGCTCGGCAGCGGACTTCTGAGCGGGCGCTACAGGACCCGCGGGGACCTCACCGAAGGCGATGACCGGGCCGACATGCCCCGGTTCACCGAGGAGGCGATGGCGGCCAACGCCGGGCTGGTGGACCGGGTCGGGGCGGTGGGCCGGCGTCGTGGCGCCACCTCTGCCCAGGTCGCCCTCGCCTGGCTGCTCGCCCAGGGCGAGCACGTGATCCCGATCCCGGGCACCAAGACTCCGCGCTACCTGGAGCAGAACGTCGCGGCGGCCGAACTGGTCCTGTCCGCGGAGGACCTTGACGAGTTGGACGCGCTGCCGGCGCCGACGGGCGCCCGCGAATAGCGGGGTTCCGGTACTCGGTCCTGCCGCACCCACCACATGATTGGGGCCACATGGAAAGATTCGCCATCTTCGATCTCGACGATACGCTGGTGGACAGCACCGGAGCGGTGGACCGGTGGTTCATCGAAGTCTCCGAACAGCGGAACCTCGGTGCGGCCGGGCTCGAATTCCTCCGGGCGGAACAGGAGCGTCCGGTATCCCCTCGGGAATCTTTTCAGGCCATCATCGACAGATTCGGCTTCACCGAATCACCGGATGAACTCCGCAGCATATTCCTGGACCGCGTACCACGTCTTTCCCGCACGTTCGACGGCGTACTGGAGAACCTCGCGGAACTGCGGGCGCGCGGGTGGCGGACGGCCCTTCTGACGAACGGTACGGAGGTGGACCAGCAGCCGAAGATGCGGGACGGCCTGGCGGATCTCTTCGACGTGGTCTGCTTCGCCGACGACGAGCCGATGCGCAAGCCGGACCCCGAGATCTTCCGGCTGGTCGCCGACCGCGCGGGCACCGGACTTGACGGGGCCTGGATGATAGGCGACTCCCTGGAACACGACATCGCGGGCGCCACCGCCGTGGGTATGTCGACGATCTGGGTCTCCGGCGGCCGGACGCCCCAGGACGGGGAGTCGGTCTCCGGACAGGTCGTGACCTCGGTGGCCGAGGCCTTCCCCCTGCTGCACGCGGCCGGGTGAGCTTGGGCGGCCCGCGGTGGGAGGACCGCGGGCCGCGAAGACACGTCGAGCGGCCGGGGCATCCCCCGGGGGCGTTCTCGAAGTCCCGCACGGCGTCCGGCGCGCCTCTCGCCGCACCGGCCGAAGGCCCAATCCCCCCGCGCCACGTAGTCCTTCGTCCGGCACGCCGAAAGCAGGCACCGAAGACCGCGGACACCGTGCGGGACTTCGATGACATCCCCTAACGGACGACGCGGTCGTCGGCCGAGAGCCGACGGGACCGCGAACGGCGCAGGTCGCGGGTGATGTTCATCCGCTTCAGCCAGCGGTCCGAGCCGTCGAAGCGCGCCTTGAACGGCCGGCGTCCGTGGATCGCGCTGTTGTTGTCGAGGAAGAGGATGTCACCGGGGGTGAGGTTGACGTCCTGGAGCTTGCGGTTGATCTCGGCACACAGTCGCTCCAGCGCCCCGGCCGCCTCTTCGGTCAGTGGAGTCATGCAGTCGGGATCGACGCACAGGTAGGGATCGGCTTCGTCACCGAACAGGACGCTCACGGTCGGCGGGTTGCGGTGTTGCTCCTCGATCCGGTCGAAGCTCTCCTTCGCCAGGGCGTGCCGGCTCTTTGGCAGGTGGGTGGTGTACGCGTTGCGCTCCGCGGAATGCGAGCCGCTCGGCCGGGTGGCGAAGAGCGGCTGCCGGAGTGTGGCGCGGTCCGCCTCGGTGATGTCGAGGTCGGAGATCTCGGCGTACGTGGTCGGCGCGCCGTAAGGATTACGCAGGCACATCAGCGCGGTGTAGTCCGCCCGGTGGGGGTGGAACGCCTCCTCGGTGTGCCACTCGAGGGTCTCCTCGGAGCCGGAGGAGATCTGCTCCTTCTCATGCCCCTGGATGGGCACGATGTCGTGCATCATCAGCCCGTTCTGGAGGGTGGCGTACCCGAAGGGGTCGCCGAGGAGCTGCGCGCAGAGGACGAAGACCGATTCCTCGCGCAGGGCGGGCGAGACCACCCCGGCGGGCTGGTGCCAGTCGGCGGGGGTGGGGCCGATCTCCTCCCCGATCCGGATGCCGGACAGCAGGAACCCCCCGGACGGCTCGGTGAGCCGGAATCCGACGAGTGCCTTCCGGAGCTCCCGGGGCAACTCGTGCGCCAGCACCGCGGCTCTTCTGTGGAACGCCGCCTCGTGCACGCTCGACAGGTCACGGGTCAACTCCCGCACCAGCTCGTCGATGTCCGCGTTGGCCCGGGCGTCCAGGTGGTACTTCTCCATGTCCACGACCTCCGTAGCAGCAGTGTGGTCCTTCGCGCCGGCGGTGCCGGTCACCCTTCTCGGTCGACGAGGGCGTAGGCCCGTACGGGGAAGGTGCCCATGTCGGCGACGGGGATCGGCGCGGCGTGGAAGCGGAAGTCCTGGCCCACGACCTGTCCCAGGCCGGTCATGTGCTCGACCACCGGGATGCCGGCAGCGAGGAGTCCGGTGTGCGCGGGCCGCGCCAGGTCGGCCATGTCGTCGATGTTGACCGAGTCGATACCCACCAGGGCGGGGCGCCTGGCCACCAGCCAGGCGACGGCCGCCTCCGTGAGGAAGGGGTGGGCCGGGTCCCCGTAGGACGGAGTGGCCCAGTGCCGGTCCCAGCCCGTGTGGACGAGGACGGCACGGTCGGTCACCTCGAGGCCGTCGAACACCTCGGGGCCGACGCCGCTCGGAGAGCCGGCGGGGACGCTGACCGCCACGCCCTCCAGGTCGACGAACCGGGACAGCGGCACCTGCGAGAGGTCCGCGCCGCCCTCGAAGCGGTGGAAGGGGACGTCGGCGTAGGTCCCGGTGTTCGCGACGAGGGTGATGCGCCCTATCTGGAACTCCGTACCGGGGGAGTAGCGGTCCCGGGAATCCACGCGTGACATGTGGTCCTCGATCACCGGCCCGGGCAGCCCCGGGTAGGTGGTCATGCCTTGGCGCACCACGTGCGAAAGGTCGACGAGGTCCCTCTTGGCGGTGGTCATCGTGGAGCTCCGAATCGTCGCAGTCGGCTGGGCAGGGTGGCCAGTGACAGCCAAGGCGTGTAGGAGTAGTCGGACATCGACGCGTGGAACGTCTCGCCGAACCGTGTGTAGTAGAGACCGTTCCGCGAGTTCACGCTGAGCACGGTGACGGCCCCCCGGTGCAGCCGCAGCCGCACGGAACCCTCCAGGGGGCGGTCCAGGTCGGCCAGGCATCTGGCCAGGCTCTCGCCGAGATGGCTGAACCAGCCGCCCTGGACCACGGTCGTCGTCCACTCCCGGGCGATCGCCCCGCGAACCGCGTGCTCCTGGGCCGTGAAGACCGCGTTGGCCATGACCTGGTGGGCCTTGATGATCACGGTGGCGGCGGGTGCCTCGCGGACCTCGTGGTTCTTCACACCGAACGGAGTGTCCTCGAGCCCGGAGGACCGGCCCACTCCGTGCTCCCCGGCCAGCAGATTGAGGCGTTCCACGAGGTCGCCGAAGGCGATCGGCGCCTCGTCGAGGGCCACCGGCAGCCCCCGTCGGAACGTGAGGAGCAGCTCGGCCGGCTCGGCGGGAGCGTCCTCGACGTCCCGGGTCCACCGGAAGACGCTTTCGTCCAGGCGGTTCTCCGGGCTCTCCAGGGAGCCGCACTCGATGACCCGCGCCCAGGGATTGGCGTCGACGCTGTGGATGCCCTCGGGAAAGGAGATGCCCGCCTCCGCGAGTGCGGCCAGCTTGGCCTCACGCGGCAGGTCGGAGCCGAGGAACGGCGCGGCCACGCCGATCTCCGGGGCAAGGGCGGCGATCGAACCGCTGAGCCGGATGGAACTGTTCTGCATGTACGTCGCCGTGTGGCCGATCACCTCGCATCCGTGTTCCCGCGCCACCCGGACGGCAGTCCTGGCCATGAGCGGCCGGGTGAGCGTCGAACCGACCGGGAACTGGTCCTGGTACACGGCGTCCGCGTGGACGGCGGCAGGAGCGAACACGTCGAAGAACTGGTCCGTCACGTCCACGTCGATGAAGCTCGCGCCGAACTGCCGGGCGTGTGCGGCCGCGGTGGCCGAGGATTCGCGGTCGCCGATGCGAAGGTGCAGCGCCGTCACCCTGACTCCCAGGGACTGGAGCCGCTGGAGGAGGTAGGTCCCGTCGACGCCGCCGGAGTACAGCAGCAGCATGTGCCGCGGCGGCTGGTCGGCGATCTCCTCCAGGCCGGTCAGGAACCCATGCACGCCGGACCCTCGATTCGTGGAGTGGTGGAAGGGCCGGGGACGAAGAGGCCGATGTCCCGCAGGGGGTGGCACACACGGGAGCCGGCCGGTCGGTCCGCTCGCGAGGAGCGGATGTCTGTGACGGCGAAGCACCGGCGCAGCCAGCGGTCGGTTCCGTCGTAACGTGCGGTGAACTCCGAACGGCCGTGGATGGCGGTGCGGTTGTCGACGACGACCAGGTCCCCCGCTTCGAGGACACCGCCCCGCAAGGTGGCGAGGAAGGCGGACCTGAGTTCCTCCAGGGCCGCTCCCGCCTCCTCGTCGAGTGCGTCCATGGCGTGGAAGTCGGCGAGGAGGTCCGGGACCTCGGCCGTGCCGGAGAGTACCGGCAGAGGCTCGGTGAGCAGGTCGTCGGCGCCGCCCCCGAACGAGCTGCTCACCCTGAGGCGGAAGCGAGGTTCCCTCAGGACGCCGGCGGCTCGCTCGGACAGCAGCGGCAGCGCCCCGGCGGCCGCGCCGACGACGGTCCGGGCGACGCGTTCGTGGTCGGGGCGTATGCACAGAAGCGTGATGAAGTCCGGTTTGGACGGGTGGAACCCGTCCTCGGTGTGGAGTTCGAGATAGACCGTCCCGGAGTTCTCCTGACGCCTCTCGTCCCCCTGGACCGGGGTGATGTCCTGGACGAGCCTGCCGAGCTTCTCGTCCGCGTAGGCGATGACGTCACCCACGGTCGACGCCACGGCGAGCTGCCCGAAAGTGGCCACGGGAAGGTCGTTCCAGTGGGAGAGGAACCCGTCGGCCGGAGTGGCGGGGGGCGCGAGGTCGACCGGCATGTTCCGGATCAGGAGCGCGCCGGCGTCGTTGCCCTGCCGGCGGAACCGGCCGAGTGCCTCCAGGATCCGCCTCGGCAGCCGGAGCCCCGCGAACTCGGCCTCCGTCAGCACCTCCTCGTCGTCCAGCGGCCGGCCCTTCAGGGCGCGGGCCGACGCGGCGAACACCTCGCCGGCGGCTTCGCGTTCGGCGGGGGTGAGGCTGATCGCCACGTCGTCGAGCGGTGCGATGGTGCTGCCGGTGGGATCGCCGCCGGCGACGGCCGGTGGCTGTGTCGGTTCACGTACCTGAATCACCAGGCGCCTCCCTGAGGTCGAGACTGATTCCGGGTCCGGCCTGCCGAAACCCGCACGGGCTCGACCGTGCGCGTCGTCGCAGACGACCGTTCCGGCCTGGCGGATTCATTTATTCCGCTTGCCGGGCATGGCCTGGGAATGCGCCGGGACGAGCCGGAACCGTGTGGTTTCGGTGGTTGAGACCGCTACTTTTCCAGAGGTTCCAGCCGGGTCCCGAGTGGCGGACCGGGGTCGCGCCTCGATCCGCTTCGTGAAGGTTCGGCCTGTTCGGCATTCTGTTGCGGTGCCGGAGTTCCGAAGGGGCACGACGCTGTGGTATTGAATGGCGTACCCGGGCTGTGCCCGTCTGTGTCGCCCATCGAAGACACCCCCGTGTCAAGGCCTTCACCTTTTGCGTCCGTCATCGAAACAGAAACGTCCGAACGGCGCAAGCATCTTCGTCAAGTCGCGTGCAGAGATTGACTCTTGCCTCCTCTGCGGGCCCAAACTATAGTGCAGCTCGCGGCTCGCGAGGCGTGCCGAAAATTGCGTGAAACGGGGGATGCGGAGTGAGGATGGAACGGGGTGGAGCGGCGGAGTGTCAGCCGTCGCGCAGGATTTTCAGGACTTTCTCTTTCCAGCGGGGCGAACTTCCGGACATTTTCGGGCGCGTCCAGTAGGGCTCCAAGCCTCTTCGGTGACTCCCCTTTCCATCGGTCACCCCGCAGCTATTGCGTGATCCGCCTCGTTCGAGGCTGATGGCCGATTCGGGGAGCGTCCCGCTTCTTCGTGATGGGTGTGTGCGACTTCCCGCGCCCTGCGATTCTTCAGCCAGAACTGCCGCCGGGGTATCCGTATGCCCGCATCCGGTGAGTTCCGCGAGTTTGCCGGATGAGCTCCGTGCTCCCGATCCGGCAGGTTTCGCTGGGATGGGTGAAATTTGCCTTCCTTCGTTGTTCCTTCCATTGTGCCCCGAGGTCATGGGCTTCGCGGCGAAGAAATTGCACTGCGCAGGGGGAAACGCACCGTGGATTTCTGTAAATGAGCCGGTCCACCATTCACGGCCTCATAGCCGCACGTGCTCGGTCGACTCCGGGCCTTCCGGCCGTCGAGTACGGGGACGAATGCCTCGACTTTCGCGAACTGGAGCGCCGGTCCGACGCCGCGGCCCGGAGACTGAGCGCGCACGGCGTCGCGCCGGGCGTCTTCGTCGCGGTGTCCCTGGAGCGTTCCGCCGCCATGGTGGTGACGCTGCTGGGCATCCTGAAGGCGGGTGGCAGCTACGTCGCCCTGGACCCCGCGTATCCGGAGGCACGGCTGCGCTGGATCCTCGAGGACATCGCCCCGCGCCTGGCGGTGGCGAGCCGCGCCATGCGGCACACGGTGCCCCCGGCCGGTATACCGCTCCTCGTCGCCGAGGAGCTGGACGACGCGTCGCCGGCGCACGGAACGGACGTCGCCCCGATGCCGGGGGAGCCGGGCGCGGTGCCCTCCGAAGGCGATCCCGAGAGGCTCGCCTTCATCACCTACACGTCCGGAACAACGGGCCGCCCCAAGGGCGTCATGCACGTGCACGACTCCATGACCTACTTCATGGAGATGATCGAGCCCTACCTGGGCCTCGCGCCCGGCACCCGGTTCCTCCAGTTCTACCCGCTGACCTGGGAGATCCAGGCCCTCGACATCTACGCGGTGCTCGCCGCCGGCGGCACCGTGGTCATCCCGCCCGCCGGCACCGAGACGGCCGGGCCCGGCCTGGTGCGGTTCCTCCGGGACGCCCGCGTCACCACGGCGCTGCTGCCCCCCGCGCTGCTCGCCGAGCTGGCCGAGGAACCGCCCCTGCCGGCCCTGCACACGCTCGCCTACATCGGGGAGCGATGCCGGCCCCGGACAGCCGAACGCTGGGGGAGCGGCCGACGCCTGATCAACCTCTACGGCCCCACCGAGGTGACCGTCGCGGCCAGCGCCTCGGACGAACGCCCGCCCGGCGACGCACCGCCGATCGGCAAGGCCCTGCCCGGTCGCGAACTGCACGTGCTCGACGAGCAGATGAATCCTGTCGCCGAAGGCGCGCCGGGTGAACTCCACGTGGGCGGCCGGGGCCTGGCGCGCGGATACTGGAGACTCCCCGAACTCACGGAACGCCAGTTCCCGCAGGACCCCTTCAGCGGGCGGCCCGGCTCCCGCCTCTACCGCACCGGCGACCGGGTGCGGTACCTGCCGGACGGCAATCTGGAGTTCCTGGGCCGCGTGGACGGACAGCTCAACGTCCGTGGCCAGCGCGTCGAACGGGGAGAGATCGAAGCGGTGATGGCCGCACACCCGGGCGTGCGGTCCTGCGCGGTCGTCGTCCAGGGGGAGGGCTCGGACGCCAGGCTCGTGGGCTTTGTCGTCGGCACCCCTGGGGTGGAGAAGGAACTGGGCGACCGGCTGGCCGATGAGCTGCCGCCCGCCATGGTGCCGTCGTTCCTCGTGCCCCTGGAGCGCCTCCCGCTCAATCAGCACGGCAAGGTGGATCTGGCCGCGCTGCGCGCGCACCGCCGGCGGGGGGCGGGCTCCCGCGTCGCCCGGCCGGCTCCGCGCCCCGGGCCGGAGGCTGACCTGGCCCGCATCTGGGAGGAGGTCCTGGAGGTCGAGGAGGTCGGTCCCGAGGACGGCTTCCGCGCCCTCGGCGGTACCTCGCTCCAGGCCATCAGGGCGCAGAACCGGATCCGCGAACACTTCGGCGTTCCGCTGACCGTCCGGGAACTCGTGGGCGCCGGCACCCTGGCGGACCTGGCCCGCCTTCTGGCAGCCGGCGACGCCGGACGTGGTGCCCTGCCGCCGCTCACCCGCACCGCGGCCGGCCCGTCGCACCCCGCCTCCCTGCACCAGCGGCGCCTCTGGGCCCAGGCCCGGGCGAAGCAGGCCGCGTCCGTCGCCTACAACGAGACGTCCGCCCTCCACATCACCGGACCCGTGGACCTGTCCGCCCTGCGGCGCGCGGTGCAGGACCTGGCGGACCGGCACGAGGCCTTTCGGAGCAGTCTGCACCTGGACGGCGCCGACCTCCGCGTCGACATCGCCGCGCACGTCACGGTGGAGCTGGCCGAGGAGGATCTGACCGGGACCGCCGATCCCTTCGCGGCGGCCACTCGGCGGGTCGCGGAACTCGGTGCCCTCCCCTTCGACCTGGAGCGGGCACCGCTGCTCAGAGCCACCCTGCTCGACCTGGGGGCGGAGACACGGGTACTTGTCCTCGTCACCCACCACACCGTCGCTGACGGCCTCTCGCAGGACGTGCTCGACCACGACCTGGCGCAGTGCTACGCCGCGCGCGGGGCGGGACGGGAACCGGCTCCGCGGCCCGGGAAGGAGCTCCGCCCCCGCGACCACGCCCTGTGGCAGCGCACCACGGCCGGGCACCCGGTGCTCGCGGCGGGTCTCGATCACTGGCGCGCCGTGCTCGACGGCGCCCCCACCGTGACGAACCTTTCGACCGCGGGTACCCGGTCGGCCTCGTTCAGCCACCTCGGTGGCCGGGTGAACCACGAGACGGGACCCGAACTACGCGCGGCGGTCGAAAGGCTGGCCAAGGAGGCGGGCACCACCCCGTACGCGGTGTGTCTCCTGGCCCTCGCCGTACTGGTGTCCCGGCGCACCGGGCAGCGGGACGTCCTCATCGGCTCTCCCTTCTCGGGCCGGCCGAGCCAGGAGGCCGAGGACGTCATCGGGTTCTTCACCAACACCGTGGTGATGCGGGTGAGACTCGACGGCCGCCTCGACCCGCTCCCGCTGCTCGGCGCCGTGGACGAGCGGATCCAGGAGGGCCTGGAGCACCAGTACGTCGCGTTCAACGACGTCGTGCGGGCGGTAGGCGCCCGGGGCGGCACGTCGGGCCAGCCGCTCGTCCAGGTGGTCCTGGCCTACCAGGGGCCGTTGCGTCCCCGCGCCGCCCTCACCGGGGCCCACGTGGTGCCGTGGCTCGTGGACAACGGCACGGCCAAGGCCGACCTGACGGTGGAGATCAACGAGGTCGGGGACGAACTGGTCGTGGTCCTGCCGTACAGCGCCGACGTCATGGACGAGCCGGTCGCCGCGCGCACGCTGGCGGAGTACGTGGAGATCCTGCGCGAACTGACAGTCCCCCGGCCGGACACCGCACAGTCCTGACGCGCGGGGGGCCCGCCCGGTGCCGGACGGGTTCCCGCCGAGCGACAAGCCAACCTGAAGGGAAGCCCGGTGGATCTTTCCACGTTCCTCGCCCACCACCTCGGCGCGCGCGGTGCCGAGCCGGCCCTGGAGTCGGGTACGCGGACCTGGTCGTACGCCGACCTGGACCGGATCACCCGGGACCGGGCCGCGCGGCTGCGCGGCCTCCACCCGAAGGCCGTACGCATCGCGCTGGTCGGCGAGCACACAGCGGAGGCGCTCGTCTGGACGCTGGCCGTGATGCGCGCCGGGCTGGTCCACACCCCGCTCAGCCCCGGCCTTCCGCCGGAGCGGATGCGTGAGGCCCTGCGTGTGGCCGGACCCGACCTGGTGCTCCGCTGCACCACCGAGCCCCTGCGCGAGGAGGACCTCGGCAGGCCGGTGATCGACGCGGCTCAACTGGCCGCCGGGGCTTCTTTGGCGGACGGTGCCGAGAGCCCGGTGTCCTGGCCCGTGCAGGAGACGGCCTACTCGATCTTCACCTCGGGATCCAGCGGGCTGCCCAAACTGGTGAACGTCGGCCACCAGGGCGTCGAGGCCCTCTGCGAGGCCCAGACGCGCTTGTTCGGTGTCGAACCTGGCGACCGTGTGCTCCAGTTCTCCTCCCTCGCCTTCGACGCCTCCGTCGCCGAGGTGCTCGTGACCCTCTACGCCGGCGGCACCCTCGTCGTCCCCGTATGGGACGGCGGCTCCTGGGTGAACGCGGTGGGCACCCACCTGGCCGAGCACGGCTGCGACGTGATCACCGCCCCGCCGTCGGTGTACGCGCGGCTGACCGACGAGGCGCGCAAGATGATCGGCACGGTCGTCTTCGCGGGCGAGGCCATGACCGAGGTCGACTTCCGGATGGCGGCCCGGTTCAGCCGGGTGTTCAACGCCTACGGCCCCACCGAGGGCACAGTCTGCTTCTCCGTGGCCGAGCCGAGCCGGTTCACCACCTCGGTCGGCCGCCCCGTCGACGGGTACGAGGCCCGCGTCCACGATCCGGCGACGCACACGTACAACACGTCGGGACTGGGCGAACTCGTCATCGTCGGCCAGGGAGTCGCCTTGGGGTACGAAGGTGTGGAGCGGGGAGAAGCACCCTTCACCACGGTCGACGGGGCCAGGGCCTATCACACCGGGGACGAGGTCGAACTCCGCGATGGGGAGGTCTTCTACCGTGGCCGCATCGACGACCGGATCAAGCGTCTCGGCCACCGGATCGCCCTCACCGAGCTCGAAGGCCGGCTGTCCGCGCTGCTCGGATCGCGCGTCGCGGTACTGACACACGAAGGCTCTCTGGTCCTCGCCCACACCACCACCGGCCGGACCGAGCCGGAGCTCAAGGCGTGGCTGCGCGAGGTGCTCCCGAACTGGGAAGTGCCCGACACACTCCTGCTGGTCCCCGACATCCCGGTCGGGCACACGGGCAAGGCCGACAAGGACGCCCTGCGCGCCCTCGTCGGGCGCGACGGCACCGGCACGCGGTCCGGCGGAGCCGGCGAGGAAGCCGGTCAGGACGCCGTGAGTGCCCTGGTCGAAGAACTCCTCGGTGTCCCGGTCACCCCCGGCACGTCGTTCTTCGACGCGGGCGGCGACTCCTTCGGGCTCGTGCAACTCCAGGTCAAGCTCGCCCAGCTGTACGGCGAGGAGCGGGTGCAGAGCGCCTTCGACCTGCTCAACTACGACTTCACCGTCGAGGGGTTCCTCGCCGCCGTGGGCGACGCTCCGCAGGCCGCGGCCTCCCCGGTACCCGCCGTCCTCCGCACGGTCTCCAGCGATCTGGCCGGACTGACCGCCTCGCTCACGGCCCTGCGGCAGGAGGCATCAGGTGCCCCGGGGACGGTCACCGTCACCGGAGCCGGTGGATTCATCGGTGGGCACGTCCTCGACAAGCTGCTCGGCACCGGCCGTCCGCTGGTCGTCGTCACCACCAGCAGCCCCCGCCGCGTCGTCGAGCGCCACTGTGTGCGGTTCGGCCGTCAGGAGGCCGACTTCTCCGATGTGCGGTTCCTGAGCTACGACGACCTGGAGGCGCCGGCGGAGGACACCGGAGGCTGGGGCGCCGTCGTGCACTGCGGCTACCACGTCAACCACGTGCTGCCACTGGAGCGCCAGGTCAAGGACAGTATCGCGACGACCCGGACCCTGGTCCGGGCAGCGGCCGAGCGCGGCGCGCATCAGTTCGTGTTCGTCTCCGCGGCCTCCGTCGGCCAGGAGTTCGTGCCGCTGACCGAGGACGCCCTGGAGGCCGTCGGCGACCCGTACTCCCAGTCGAAGTTCGTGGCCGAGAGCTACGTCGGAGCGCTCGACGGCACGGGCTGCCGGGTCGACATCGTCCGCACCGGACTCGTGTACGGGCACCAGGCGGGCGACGCGGCCTTCCTCGACGACGATGTCTTCGCCAACCTGCTGCGGATCTCCGGGCAGCGCCGCGTCATGCCGAGGCTGGCCGGTCTCGTGCCGGTGTGCCACGTCGCCGACGTCGTGGAGACGTTGCTGACCGCGGCCGCCGGGCGGGCGGCGGAGCGGCGAGCCGTCCTCTTGCAGCGCACCTACGACACCGACCAGCTGAGCGCCGAGCTCGGCGGCGTGGCCCTGGCCGATCCGCGGGAGTGGCTCGCGGCCGTGACAGAGGCCGGTGCCACGGACCCCCGCGTGCTGGCCGCACTCCGGCTCTGGCTCGACGAGCAGGGCTGGAGCGGACCGGTACACGCCACGTGCCGGCCGATCATCCGGGAACTCATCAAGACCTTGGAGATCTGACGCATGACTTCCGACACGGCCATGACCGTGGTTTCCGAGCAGCGCTGGGATCCGGGCCCGCCCCTCGACGCGGGGTTCGTCGACGGCGAGATCAGCATCCGGGAGGAGCTTCGCCGGGGCGACTTCACCCGCTGGCGACGCGCCGGCGGCCACGAGCTGCGTGAGCGGCTCACGGACCGTCCCGAGCGGCTGTTCCTCTTCCAGACGGAGGGCCACTGGTACGCGGGCTGCAAGACGATCTCCGACTACGTGCTCGACCAGGGTATGCCGGGTGTCTTCTGCAGCCGCGTGTACTGGTACAACGTGGTCGGCACGGTGACGTCCGTCCGTACCTCCGACACTGACGCCCGGATCGTCTTCGAGCCGCTGGACGAGACCGGCCGCCGTGCCGCCTTCGAGGCGATCACGCCACTCACGGAGATCGTGCACCCCTTCGCCAAGCAGCGTGATCCCGGCCGCGAGAAGACCAGCCCCTCCGACGGCTGGCTGGTCACGGAGGAACGCGCGGCGTTCCTCGGTCTCGGTGAGCAGCACCTCCGGCGCTACACCCGGGAACGGTTCCGATCGTGGTGCGAAGCCGCCGACGGCGACCTCCTCGCGTACGACCCGGCCTGCTCGACGGGTCAGTTCCTGTCCGAGTTCGCCACCATGGACCCCGCCCGGATCCGCACGGTGGGCCAGGACCTGAGCAGTCAGATGGCCGACTTCGCCGCCTCCCGTCTGGAGAGGGTCGTCTGCGGTGACGCGGCCTCCCCCGCCGTCGAGTCCGGCAGCGTCGACATCCTGTTCAGCCGGTTCCTCAACTCCGAGGTCGTCTCCACCGCCCAGGCCCGGTCCCTTCTGCCGGCACTGGTCGACACGCTGCGTCCGGGCGGAACCATGGTCCTGCTCGGACACAGCCCCGTCCTGCTCGACGCCGTGGACCTGGTGAGCGCCGGGCTGCGCGTCCGGCAGACCGTCGCGCGCCAGGACGACCACCTCTTCCAGTACTACGTGTGTGAACACGGAGCCTGATGTGACCCTGTCTCTCAAGAAGAACGTCATCGCGGAGCCGGCCGTCGCGGGATGGTACGCCTGGTCGTACCTGCTCCCTCCTCAGACGCTGGCGAAGTACCTCAAGAACCACTACCGAAACATCGTCGAGTCCTACCTTGCCGACCCTCAGACCCACCGCACGGCACTGCGGAACGCCCGCTTCCTCGGCGGCCCGTTCGTGTACGAGCAGGACGGCTCCTACGACCGGATCCGCAAGTGGTACGACACCGCCCGCGAGCAGTACGCCCCGCTCCTCGAACTCGCCGACGCCATCGACGAGCTGGAGCAGAAGATCCTTCCGGAGCAGACCGGCGCCTCACTGGACCAGGTGTACCGGCGACTGCCCGCGCCGCTGGCCGGCCGTGTGGAGTTGTTCTACAACCGGGACAACCGCACGCCGGACTACCGGTTCATCGAGCCGTTCCTCTACGCCTCCCCCTACTTCGACACCGCTCTCCAGCAGGTCAGGTTCTCCGAGGTCCACCAGGACGCGCGCCAGTTCGCCCTGACCACCCCGGTCCTCGCCTACACCCCCGAGCAGGTGCTGGTCACGGTGCCGCTGGAATCGGAACTCCTCGACACGGTCTTCCGCGGCGGACTCACCGAGGAGGAGCTGCGCCGGGTGATCGACGGCCTTGGCCTCGACGGGGAACGCGCTGCCGCCTTCAAGGGCTTCTTCGCAGAGGACCCGGAGCCCGCGGACAGCCCGGGGCACGCGGAGCCCGGCGAGGACGTCCTCGAATACGTGGGCCACGCCTGCGTGTTCGTCCGGCACCGGGGGACCACCTTCCTGGTGGACCCGGTGATCAGCTACAGCGGCTACGGGCACGAGAGCGACGGCAGGTTCACCTTCGACGACCTGCCCGAGCGCATCGACTACGTGATGATCACGCACAACCACCAGGACCACATGCTCCTGGAGACGCTCATCAAGATCCGTCACCGTGTGGGGCGCGTCGTCATCGCCAAGTCCGCCAACTCCAGCCTCGTCGATCCCGATCTCAAACGGATCCTGACGGGTCTCGGCTTCCGGGACATCGTCGAACTCGATGACCTGGACACGCTCGACACCCCCGGCGGCAGCATCACCGCGGTGCCGTTCCTCGGGGAGCACGGGGACATCCGGATCCGTACCAAGTGCGGCTGGATGCTGGACCTGGACGGGACCCGGGTGCTGTTCGCCGCCGACTCCACCAACGTCTCGCCGGAGCTGTACCCGCAGGTGACGGCCGCGCTCGGCCAGGTGCACACGGTGTTCATCGGGATGGAGAGCGTGGGGGCGGCGGTCAGCTGGCTCTACGGCCCGCTCTTCCCGGAGAAACTGGAACGCCGGATCGACGCGGGCCGGCGGTTGAAGGGCAGCAACTTCGCGCAGGCGGCGGAGATCGTCGACGCGCTCGGCGCCGACTCCGTCTACGTGTACGCGATGGGCCAGGAGCCGTGGCTCGGCGCGGTCATGTGCGTCGAGTACGACGAGAAGCATCCGGCGATGATCGACAGCGACAGACTGGTCGCCCATGTCGGGGAGCGGGGCGGCACCGCGAAGCGGCTGTTCCTGCACGAGACGATCGCGATTCGCCCGTGAACGCGGGCAAGCCGCACGTCGTCCACATCGGGTTCCACGCCTCCGAGGCGCACACCGTGGACTTCGAGGCCGACCACGTGACCGTCGTGATGCCCAGGGCGAGCGCCGCGCGGCTGCCCGCCGCCCTGGCCGCGAGGTTCGCCCGCATCGAGGTCCTCGACCTGCCCGATTCGGACGACCTGGACACGTACGACCGCGCCGTGGACCGGATGCGCGAGCTCGTGGAGGACCTGGTCGCGCAGTTCGGTCCGCCTGCGGCGATCGTCGGCCTCTACGAGCACACCACGCTGCCGGCGGCCCGGCTGCGCGAGCACTTCGGGGTGCCGGGCACCGGCGCGAAGACGGCGCTCCTGTGCCGGGACAAGGTGCCGATGAAGGAGGCCTTGTCGGGCACCGGCATCCGGGTGCCGAGGTTCCTCGCCGTGGGCCCGGACACCCCGCGCGCCGAACTGAGCGAGTTCGCCCGCGGACTGCCCGGCCGGGTGGTGCTCAAGCCGCGGAGCCAGGGCGCCAGCATCGGCGTGCGCATTCTGGACGGCGCCGCGGAACTCCTGGCCCTGGCCGACGCCGGCGGCATCGAGGAGGGGTACGAGGCCGAGGAGTTCGTCGACGGCTCCATCTACCACATCGACGGTGTGGTCCGGGACGGCGAGATGCGCTGGTTCTGCGCCTCCCGCTATCTCGACACCTGCTTCGACTTCCGGCACGGCACCGCTCCCCTGGGGGCGGTGACCCCCGACAGCCCCGGACTCGTGCGCAGGATGCGAGACGTCACCGGGACGGTGCTGGAAGCCCTCGGACTCACGGACAGCACGTACCACATGGAGCTGTTCCACACCCCCGGCGACGAGCTGGTCTTCCTGGAGATCGGCAACCGCTTCGGCGGGGCCGGCATCAGTTGGCACCAGCGCCAGGTCTACGGCGTCGACCTGGCCCGCGAGTCGGTTCTGGCCTGCCTGGGCCGGCCGTCCGAAGTGGCCACGCCCACGACCATGCTGGACCACCGGGACGTGGGCGCCTCGGGATGGTTGTACATGCCGGCCGTCAGCGGTGCCGTCCGGGTCGTCGCCGTCCGCGGGCTCGACGAACTCCCCGGCTCCGTGGTGGGCGTCAACACCCCGTCGGTGGGTGACGTCCTCGACTCCGAGGGGCTCATCTGGGCGACCGCTGGAGGGTTCCTCGTCCGCGGGGATTCCACGCTCGCGGTGGAGCGGGACATGGCGCGGATCATCAGCACGTACACACTCGAGACGAAGGCAGGCGACTAGTGGCTCGTACGAGGCTCGGCACGCACATCGGAGTCGTCGTGGACGACTACCGGCTCGACCCGGCGGACCCGGGGCTCCGCGACTTCGTCACCGAGCTGCTGTTGCAGCACAAGGTGGTGTTCTTCAAGAGCCAGCACCTGGACCGGCACACCTTCATGCAGGTCGCGAAGCGGATCGGCCGGACCGAGGTGCACCCCTTCATCTCCGAGGACGAGCCCGTGGTGCACGGCATCTCACCGTTCCAGCCGTACCACGAGTATCCGGAGATCACCGGCATCTACCACGACGAGGAGCACACGGGGAACCTCAACGCCTGGCACAGCGACCTCAACTGGCGCGAGGTGCCGACCTTCGGCTCGCTCCTGCGCGCCGTGCAGATCCCGCCGCGCGGTGGCGACACCTGCTGGGCGAACATGGCGGCGGCGTACGCCTCACTCAGCTCCGAGGTCAAGGAGCAGCTTGACGGTCTGCGCGTCGTCCACGACTGGATGCAGATCTACTTCCCCGCCTTCGACGGAAACGACGAAACACTGGCCCGTATGCGGGAGAAGTACCCGGCGCAATCCCACCCCCTGGTCCTCACGCATCCCTTCACCGGCGAGAAGTCCCTCTTCTCCAACAAGGTTTCGGGCGTCCGCGTCTAAGGAGTCGACGAGGCGGAGAGCAAGCGGATTCTGGATATGGTGCACCTTTTGGCGTGGCGCCCGGAATTCCAGTGCCGCTTCTCGTGGGAAGAGGGCGACGTGGCGATCTGGGACAACCTTGCCAGCCAGCATTACGCCGTCTCCGACTACTGGCCGCACACCCGCAAAATGGAACGCATCACCCTCGAAGGCGAGTCGATCAAGTGAGCACTCAAGTCATTGTCCTGAACGGTGGATCCAGCTCCGGCAAGACGGGGATCACCCGCTGCCTGAAGGCGATCCTCCCTCACCCGTGGATCAACCTCGGCGTCGACGACCTGATCGACCGGCTGCCGCCGTCCCTGGTCGAGGCCGGCTCCGGCGTCGAGTTCGGACAGCAGGGCGAGGTCCACCTCGGCGACGGCTTCCGAGAGATGGAGGAGGCGTGGACGAAGGGCGTCGCGGCCATGGCGCGTGCCGGAGCCCGGATCATCATCGACGACGTGTTTCTCAGCGGGGCGGCCTCCCAGGACCGCCTGCGGGCCCAGCTGGAGGGTCTTGAGGTGCTCTGGGTCGGCGTGCGCTGCGACGCCGAGATCGCGGCCGGCCGAGAACTGGCCCGCGGTGACCGGGTCATCGGCATGGCCGTCTCCCAGGCGGAGATCGTGCACAAGGGCGTCACCTACGACGTCGAGGTCGACACCAGCCGCACCGAGTCCCTGGACTGCGCCCGGACGATCGCCGCTCGCGTGAGCTGACCCCCTGGTGAGCACGCCCGTGGGCGCGGGCGTGCTCACCGCAGTGATGGACGGAGCGAGGAGACAGAGCATGGACAGTGCGGAAACTGACGGGTCAGGCGCGGACTCGGCCGTGTCGCACCCGCCGGGGCGGCCGGCCGCGCAGAAGACGTGGGGCAAGTTCTGGCTACTGACTTCCGCGGCGTCGGTCTCCGAGATGGGCAACACCTTCCTGCACCTGGCGATGCCGTGGACCATCCTGGCCAGTACGGGATCCGCCCTGATGGCCGCGCTCAGCCTGGGCGTGCAGTACCTGCCGTTCGTCGCCTCGCCCCTGCTGGGCACCCTGATCGACGGCTACGAACGCCGCATGGTCTTCATGGTCTCGGAACTGGTCCAAGGCGTGCTCATCGCGCTGACCCCGCTGCTGCTCATGGCGGACCAGGTCGAGCTCGTCCTCGTGGTGCTGTTGGTCGCCGGCTGCGGCACCGTGACCTCCAACCTGACCAGCGACTTCAGTCTGCTCCCCATGCTCGCGCCGGAGAACAGGCTCACCGAGGCGTACAGCAGGTTCGGTGCCGTGACGGAACTGGCCCGCACGGCCGGGCCGGCCGTCGCCGGACTGGTGCTCGCCGTGGTCGGAGGGTACGGGGCGCTGTGGATCGACGCCGCGACGTTCCTGGTCACGGCGGTCATCGCGGCCTTCCTGCCGCGCGGTGAGAAGCCGGTCGTCGAACGCGGCTTCCTCCGCATGCAGGTCGAGGGCTTCCGCAGCTTCCGGAAGATCCGCGGAGTGCCGCGGCTCACCCTGGTGCTCTCGGTGTACAACCTCGGCGCGGGCGCCGTACCGACCATCATCCTGGTCGTCGCCGCCGGAACCTGGGGCTGGTCCAGCGGCCTGGCGGGCGCGGTCCTCGCAGCCGGGGCCGCCGGCAGCGCCCTCGGTTCGTGGCTGGGCGGCAGGCTCTGGCACAACGCCTCGGCGGAACGCCGCATCCGGCTCTGGTTCCTGGTGTGCGCGGTCTCCTCCGTCGGCCTCCTGGCCCCCTGGGAAGAAGTGGTGGTCCTCGGCTTCTGCTGTCTGATGGCCGGGGAAGGAGGCATGAACGTCACCACGAACGAGTACCGCTTCCGGGCGATACCCGATGAGGTGTCCGGCCGGGTCAACGCCGTCATGCGGGCGTTCATCCTGGGCGGCGCCGCCCTGTCCTCCCTGCTGCTGGGCTGGTCCGTGACGCTGCCGGAGCAGGTACTGCGGTTCGCCCCGGCCCTGATCACCTCGGTCCTGGCGGTCCTGATCTGGGCGGGCGTGCGCAGCTTCCGGGCGCCTGTGGGAACCGAATCGGAGAAGGCGGCCTAGGACCTGCCCCGCCTTCGGTCACGACGTACGCTGCGAGAGGAACGACATGCTCTACATGTTCGCCTTCGACAAGGTCGGCATAGTGGTGGGGGATCTGTACTTCGTCGATCCCGAACCACTCAAGGGACAGGAGAGCGCCGAGCACGGGGTCCGGCTCGAGCTGAGACTGGTCGAGCAGGGCGCACTCGTGGACTCCGTCTACGCCGCCTACCCGATCACCGTGGACCAGCCGGTGTGGCGCGCCGACTTCCTGGAGTCGGTCGACGGCAGGCCCGGGAGCTTCGACCGGACCCACCACCACCCGGTCTTCACGGGCTGGGACCCGGGCGACCGGGTCTTCGTCCGCGAGCTGTCCGCCGACCCGATGGGCTGGCTGGGCGACCGCCTCGCCGACCTCGGCGGTTTGCTGAAGACGGCCGGTCTCCCCGCCGACACGGCCGGTCCGGCCGACGCCGCCGAGCTGCGCAGGGCGGCTCCGGAGATCGTGGACGCGACCCGCAGGCTCCTCGACCGGGTCCGCGCGGGCGAGATCGGGAACCGGCCGGCGGGTGTACCGCCCGAACCCGTCGAGGGGCAGTTCCAGGCGCTGGTCCGTTCCGGCTGGCTGTGAGTCCTCGGGGGCGCCGGCCGCCCGTTCGGGGGGCCGGCGCCCCCGAGGGGCGGTCAGTAGCCCGCTTCTCCGACCACGTTGGCCAGCGGCTCGCCGGCGGCGTAGCGCGCCAGTTGGGCCTTGGCCAGAGCCATGGCCCTCGCCGGCGGCGAGGTGTTCGACCCGGCGGTGTGCGGGGTCAGGATGAGTCCGGGGGCCGACCACAAGGGGTGCCCCGCCGGCAGCGGCTCCGGGGCGGTCACGTCGAGTGCCGCGTACAGCCGGCCCCCGCGCAACTCGGCGACCAGCGCGTCGGTGTCGACGAGGCGGCCACGGCCGGCGTTCACCAGCAAGCCGCCGTCCCGGATGCGGCTCAGGAACGTGGCGTCGACGAGGCCGGTGGTGGCCTCGGTCAACGGCAGCAGCAGGACCACGATGTCCGCCTCGGGCAGCAGTCCGGGCAGCTCGTCCACGCCGTGCACGCCCGGGCGGGCCCGCCGGGCCACGGCTGCGACCTCGGCGCCGAAGCCGGCCAGCACCGGGGCCAGGGCCGAGCCGAGGGAGCCGTACCCGACGAGCAGCACACGCTTGCCCTCCAGGGAGTCGGTGTGTGTGTAGTCCCAGCGCTCATCGCGGCGGGCCTGCTCGAAGCGCGGCAGTCGCAGCAGATGGGCCAGGACGACGCCGGTGACCCACTCCGTGACCGCCCGGTCGTACGCGCCCTTGGCGTTGCACAGCACGACGCCTTCCGGAACGTACGGCCTGATCCACTCCACGCCGGCGGACTCCAGCTGCAGCAGCCGGAGCCGGGGCAGCTCGGCGAACCGGGACAGAAGGTCGGCACCGACGCCGTAGGGCGGGATGATCACCTCCACGGTGTCCGCCGACGCCGGAAATTCGGCCTCTCCGGTCCACACCTCGGCCCGGAACCCCGTCGGCAGCCCGCCCATGAGCGCCTCGGATTCCGGAGTCGGTAGCCAGACGGAGATCTTTTCCGTAAAGGGGAATGAGGTGCTCCGGAAATTCTCCGGATTGTTCTGTGTGCGGGGATTCATGTGAAGTATTTTAGCGTCCCGGTCGTGCGCGCGGCCATGTCGTGGAATGGTGTGCAATCCCCGATTGTCCGCGCAGAACCGGCAGTTTCGGGCGGCGGACGAGTGGTGTCGGTCCGGAATTCCAGACGGTCCGGAAACCTGTTGACAGGCGTTCGGGGATCCAGCAAGAATCAAGACGGGTGAAAATCCCTTCCGGTTGCGGTATTCACCTCTCGGACCCTTGGGCCCAGCGGATTGATCCGCGAATGGGGCGGCTTTTCCTCGGAGTCGTCCGGGCCTTTCGTCAGCCGCCGCGTCCCGCGTTCGCCGCACGGCGTGCGCCGGTCTGCGCGCACGGCTCGTCTCCGTACAGACCGAAGGAATCTCATGACCGACCTGGCCGTTCACAGCCCGTACACCGACGCGCGGGAGGCGCCCGTCCTGCTGCTCGTGGGCAGCGGGTACCGCCCCTATCGCGAGTACATCCTGGCCGCGGTCTCCCAGCACTACCGGTTGTGGCTCCTGGACTCGCACGAGGCGACGTGGCAGCTGCGGTACTGCGCGGGCGCCACTCGCGTCGACACCCGCGACGCGGACGCCGTGCGCGAGGCGGCCCTGGCCGTCGGTGAGTCCCTGCGGGTCGTCGGCGTCTTCACCTACGACGAGACGCAGGTCGTGTCCTGCGCGCGCCTCGCGCAGGACCTCGGTCTGCCGGGCAGCCCGCCCGAGGCCATCACCAACTGCCGTGACAAGGCGGCCACGCGTGCCACCCTCGCCGCGGCCGGGGTGCCCCAGCCCGCCTCCGTCGTCGTCACCACCGCCGAGGAGGCACTCGGCGCGGCGGAGAGGATCGGCTACCCGGTCATCGTCAAGGCGCGTGGCATGGCCGCCAGTTTCGGCGTCGTCCGCGCGGACGACGCCGCCGACATCGCGGCCGCCTTCGCCGCCGCCGACGGCGCCGACTTCATGGACCTGCCGCGCTACCCCGCGAACGTGCTGGTCGAGGAGTATCTGACCGGGCCGGAGATCAGCGTCGACGCCGTCATCCACGACGGGGAGGTCACTCCGACCGTCATCGCCCACAAGCGGCTCGGCCTCGAACCGTACTTCGAGGAGACGGGCCACGACGTCGACGCGCGCGACCCGCTCTTCGAGGACGAGGAACTGCTCCGCCAGCTCCGCGACATCCACCGCGCCCTCGGCCTCACCCATGGTGCGACCCACTCCGAGTTCAAGCTGACCCCTCGCGGCCCGCGCCTGGTGGAGGTCAACGCACGGCTCGGAGGGGACCTCATCCCCTACCTCGGCCTGCTCGCCACAGGCGTCGACCCCACGGTCGCGGCGGCGCACGCCGCAGCCGGCCGCAGGGCCGACCTCACTCCGGTCCACCGCAAGGCGGCGGCCGTCAGGTTCCTGCTGCCCGAGGGCCGCTGCCGCACCGTGGAGGTCGTCACCCACACGGACCGCTTCGGGCCCACGGTCCACGAGACCGGCATCACCGCTGACCCCGGGGACGAACTCGACCTGCCGCCGGCCGCGTTCTTCACCCGCTACGGCCATGTCGTGGCCGTGGGGGAGGACATGGGCCAGGTCCAGGAGGACCTCCGGGAGCCCTGGCGTCTGTTGGAACTGCGGGCCGAAGCGCTGCCCGACTGAACCCGTCGCCCGAGTCCACCGGCCCGGCTCCCAGCACCGTGACCGAGCCGTCCCATCCGCCTCCGCGCCGGCGGGCCGGGCGGCGAGAACAGGACCCCGCATGACCAGTGTTTCCGAGCATCTCGACACCGCGCCGGTACCACGTGCGCCGGCGCCCGGCGGTGTCCGGCTGGACGCCGCCGAACTGCACGCCTCGGTGAGCGACCCGTGCCTGACGGCGATGACCCTGCTCAACGACATCGCCGGACGCCACCCGGACGCCGTCTCGTTCGCCGCGGGCCGCCCGTACGAGGGCTTCTACGAGGTCGCCGCGCTCGGGGACCACCTGACCGCCTTCGAGCGGCACCTGGTGGACGATCTCGGACTGGGGCCGGAGGACGTACGCCGGACCTTCTTCCAGTACGGCCGCACCAAGGGGTTCATCCACCACCTGATCGCCCGGCATCTCGCCAGTGACGAGCGGATGACGGTCGACCCCGAATCGGTGCTCGTGACCACCGGGTGCCAGGAGGCCATGGTCCTGGTCCTGCGGGCGCTGTGCCGCGACGAGCGCGACGTCGTCCTCGCCGCGTATCCCACGTATGTCGGATTCCTCGGCGCGACCCGGCTCGTCGATGCGCAGGTGCGGCCGGTCGCCGAAGGGCCGGGCGGCATCGACCTCGCCGACCTGGCGGAGCAGATCCGCCGTGCGCGGGCCGACGGCCTGCGGCCGCGCGCCTGCTACGTGGTGCCCGACTTCGCCAACCCCGGCGGTGTCAGCATCCCGGAGGCCGACCGCCGCAGACTCCTCGAGCTCGCGGAGCGGGAGGACGTGCTGCTCCTGGAGGACAACCCGTACTCGATGTTCCACGGGGGCGAGGGCCGGCTGCCCACCCTGAAATCCATGGACGTGGGGCACCGGGTGGTCTACTTCGGGTCGTTCGCCAAGACGGCGTTCGCGGGCGCCCGCGTCGGGTACGTGGTCGCCGACCAGCCGATGGCCGACGGCGCACTCTTCGCCGACGAGCTCGCGAAGCTCAAGAGCATGCTCACGCTCAACACCTCCACGGTCGCCCAGGCCGTCGTGGGCGGCTTTCTGCTGAGGAACGACTGCAGCGTGGAACGCGCCACCGTACGGGAGGCCCAGGTCTACCGCGACAACCTGCGTGCCGTCCTCGCCGGCCTGGAGAAGCACTTCGGTGAGGACGGCGCGCTGCCCGGTTCCGGGGTCTCGTGGAACGTTCCGGAGGGTGGCATGTTCGTCGTCGTCACCCTGCCGATGCGCGCGGACGACGTCCTGCTCACGCGCTCCGCCGAGCGTTTCGGGGTGCTCTGGACACCCATGTACCACTTCTACGCGGGGGAGGGCGGATCACACCAGATCCGACTGTCCTTCAGCGCCCTGACTCCCGAGCGGATCGACGTGGGCATCGCGCGGCTCGCCCGACTTGTCGCCGACCGCGCCTGACAGGAGGCGCGTACCCACGGGAACGCCGCTCGCCGCTCACCGATCACCGCACACGGGGGAAGACACACCATGGAACGGACAGCACGCGGATGCGTCGTGCCCGACGCCGGGACAACGAACCCCGGAGGTGCGGCGTGACGGCCACCGCGACGGGCCCTGACACCCGGCCGGAGCCCGGGCAGGACGCCAACCTGAAGCGCGATCTCGGCTACTGGAGCCTGACAGGCGTGGCGTGCGGCGGCATCATCGGTTCGGGCTGGCTCTTCGGCTCGTTCTACGGCGCCCAGGCGGCCGGCCCCGCGGCCGTGATCTCCTGGGTGATCGGTGGTGCCGCGCTGACGCTGGTCGCCCTGGTCCTCATCGAACTGGGCGCCGGCAGGCCCGAGGCCGGCGGCATGGTGCGGTGGCCGTTCATCGCGAACGGACCCCTCGCGGGCACTCTCATCGGCTGGACCATGCTCCTCGCGGTCGCCAGCACCATGGCCGCCCAGGCCTCCGCCATCGTGCAGTACGCCAACCGCTACCTGCCGGGTCTGTACGAGGACGAGGCGCTGACGCTCCGGGGCCGGTTCGCCGGCGTGGGGCTCCTGCTGGTCCTCGTCATCCTGAACTGGTTCGGGGTCAGGCTCTTCGCCCGGCTGAACCTGCTGGTCACCGCCGTCAAGGTACTCGTCCCCGTGCTCACGATCGTGGCGCTGCTGGTGTCGAGCTTCCACCCCGGCAACATCTCAGCCGGCGGCGGCTTCGCCCCCTACGGCTGGTCGGCGTCACTGACCGCGATCGCCGGTGCGGGGATCATCTACGCCATCGACGGCTTCGCCTCACCGATCGAGCTGTCCGCCGAGGCGAAGAACCCCCGGCGGGACATACCGCGCGCGGTTCTCACCGCCATCGGACTCGCGGTCCTCCTGAACATCGTGCTCCAGCTGACGTTCGTCTTCGCCGTTCCGACGGAGAGTCTCGGGGACGGCTGGCGCGGGCTGACCTTCGCCTCGCCGTTCGGGGAGCTCGCCCTGCTGCTCAACCTCAGCTGGCTGGCGGCGGTCGTCTATGCCGACGCGGTGTTCTCACCGGGCGGCTCGACGTACGTGGCGGTGGCCGCCGGCAGCCGGGAGACGTACGCGGTGGCCAAGAACGAGGCGCTGCCCCGGTGGTTCGCCGGGGTGTCGGAGCGGTCCGGTGTCCCGCGAAGGGCCATGGCTCTCAACTTCGCGCTGAGCGTCGTCATCCTGCTGCCCTCCAGCGGGTGGCGGGACCTCATCACCGTGGTCGGCACCCTGGCCCTGCTGACCTACGCGCTGTGCTCCGTGGCGGCGGGCACGTTCCGGGAGGCCGCGCCCGAGCGGCTGGCGGGCTGGGTCCGCGGCCTCGGCTGGATCGCGCCGGCGGGCTTCGTGGTCGCCTCGGAGCTTGTGCACTGGTCGGACTGGGAGAACCTGCGGATCGCGCTGCCCGAGTTGCTCGCCGCCGTGCTCCTGTTCGCCGTCCTGCGCCGCCGTGACCTCGACCTCCGTGCCGAGCTGCGGACCGGCGCGTGGCTCCTCGGCTACCTCGTGTGGCTGCTGGTCATGTCAGGTCTCGGCAGCTTCGGCGGGATGAACCTGATCCCGGCGCCCTGGGACACGGTCGCGGTGGCCCTCTCCGCCCTGGCCACCTACCGGTGGGGCGTCCGCTCCGGCGTGGCGCACCTGCGCCGCTGACGGCAGGCCGGCCGCCTGACGGTGACCTCCCCGGCCCCACGACGCCCCTGAGCCGAACGGCACGAGCGCCGAAGGGCCCGCCGGTGCCGCCGGCCTCGCCGCTCGCAGCTCCGGGGGGCCGGGGTGAGGGCGCCCCCAGCCGCTCTGTATAGGGTCATGCACGGTGCGAGACGGATGAATGGCGGCGAGTTCCGAGGGGACGCGAGAGATGACCCACAGCCCGGCCGGCAGGCTCCAGGGGCTCTTCGAGGGCCGTCGGCTGACGCCCACGCAGCGCAGGATCGCCCACTGCATGGTGCGCCACGCCGACGAGGTGCCGTTCCTGTCCAGCGTCGAGCTGGCCGAACTGGCCGGAGTCAGCCAGCCCTCCGTCACGCGGTTCGCGGTCGCCCTCGGCTTCGACGGCTACCCGGCGCTCCGGCGCGACCTGCGTGAGCGGGTGCCCGCCGCGCCCGCCGCGGCCGCCGAGGCCAACGGGTACCAGCAGGCCGTCGAGGGTGAGATCGCCAACCTGCGGCGGCTCGCCGACTTCCTCGCCGACCCCGGCCCGCTGGAGCGGGCCGGGCGACTGCTGGCCGGCTCGCGGCCGCTGCCGGTGCTGGGACTGCGGGCGGCCGCCGCCCAGGCACGCGGCTTCGCCTATTTCGCCGCCAAGGTCCACCCGGACGTACGGCTGCTCGACGAGGGCGGCACCATGCTGGTCGACCGGATCGACGCCGCCCGGCTGGCCGGTGCCTCCGCCCTGCTCTGCTTCGCACTGCCCCGCCACCCGCGCGAGGTGGTCGAGGCACTGGCGTACGCCAGGGAGCGCGGGCTGCGCGTGGTGACCGTGGCCGACTCGGCCTTCGCGCCGGTCGCCGCGGAATCGGACGTGCTCGTCCCGGGGGCGGTGGGGACCGGGCTCGCCTTCGACACGGCCTGCGCGCCGATGCTGCTGGGCCGGGTCCTGCTGGAGGCGATGTGCGACGCGCTCCCCGACGCGCAGGCCCGGCTGGAGCGGTTCGACGCGCGCGCCGCCGACCGGGGGCTGTTCGCCGAGTAGGGGCGGAGGCGACCGTTTCTCACCCGCGTCTCAGGAAAGGCCGGTAACCTCCGGGCCCACATCGGCCCCCGGCGTCCGGGGGCGACGCGTGAAGGAGGAGCGGGAGTTGAGAGGCGGAGCACGGGGACTGGTACGGGTGGCGGTGGTCCAGCGGGCCGGAGCGGCACCCCTGTGGTGGCTCGGAGTGGTCGCGGCGGGCGCCGGGCTGGTCCCGGACGGGCTGACCGGCCGCCGCATCGGCGTCCTCACGGGCGCCCTGCTGTTCCTGTCGGCGGCGGCCCTCGTCACCCTGGTGCGCGGCGGCCGGGCCGCCGCGCTCGCCGAGCACGCCGTACGCGCCGCCCGCTCCGACGTCCTCCAGGCCCGCTCGGTGACGGTACGCAACTGGCGGCGCGGCCACGCCTGGTGGCTCGCGCTCGCCTTCGCCGCCGCCCTCGGCAGCGCCTTCGCCCTGCCCGCGGCCGGCGGCATGCTGCTGGCCGGCTGGGGGACGGGGCTGTGGCTGCGGGCCCGCAGGACGGGACGGGTGGAGGAGTCCCACGACGCCCTGCTGTGGACCACCGCCGACGCGCTCGGCCGGGGCGGGGGCGATCCGCTGGGCGCGAAGGCCACCCGGTTGCGGACGACCGGGTCGCGCGCGGGGGACGCGACGCCGGGCGGCGGCAGGCGGCGCTGACCGCGCCGGGCGACGCGTACCCGTCGTACGGGCTCAGACCTCCAGTTCGGACTCGATCCGGCGGAGCTGGTGGCGGGCCATCGCCAGGTTGGCGCGGCCGGCGTCCAGCACCAGGTAGAGGAAGAGGCCGTTGCCGCCCCGGGACTTGAGCAGGCGGATCAGGTGGTACTGGCCGCCGAGGGTGATGAGGATGTCCTCGATCTCCTCCTTCAGCCCCAGGTGCTCCATGGTGCGGAGCTTGGCGCGGACCACGTCGGTGTTCCCCGCCGCCGCGACCTCCAGGTTGAAGTCCTTGCCGCCGCCGAGAGT
The DNA here is from genome assembly GCF_011170125.1 of Streptomyces diastaticus subsp. diastaticus. Lineage (NCBI taxonomy): Bacteria > Bacillati > Actinomycetota > Actinomycetes > Kitasatosporales > Streptomycetaceae > Streptomyces > Streptomyces diastaticus. The sequence continues at coordinate 2,539,557 of NZ_BLLN01000005.1, read as the reverse complement.
GCCCAGCGCCATGCCGCTCGTGTAGTCGACGAGGGCGACGCCGGTGGCGCCCTCGATGACGCTCATCGCTTCCTTGAGGGACGTTTCGGTGTTCGCCATGGGTGCAGTCCTCTTCTTCCTCGGTTGCTTGCCTTGGGTGGATCGCTTGCGTGCTGCGCCGCCGGCCGCGGTGGCCGGGGGCTCGGATGTGGCTCTGGTACGGGGCGGGGTCATACGGGGCGCCGGGGCAGGCTGCCGGGCGTGCCGGGGGACGCGCCCGCCGGGGGCGGCGGCGGGGGAGCGACCGGGCGGGCCGGAGGCCGGACGCGGGGGTACTCGGCAGGCGGCTGCGGGGTGGCCGCACGGTCCAGGGCGGCGTCGACCAGGGCGCCGATCCGGGCTCCGGCGCGGCGGCCCTCCAGATGCAGGCGGCCCACGTTGATGCGGTCCTCGGCGAGCAGGGTCAGCACCGCCGAGGAGCCCGCCGCGTACGTCGCCACGTAGCCCTGCTCGCCGCGGACCAGGAGTTCACGGAAGGAGCCGCGGCCGGTGGCGTCGGTCAGGCGGACCGCCACGCCGAGGGCGGCGGCGGTCAGGGCGGCGAGGCTCTCCGCCTCGGTCCCGGCGGTGTCCTGGGCCAGGACCAGGCCGTCGGCCGAGGCCGCCAGGGCGCCCGAGAGCAGCGGGACACGGGCCCGCAGCCGCTGGAGTTCGTCGAGGACTTCCCGCTCGGCGGCCATCAGTTGTCTCCTCTCGGCACGCTGTCGGCGCGCGCGTATCACAGGACCTCCAGGGCGTCTCGGAGCCGGCGCAGCAGGGCGATGTCCGGATCGGGCGTCACCTCGGGGAGGACGGGCGCCCCGGCGTGCGCGCCGGGCGAGGCGTCCTCGGGACGGCCGTACGACCGGACGGCGTCCAGCGCGCCCGCCGCCGCCAGCCGCCGTACGTCGATCAGCGTGTGGAAGGCGGAGCGGCCCAGTCCGAGGGCGATCGCGGCTGCCGTCCGGGTGCCGTCGACCGCCTCCAGGACCGCGCGGCGGCGCGGCGTCAGAGGCAGGTCGGCCCCGTCGGTGAGGCGGGCCAGGGGCGCGGTGTCGACCGCGGCGTCCGGCCAGATCCGGTCCAGCAGTTCGCGGCGGCGCAGTGTCTCGCGCTCCACCGAGCGGGCCGGGACCGGGTGCACCGGGCCGATCCAGTGCGAGACGCCGTACCGGAAGCGGGCCGGGGTGCTGGTGGGGGCCAGGGCGAAGAAGGCGGCGTCGTACAGGGCGCCGAGGTGGCAGAGTTCCAGCGCGCCCCCCGGCACCCGACCGCTGTCCACCAGGTACGCCGCGACGCGCTGCCGCGCCCCGGCGGCCGCCACCGCCTCCCACCAGCCCGCCCTGGCCAGCGTGCCGCCGGCCGTCAGCAGGACGTCGATGCCCGGGGTCGCCGGGGACTCCGCGTGCACCACCTGGCCGTCCGCCAGGTAGAGCGTGCCCCGGTCCCGCATGAGCGCCCCGGTGGCCCGCTCGTCGGCGAGCCGCCGGAGCATCGGGGAGAGCGGGGGTAACGCCGCGGTGGAGGAGCCGGCGGAGGTCATGCCAGGACCAGCCGATCCGCCAGTTCGCCGAGGCGGATCCTGGCGAGCGCCAGATTGCCCTCGGAGCGGTGCAGCCACAGGTGGACGAAGACGCTGCTGTCGAAGTCGGTCTCGACGAAACGGAGGATGTGGTACCCGGCCCGGGAGGTGACGATGACGTCCTCCACGCCCCCGTCCGCGGCCCCCTCGGGGGAGGCCGCGGCACGTACCGAGTCCTGGGCGAAGGCGGGCTGTTCGGCGGCCATGCGGGCGACCTCGGCGGTCTCGGCGGCGGTCGCCTCGTGGTCGTCGTGCGGGGACTCGCCGATGGTGCCCAGGGCGAGGCCGCTCGTCCAGTCGACGACGGCCGCGCCGCGGGCGCCGGGGAGTTTCATGATGTCGAGCAGGCACTCGTCGATTCCGGGCATGCGGGGGTTCCTCCCGGACGTGGGGTGCGGCTGGGGTGTGAGCAAGAGGCTACGCATGGTGGTGGAGGCTTGGGGAAGTTCTGGCATTTTCCAGGGGTACTTGCGTTCGGAGCGCTAAAGTTCGGCCCCTTTGTTCACGGGGGTTGCCGTGGAGGGCGGCAGGACTGTATGGGCATGGCCGAGCAAGGGAACGCACGCCCGGGCCGGCTACGGCCGCTCTGGCCGGTTCACGGCCCACCGGTGGACCGGTCCACCGGTCCACCGGTCCACCGGTCCACCGGCCCACCGGCCCACCGGTCCGCCGGTCCACCGGCCCACGGCCGAGTTGGGCCGCGGCGCGTCCAGGCGGCCGTGGCCCACCCGCCCGTCCACCTGCCCGCCCCGGCCTGGCGGGCGTCGCGGCCGAGGCCCGGACGCCCGCAACCTGGGCGGCCGAAACCTGGGCGCCCGAGGCGCCTGCGCCTGCCCTGGAAGCCGCCTGCGGATCAGCCGAGTCGTGGGGGCCGGCCCGCCGCCCACCCGCCACGGGGCGGAGTCAGGACGACTCCCGTACGACGAGTTCCGTCGGCAGGACGACGTGCTGCCGGGGCTGACCGGGGTCGTCGATCTCCGCCAGGAGGATCCGGGCCATCGTGCGGCCGATCGCCTCGACCGGCTGGCGCACGCTGGTGAGGGGCGGGTTGCTGTGCCGGGCGACGACGGAGTCGTCGAAGCCGATCACCGCCACGTCGTCGGGGACCCGCCGGCCCTGGCGGCGCAGTTCCACCAGCGCGCCGGCCGCCATGACGTCCGAGGCGGCGAACACCGCGTCCAGACCCGGCTCGCGTTCAAGTAGTGAACGCATCGCGGCCTCGCCGCCGGCCTCGGTGAAGTCGGCGGAGGCCACCAGCGTCTCCGCCGCCTCGACGCCCTCGCCGCGCAGGGCGTCCCGCCAGCCGTCGAGGCGACTGCGCGACACGTCCATGTCGAGGGGGCCGCTGATGGTGGCGACCCGCCGCCGCCCCCGGGCCACCAAGTGGGCGACGGCCGCCGCGGCGCCGCCCTCGTTGTCGGCGCGGACATGGCTGAGCGGCTCGCCGTGGGCGCGCCGGCCGGCGAGGACGGTGGGCAGCCCCATGTTCTCCAGCAGGCCCGGCAGCGGGTCGTGCTCGTGCACCGAGACCAGCAGCACCCCGTCCACCCGGCGCTCGGCGACCGACTCGGTGAGCTGGTCGCGCTCGGCCTGGTCGCGTACGAGGACCAGTTGGAGCTGGATCCGCCGCTCGGTGAGACCGGTGCTGACGCCGCGGATGACGGCGGAGAAGTAGGGCTCCGAGCCCAGCCGGCTCTCCGACTCGGGGATGACCAGGGCGACGGAGTCCGTCCTGCTGGTCACCAGCCCCCGGGCGACCGAGTTGGGCACGTAGTTCAGCTCCGCGATGGCGGCGAGCACGGCCGACCTGGCCTCGTCGCTGACCAGCTCCGAACCGTTGATGACGCGGGACACCGTGGTCCGTCCCACGCCCGCACGCGCGGCGACGGTCTTGATCGTCGGGCGTTGCCTGCTGCCCATGAAGCCTCCCTCGCGCCAGGTCGGTCAGACCGTGATCCGCCGGGCGGGGCCTGGCCGTGACCTGCCGCCGTTCGCCTGCGCATTCTGCCAGAACGCCCCTGCGGGCGAGGGGGCCGGAGGGTGGCGGACGGACATCCTCCCGAAACAAAGTCGCGTCAACTTCTTGACAGAGCCTTTCGGTGGCGGCCAGTCTTCGAGCTCCCGGAGTGGGCACGTTCCCATCGTCATTTGGGAACGTACCCACCACGCAAATCGGCCCTGCGGGACAGCTACGCGGGCTCGAACCCCGGTGCGCGAGCGCCGCTGAGGAGGACTACATGGCCAGAACCCGCAGGAAGCCGCGTACAAGAGTCGTCGCCGCCATCTCCGCGGTGTCGGCCCTCGGGTTGCTCGTCGGCTGCTCAGGCGGTGGTGAGGGGACCGGCGGCGGCCGGAAGGACGGCAAGGTCACCATCAGCATGGGGCTGTACGGCGTGATGGGCTTCAAGGAGGCCGGGCTGCTCGACAAGTACATGGAGGAGAACCCGGACGTCGTCGTCGAGGCGGAGATCGCGGGCGACGAACAGACCTACTACACCGCGCTCCAGACCCATCTGGCCGCCGGCAGCGGGCTGAAGGACATCCAGGGCATAGAGATCGGCCGGGCCAAGGAACTGGTCGACACCCAGAAGGACAAGTTCTCCGACCTGTCCGGCGTGAAGGGGACCGACCACTTCCTGCCGTGGAAGCAGAGCCAGGTCACCGCGGCCGACGACAAGGTCATCGGCCTCGGCACCGACATCGGCCCGATGGCGGTCTGCTACCGCAAGGACAAGTTCGAGGAGGCGGGCCTGCCCACCGACCGGGACGAGGTCGCCAAGTTGTGGGAGGGCGACTGGGCGAAGTACGTCGCCGTCGGCGAGAGCTTCAAGAAGGGCGTCAAGGGCGACAAGGTCGCCTTCATGGACAGTGCCAGCGGACTGTTCAACGCCATGATCTACGGCGGCCCCCAGCAGTTCTACGACAAGGAGGGGGAGCTGGTCTACGCCGACAACCCCGTCGTGAAGGACGCCTGGAAGCTGGCCTCGAAGGCCGCCACGTCCGGCCTCACCGCCAAGCTCCGCCAGTTCCAGCCGGGCTGGGACCCCGGGCTCGCCAACGGCACCTTCGCCACCGCCGTGTGCCCGGCCTGGATGCTGGCGCACATCAGCGAGAAGGCGGGCGAGGCCAACAAGGGCAAGTGGGACGTGGCCAAGGCCCCCAAGGGCGCCAACTGGGGCGGCTCGTTCCTCGGGGTGATGGAGAACAGCCCCGTCAAGAAGGAGGCCCAGGAACTCGTCGCCTGGCTCACCGCGCCCGAGCAGCAGGCGTTCCTCTTCCAGAAGCAGGGCTCCTTCCCCTCGTCCCGGACCGCCCTGGAATCCCCTGAGGTCGCCGGCACCAAGTCGGAGTACTTCAACGACGCGCCGATCGGGGAGATCTTCGGCGCCGCGGCCCGGGAGGTCCCCGAGGAGCAGGTGCTCGGCCGCAAGGACGGCACCATCAAGGACATCTTCTCCCAGGGCCTGACGCTGATCGAGTCGCAGAACAAGACCCCCGACGACGCGTGGAACACCACGGACGAGCGCGTCAAGAAGGCCGTCGGCTGACCCGGGGGGCCCGGCGCCCCCCTCGCAGTGGTCCGGCGCCCCCTGCCTCCCCTGAGGGCGCCGGACCCCCGACCGCCCACCCACCCCCAGGAAGGACGCCTTCCGGTGGCCACCTCCACCTCGTCCCCCCAGGACCGAACGACCGGTACCGCCCCGCCGCCCGGCACCGACCCCGGTGTGAAGCGCCGACGGCGCGGCGCGCTGCTGCACCGACTGGACGTCAAGGGCGCGCCGTACGCCTTCATCGCACCGTTCTTCGTCGTCTTCGCGGCCTTCAGCTTCTATCCGCTCATCTACACGTCGTGGATCTCGCTCCACCGTGTGGAGCTCGCCTCCCTGAACTTCATGGAGTGGGTGGGGCTCGACAACTACCTGGCGCTGGTGCGTGACGAGCGCTTCTGGAACGCGCTGGGCAACACCATCACCATCGGCGTCCTGTCGACCGTGCCGCAGTTGCTGATGGCGCTCGGACTGGCGCACCTGCTCAACTACCGGCTGCGCGGCTCGACGTTCTTCCGCGTCGCCAGCCTGACCCCGTACGCCACCTCGGTGGGGGCGGCCGCCCTGGTCTTCACCATGCTCTTCGAGCGCGACTTCGGGATGATCAACTGGGGGCTGAGCCTGTTCGGGTTCGAGCACCTGGACTGGGAGAACAACAAGTGGGCCGCGCAGGCGGCCATCTCCACCATCGTCATCTGGCGCTGGACGGGCTACAACGCGCTGCTCTACCTCGCGGCGATGCAGGCGATCCCCCGCGACCGGTACGAGGCGGCGGCCATCGACGGCGCCTCCCGGTGGCAGCAGTTCACCAAGGTCACCGTCCCCGGCATCCGCTCCACCATCGTCTTCACCATCGTGCTGTCGACCATCGGTGCCACCCAGCTCTTCGGTGAGCCGCTGATCTTCGGGCAGGGGCCGAACGGCGTCACCGGCGGAGCGGACAACCAGTACCAGACGCTCGGTCTGCTGCTGTACGAGGAGGGCTGGAAGAGCTACCAGATGGGCCGGGCCGCCACGGTCGCCTGGGCGATGTTCCTGCTCCTCATCCTCGTCTTCGCCGTCCAACGCCTCGTCAAGCGCTTCGTCGCGCGCAAGGCCTGACCGGGAGATCCCCCATGACCACAGACAGCCTCCCGGTCCGGCCCCCGGACACGCCCGTGGCGCCGGAACCGGGCAGAGGCCCCCGGCCGGGCCCACGGCGCCGGCGGTTCTCCCTGCGCCCCAGCGCGGGGCGCCAGCACCACGCGGGCCCCCTCGCGTACGTCCTGCTCGGCCTGGCGTCGCTCCTCTCGCTCTTCCCGCTCTACTGGACCCTGGTGGCCGCCTCGTCCGACAACACCCGGGTCACCCAGACGCCGCCGCCGTTCCTCCCCGGCCCGCATCTGCTGGAGAACCTGGGCAAGGCATGGCAGGACGCCGCGCTGGGCAAGGCCATGTTCAACAGCCTGATCGTGGCCGGCGCGGTCGCCCTGTCCACGGTGCTGTTCGCGACGCTGGCCGGATTCGCCTTCGCCAAGCTCCGCTTCAAGGGCCGCAACATCCTGCTGATGCTCGTCATCGGCACGATGATGGTCCCGCCGCAGCTCGGGGTCGTTCCCCTCTTCATGATGATGACCGAGCTGGGCTGGGGACAGAAACTGCCCGCCGTCATCTTCCCCACCCTGGTCAGTGCCGTCGGCGTGTTCTTCATGCGGCAGTACCTCGCCGAGGCGCTGCCCGACGAACTCGTCGAGGCCGGGCGGGTGGACGGGGCGCACTCGCTGCGCATCTTCTGGAGCATCGTCCTGCCCATCGCGCGGCCCGCGATGGCCGTGCTCTTCATGATCACGTTCGTGCACACGTGGAACGACTTCTTCTGGCCGTTCATCGTGCTCGACATGAGCAACCCGACCGTCCCCGTGGCGCTCACCCAGCTGAGCGCCGGATACGTCCGGGACCAGTCGCTGATCATGGCCGGCGCCCTGCTCGGCACGCTCCCCCTGCTCGCCCTCTTCGTCGTCTTCGGCCGCCAGATCGTCGGCGGCATCATGCAGGGCGCCGTGAAGGGATGAGTGCCCGCCGCCTCCCCGCGCCCGGGCCCCGTCGCCGGCCCGCGCGCCCCGAACCCCGCCCCGCAGCCCCGCTCGGAAGGAACCACGTGACCATCGCCCCCCGACGTCCCGCCACCGCCCCGCAGACCCCCGGCGTCCGCCACTTCCCGCAGGAATTCACCTGGGGCACCGCCACCGCCGCCTACCAGATCGAGGGCGCCGCCTCCGCGTACGGGCGCACCCCCTCCATCTGGGACACCTACGCGCACACGCCCGGCCGGGTGCGGAACGGCGACACCGGTGACGTGGCCACCGACCACTACCACCGCTGGCGCGAGGACGTCGAGATCATGGCCGACCTCGGGGTGAGCGCCTACCGGTTCTCGCTCGCGTGGCCCCGCGTGCAGCCGACGGGCCGCGGCCCGGCGGTCGAGCGGGGACTCGACTTCTACCGCGCGCTGACCGACGCCCTGCTGGAGAAGGGCATCGAGCCGGTCGTCACCCTCTACCACTGGGACCTGCCCCAGGAGCTGGAGGACGTCGGCGGCTGGCCCGGCCGCGCCACCGCCGGCCGGTTCGCCGACTACGCCACCCTGGCGGCGCGTGCCCTCGGGGACCGGGTGAAGACCTGGATCACCCTCAACGAGCCGTGGTGCAGCGCCTTCCTCGGCTACGCCTCCGGAGTGCACGCGCCCGGCCGCACCGAACCCGTGGCGGCCCTGCGCGCGGCGCACCACCTCAACCTGGCGCACGGCATGGCCGTCCAGGCGCTGCGCGCCGAACTCCCCGCCCGCGCCGAGACGTCGATCACCCTCAACATCCACCACGTGCGGGCCCTGACGGAGTCCGCCGAGGACCTCGACGCGGCCCGGCGCATCGACGCGCTGGCCAACCGCGTCTTCACCGGGCCCCTGCTGGAGGGGGAGTACCCCGCGGACCTCCTGGAGGACACCCGGAGCCTGACCGACTGGTCCTTCGTCCAGGACGGGGACCTCGCCACGATCCACCAGCCGCTCGACTTCCTGGGCGTCAACTACTACACGCCCACCCTGGTCTCCGCCGCCACCGGCGAGGGCGGGCACGGCTCCGACGGCCACGGGGCGAGCGAGCACAGCCCGTGGCCCGGCGCCGACGGCGTGGCCTTCCACCGCCCGCCCGGCGACACCACCGCCATGGGCTGGGCGGTCGACCCCAGCGGTCTCTACGACCTGCTGCTGCGCCTCAAGGCCGACCAGCCGGGTCTGCCGCTGATGATCACGGAGAACGGGGCCGCCTTCGACGACTACGTCAACCCGGAGGGCGAGGTCGTCGACCCGGAGCGCATCGCCTACCTGCACGGTCACCTGACCGCCGTGCACCGGGCGATCGAGGCGGGCGTCGACGTCCGCGGCTACTTCCTCTGGTCCCTCCTGGACAACTTCGAGTGGGGCTACGGATACAGCAAGCGCTTCGGCGCCGTCCACGTGGACTACCCGACGGGCACCCGGACCCCGAAGTCGAGCGCGCGGTGGTACGCCGAGGTGGCCCGCACCGGCGCCCTCCCGGCCGACGCCGGGCCGGGCCGGTGAGCGAGCCGGAGTGCCCCGGCGGACCGGCCGTGAGGCCGGTCCGCTGGGGCGTCCTCGCCACCGGGCCCATGGCGGCGGCCTTCACCGAGGACCTGAAGCTGCTTCCGGACGCCGAGGTGGGGGCGGTGGCCTCCCGTTCGGAAGCCTCCGCGCGGCGCTTCGCGGACCGGTTCGGGGTGCCGCGCGCCTACGGCACGTGGCGGGAGCTGGCGGACGACCCGGAGATCGACGTCGTGTACGTCGCCACCCCGCACGCCCACCACCTGGCGGCCACCACCCTCATGCTGGAGTCGGGCACCCCGGTTCTCTGCGAGAAGCCGTTCGCGCTCAACCGGGGTGAGGCCGAGGCCATGGTGGCGCTGGCCGAGCGGCGCGCGCTCCTCCTCATGGAAGCCATGTGGACGTGCGTGCACCCACTGGTCCGCCGGATGCTCGCCATGATCGGTGACGGGCTGATCGGCGAGGTCCGCTCCGTCCACGCGGACTTCGGCGCGCGGGCTCCCCGCGTGCCGGGCCACCGGCTGCGCGACCCGCACGCCGGCGGCGGGGCCCTGCTCGACCTGGGCACCTACCCGGTCTCGCTGGCCCACCTCGTCCTGGGCCGGCCCGACGAGGTGACCGCCTGGTCCCACCTGGGACCCGAGGGGGTGGACGAGACGACCGGGATGGTCCTCGGGTACGCCGGCGGCGCCATGGCCGTGCTGTCGTGCTCCCTGGAGGCGGACAGCGCCCGCGCGGCCGTCATCCACGGCACCGGGGGGCGCATCGAGATCCCGGGCGACTTCTACCGCCCGGCCCAGCTGGTGCTGCACCGCAGCGGCCGTGCGCCCGAGGTGGTCCAGGCCCAGGCGGAGGCCGGCAACGGGTACGTCCCCCAGGCGAGGGAGGTGATGCGCTGCCTGCGTGCGGGAGCCACCCAGTCGGCGCTGGTGCCGCTCCGGCGGAGCCTGGAGGTGATGGGGACGCTCGACACCGTGCGGGACATCGTCGGCCTGCGGTACCCGGGGGAGGCGGGGTGAGGGCCCGAGGAGCTGTCCCCGGCCTCGGCGGGGGCACGAGGACACCGCGGCCCTCACGGCGTCGCCGGAACTTCCACGTACCTCCGTGTGCCGGTGACCCCCGGCCGCCCGGCACGCCGCATCCGGCGCCGTGGACCGGTCCACGGCGCACCACGGGGCGGTCAGCGGGGACTCAGCCCCGCTCCCCGCGCAGGGCCAGCTTGTTGAGGAGCCAGAGGCCGATGCCGAGGAGGAGGAGGACGCCGGCGCGGATGTAGACGTCGGCGGGGCGGTCGGCGAGAGGGCTGGCGAGGACGAGGGCGGTCAGGGCGCCGAGGACCGGGAGGGCGGTGGGGGTGCGGAAGTGGGCGTGGTCGACGCGGTCCTTGCGCAGGACCAGGACCGCGACGTTGACGACGGCGAAGACGCAGAGCAGGAGGAACGAGGTGGTGTCGCCGAGTCCCTCGATCTCGCCGGTGAGGACCATGCCGAGGGCGAGCAGGGAGACGAAGACGATCCCGACCACGGGCGTCCGGCGCCGCGGCAGCACCCGGCCCATGACGCGCGGCAGGATGCGCTCGTTGGCCATGCCGTAGCACAGCCGCGAGGCCATCATCATGTTGATCAGCGCCGAGTTGGTGACGGCGAACAGGGCGATCAGCGCGAAGAGCTGTGGCGGGAACTGGACGCCGCCCGCCTTGACCACCTCCAGCAGCGGTCCGTCGGAGCCGGCGAGCGTGCCGGGGTCGACCAGGAGCGAGGAGACCAGGGCCACCAGGACGTAGATGGTGCCGGTGACCGCCACGCCGATGAAGATGGCGCGGGGGAAGGTGCGGGCGGGGTCCTTGGTCTCCTCGGCCATGTTGACCGAGTCCTCGAAACCGACGAAGGCGAAGAAGCCGAGCGCGGTCGCGCCGAGCACCCCGGTCATCAGCGCGAAGCCGGTGCCGCTCGACTCGAACTCGACCAGCCGGGACGGCTCACCCCCGCCGCTGAGCACCGCGTACGCGCCGATGCCCAGGATGACGGCGAGGCCGCTGAGTTCGACCAGGGTCAGGACGACGTTCATCTTGACGGACTCGGCGACGCCGCGGAGGTTGACGGCCGCCAGGACCAGCACGAACGCGACGGCGATCAGGGTGGGCGGCAGCGCGCCCGCGGTCAGCTCGCTCATGTAGTCGCCGCTGAAGGCGAGCGCGGCGGCGCTGGCCGAGGAGAGGCCCGAGCACATCACCATGAAGGCCACGATGAAGGTGAGGAAGGGGACCTTGAACGCCTTCTGGGCGTAGAGCGCCGCCCCCGCCGCCTTGGGGTACTTGCCGACCAGTTCGACGTAGGAGGCGGCGGTCAGCAGCGCCACCACGAAGCCGATCGCGAACGGGACCCACAGGGCCCCGCCGACTTTCCCGGCGACCTTGCCCGTGGTGGCGTAGATGCCGGTGCCGAGGATGTCTCCGATGACGAAGAGGATCAGCAGCTTGGGGCCGATGGCCCGTTTGAGGGCCGGTTCCCCGGTCGGGGAACCGGCCGCCCCCTCAGGCGGGTTGCCGGGCGTGCCGGCGGGTCGGGTGGCGTCCATGAGTCCTCCGCAGCTCAGTGATGGAGGCTTCCTTACCCGCCCCCGGCCCGTACAAGCAACGGAGGTCCCGGCCTCGGAAGGGCGTCTCAGGCCGGGCCGGTGGCCCCGCCGAGGGTGGTGAGGCTGTCGAGGTGGGCGGCTCCGCCCTCGGCGACGATCTCCGCGACGGTCTGCGCGGGCCGCACCGTCGCGAAGCGCACCGCCGCCTCCGCGTCCTCGCCGCCCGGCCCGGCCGGCGTCTCCACCCACCCGTGCACGGCCGGCCGCGGCAGGCTGTTGTACGCGTAGTGGTGGGCGAAGTAGTACGCCCCGGTGTCCAGGGCCGCCGCCCAGTCGCCGGGGTGCAGACGCGGCATGTGCTGCCCGGTGGCGAGGAGGTCACCGGCGAAGCAGGCGGGGCCCGCCACGTCCTGGACGACGGTGTCGCCGGTGCGCGGGCGGCCCTCGGCGTCGTAGGCGGCGATGCGCAGCGGCCAGGACCCGGGGTTGTAGACGGTGCGGGTGGCGACCTGGACCCCGGCGTGGGTGACGGCGATGGGGCGGGCCCCCGCCGACTTGGTGTACTCGACGCGGGCGAGGACCGTGCCGTGCTTGGCCAGCACCGACCGGCCGAACTCGGTGACCAGGCCGTAGCGTCCGTCGAAGAGGCCGGGCACGGTCTTCCTCAGCAGCGCGGCGTAGGCGGCGTGGCTCGGGTCGTCGGCGTCGGACTGGAAGTTGACCGGCAGGCCGCCGCCGATGTCGAGGGTGTCGATCTGCTTGCGCCCGGCCGCCTCGTTGATCTCCTCGGCCAGTCCGTGGAGGACGCCGAGCCCCTCGGCGAGGAGCTCCAGCGGCATCCCCTGGGAGCCGGAGTGGGCGTGCAGCCGGGTCAGCCAGGGCCGGGCCGCGTAGGCGTTCAGGACCCAGTCGCGGGCGCCCGGGTCGCGCAGCGCGACGCCGAACTTGGAGGTCGGGGTGGCGGTGGAGAGGGCGCCGATGGAGCCGCCGCCGACCTGCGGGTTGACGCGGACGCCGACCGGGGAGGACGGGGTGGCGCCGTCCAGGATGGCGTCGAGGCGCTCCAGTTCCTGCGGGTTGTCGGCGTTGAGGGCGACGCCCAGCCGCAGCGCCTCGCGGATCTCGGCCGGGGTCTTGGCGGGGGAGTCGAGGACGATCCGCTCCGGCGGGATGCCCGCCGCGGTGGCGAGGGCGAGTTCGCCGGGGGAGGCGACCTCCGCGCCGAGCCCCGCCTCTGCCAGCAGTCGCAGCACCGGCACCAGCGGGGTGGCCTTGACGGCGAAGGCGTGCAGTACCGGGGTGCCGGGCGCGGTGACGGCGTCGAAGGCGGCGTGCAGGGCCGCGGCGGAGGCGCGGATGCCGGTGACGTCGAGCAGCCCGGCGATCGGCTCGTCCGGGCCGACCACGCCCTGGGCGACGGCGGCGCGGACGGCGCGGTCCCGGCGGGCGGCGCGGGCGTCGGGCTCGTTGGTGTCGTCGGCGGCCTGCGCGCCGTACGGGAGGTTGCGGAAGTCGCTCTGGTGATCACCCATGGGGCCAGGCAACCATCGCGACGCGCCCGTGGCCAGGGGGCGCCGGGGCGTCGGGGCTGACGCCCCCGCCCTGACTAGCTATATTCAGCGGAACGGCTCGTGAATGAACAGGGTGCGGGCCGTCCCCCTCCGGAGGAGACCCCTGTGTCCCAGCCCCGCCCCGCGAGCCCGACGGGCACCGTCCGCCAGGCCCCCGACTTCCTCACCATGTGGCGCGATCTCGCCCCCCTCGGCCGCCACTCCGCGAGCGGCGGCTACCGGCGCTACGCCTGGGGCGGTGCCGACCGCGAGTGCCGCGCCTGGTTCCGCGAACAGGCAGAGCTGCGCGGCCTGGCCCACGAGGTCGACCGCAACGGCAACCAGTGGGCCTGGCACGGCGCCTCCGGCTGGGCGGAGGTGGGCCCCGGCCAGGCCGTCGCCACCGGCTCCCACCTCGACTCCGTCCCCGACGGCGGCGCCTTCGACGGCCCCCTCGGCGTCGTCTCCGCCTTCGCCGCCCTCGACCGGCTGCTGGAGCGCGGCGCCGTCCCCACCCGCCCCATCGCGCTGGTCAACTTCGGCGACGAGGAAGGCGCCCGCTTCGGCCTCGCCTGCGTCGGCTCCCGCCTCGCCACCGGCCGCCTGTCCCCCGCCGACGCGGGCCGGCTCCGCGACGCCGACGGCATCACCCTGCCCGCCGCCATGGAGGCCGCCGGCTACGACCCGGACACCCTCGGCCCCGACCCCGACCGGCTCTCCCGGATCGGCGCCTTCGTCGAACTCCACGTCGAGCAGGGCCGCTCCCTCGACCTCACCGGCGATCCGGTCGGCATCGCCGGCTCCATCTGGCCGCACGGCCGCTGGCGGTACGACTTCCACGGCGAGGCCAACCACGCCGGCACCACCCGGCTCGGCGACCGCCGGGACCCGATGCTGACCTACGCCGGGACCGTCCTGGAGGCCCGCCGCGAAGCCGAACTCGCGGGCGCCGTCGCCACCTTCGGCAAGGTCGCCGTCGAACCCAACGGCGTCAACGCGATCCCCTCGCTGGTGCGGGGCTGGCTCGACTCCCGCGCCCCCGACCAGGCGAGCCTGGACGCCGTCACCGGCGCCGTCGAGGCCGCCGCCCGCACCCGGGCCGCCCGCGACGGCATCGCGCTGGACGTGGTCCGCGAGTCGTTCACCCCCGTGGTGGAGTTCCACCGGGCCCTCGGCGCCGAACTCGGCCGCATCCTCGACGCGCCGGGTATGCCGCCCGTGCCCGTCCTCGGCACCGGCGCCGGACACGACGCGGGCATCCTCGCCGACTCCGTACCGGCCGCCATGCTCTTCGTCCGCAACCCGACCGGCGTCTCCCACTCCCCGGCCGAACACGCCACCGAGGACGACTGCCTCGCCGGCGTCCAGGCCCTCACCGACGTCCTGGAGGGGCTCGCGTGCGTGTGACCACCTACTGGCTGGAGCACGGCTGGGTCGGCGAGCGCGTCGAGGACGGTGTCGTCGTGGACCTCGTCCCCCCGGACGCCCCCGGACCCGTACCCGTCGACGAGGAGCTGGGAAACGGCGCCACCGCGCCAGGCCCCGTCCCGCCCGGCCACATCCTCGCCGTCCGCACCGGCGTCGCCACACCGCCGGCCGGCGCCGTCCGGCTGCCGGGCCTCACCCTGCCCGGCCTCGCCAACGCCCACTCGCACGCCTTCCACCGCGCGCTGCGCGCCACCGCGCAGGTCGGCTCCGGTACTTTCTGGACCTGGCGCGAGACCATGTACCGCTTCGCCGCCGCCCTCACCCCGGACAGCTACCACGCGCTGGCCCGTGCCGTGTACGCGGAGATGGCGCTCGCCGGGATCACCGCGGTCGGCGAGTTCCACTACCTGCACCACCAGCCCGACGGCCGCCCCTACGACAACCCCAACGCCATGGGCGAGGCGCTGATCGCGGCCGCCGCCGACGCGGGCGTCCGCCTCACCCTGCTCGACACCGCCTACCTCTCCTCCGGTTTCGGCGCCGAGCCCGACCGCCACCAGCGCCGGTTCAGCGACACCACCGCCGAGGAGTGGGCCGCCCGCGCCGACCTACTGCGCGGCGACAGCCACACCCTGATCGGCGCCGCCGTCCACTCGGTACGCGCCGTCCCCGCCGAGCAGCTCGCCACCGTCGCCGAGTTCGCCCGGCGCCGCGGCGCGCCCCTGCACGTCCACCTCTCCGAACAGCGCGCCGAGAACGAGGCGTGCCTCGCCGCCACCGGCCGCACCCCGGCCCAGCTCCTCGCCGACCACGGCGTCCTCGGCCCCGGCACCACCGGCGTGCACAACACCCACCTCACCGACGAGGACATCAGCCTCATCGGCACCAGCTCCACCGGCACCTGCATGTGCCCCACCACCGAACGCGACCTCGCCGACGGCATCGGTCCCGCCCCCCGCCTCCAGCGCGCCGGCAGCCCGCTCAGCCTCGGCAGCGACAGCCACGCCGTCATCGACCTCTTCGAGGAGGCCCGCGCCCTCGAACTGAACGAGCGGCTGCGCAGCCGCACCCGCGGCCACTGGACCGCCGCCGCCCTGCTGCGCGCCGCCACCGCCGACGGCCACGCCGCCCTCGGCCGCCCCGAGGCCGGCACGCTCGCCCCCGGCGCCCCCGGCGACCTCACCACGCTCGCGCTCGACACCGTGCGGACGGCCGGGGCGCCGCCGCTGCTCGGTGCGGAGACCGCCGTCTTCGCGGCGGGCGCCGCCGATGTGCGGCACGTGCTGGTGGGCGGCCGGGTGATCGTCCGCGACGGACGCCACGTCACGCTGCCGGAGACCGGCCGGGCGCTGGCCGAGGCGGTGGCCGCGGTCCAAGACGGGGGCCGGGCGGCGGCGCGGTGAGCCGCGCGGCCCGGCGGATCGCCGCAAGACGTCAGCAGATCCCATGTCAGGAACGGTGGTTGTGGTGCGGAGCGGGTACGGGAACGAGCAGGCCGGATCGACGGCGGTGGTGGGGATCGCCTCACTGGTGACCAACGACCCCGCGCAGGGCGACGGTTCGCCGCTCGGGGTGATCCGGGAGGCGGCCGTGGTCATCGAGGGCGACCGGATCGTGTGGACGGGGGAGAGCGCCCGCGTCCCCGTCACCGACCACGTCAGCGACGCGGGCGGCCGGGCCGTCGTCCCCGGCTTCGTCGACTCCCACTCGCACCTCGTCTTCGCGGGCGACCGCACCGAGGAGTTCGCCGCCCGCATGTCCGGCCGCCCCTACAGCGCCGGAGGCATCCGCACCACCGTCGCCGCCACCCGGGCCGCGAGCGACGAGGCCCTCTCGGCCAACGTCGCCCGCTACCTCGCCGAGGCGCTGCGCCAGGGCACCACCACCTTCGAGACCAAGTCCGGCTACGGCCTCACCGTCGAGGACGAGGCCCGCTGCCTGCGCGTCGCCGCCGCCCACACCGACGAGGTCACCTACCTCGGCGCCCACATCGTCGCCCCCGAGTACGCCGACGACCCCGCCGGCTACGTCGACCTCGTCACCGGGCCCATGCTGGACGCCTGCGCGCCGTACGCCCGGTGGGTCGACGTCTTCTGCGAACGCGGAGCCTTCGACGGCGACGCCGCCCGCGCGATCCTCACCGCCGGGCGCGCCAAGGGCCTCGTCCCGCGCGTCCACGCCAACCAGCTCGGTCACGGCCCCGGCGTCCAGCTCGCCGTGGAACTCGACGCCGCCAGTGCCGACCACTGCACCCACCTCACCGACGCCGACGTGGACGCGCTCGCCGCCGGCCGGACCGTCGCCACCCTGCTGCCCGGCGCCGAGTTCTCCACCCGCGCCCCCTGGCCCGACGCCCGCCGGCTGCTCGACGCCGGGGCCACCGTGGCGCTCTCCACCGACTGCAACCCCGGCTCCTCCTTCACCTCCTCCGTGCCCTTCTGCGTCGCCCTCGCCGTCCGCGACATGGGGATGACCCCGGACGAGGCGCTCTGGGCGGCCACCGCGGGCGGGGCCGCCGCCCTGCGCCGCGACGACGTGGGCCGTCTGGCCCCCGGCGCCCGGGCCGACCTGGTCCTCCTCGACGCGCCCAGCCACGTCCACCTCGCCTACCGGCCGGGGGTGCCGCTGGTGGCGGGCGTCTGGCGGGCCGGCCGGCCGGTGGTCCCGCTGGGCTGAGCGGGAGGCAGCGGGAACGCGGCAGGGCCCGCTCCCCGTGCGGGGGAGCGGACCCTGCCGAAGCCTGTGGGCGGGCGGCGCGGCCGTGGGGCCGGTCACTCCACCACCGTCAGCCCCTTCCGGAGCCGGTTGAGCGTGCGGGTCAGCAGACGGGAGACGTGCATCTGGGAGATGCCGAGCTCCTCGCCGATCTCCGACTGCGTCATGTTGGCGGTGAAACGCAGCGAGAGGATGCGGCGGTCACGCGTGGGAAGCTCCGCGATCAGCGGCTTGAGCGACTCGACGTACTCGATGCCCTCGATGCCGTTGTCCTCGTAGCCGATGCGGTCGGCCAGCGCGCCCTCGGAGTCGTCCTCCTCGGGCTGGGCGTCCAGCGAACTGGCGGTGTACGCGTTGGACGCCGCCATGCCCTCGACGACCTCCTCCTGGCTCAGGCCCAGGCGGTCGGCGAGCTCGCGCACGGTCGGCGCGCGGTCCAGCTTCTGCGCCAGCTCGTCCCCGGCCTTCGCCAGGTCCAGACGCAGTTCCTGGAGTCGGCGCGGGACCCGCACCGACCAGGAGGTGTCGCGGAAGAACCGCTTGATCTCACCGATGATCGTCGGCATCGCGAACGTGGGGAACTCCACGCCACGGCTCAGCTCGAACCGGTCGATCGCCTTGATCAGGCCGATCGTGCCGACCTGGATGATGTCCTCCATCGGCTCGCTGCGGGAGCGGAAGCGCGAGGCGGCGAACTTGACCAGGGCGAGGTTCAGCTCGACCAGGGTGTTCCGTACGTAGGCGAACTCCGAGGTGCCCTCCACCAGCGTCTCCAGCCGGATGAAGAGGGTCTTGGAGAGCGCCCGGGCGTCCAGCGGCCCCACCTCGTCGTACGGGGGGATCTCCGGCAGGTCGGCGAGGAGGACCGGGAACTCGTGGCCCGGGTCGTCATAAGGCAGGTCGTCGGTGGCGGTGGCCACCGGAGAGTCCTCGCGCGTTTCCTGGGTTTCCCCTGCGCCGTCGGCGGACAGGTGTGCGAGTGGGGCGGTCGACGCCGTCAGGCGGGTCTGCGCGTCGAGCTGGGGTGACATGATGTCCTCCATCGTTCTCGGCATATGGCTGCCGATGCCAATACGTGCACTGAAGGTGCGGCGCCTCCGAAGCCGGCCGTGTCGAATGGGTGCTCCTATAGCCCTACCGAATCCCCGGACCAGGTCGCAAGTGAGCTTCGTGGTGAAATGTCCGTTTCTCGGGGCCGGTTCGGCTACCGGACCACCTGGTGAGGGCGTAGTGTTCGAGGGCGTCAGTCAGTAGTTCAGGACCGGTCGGAAATGAGTAACGGCATGGACCGCCAGACGGTCGGCAGCACCCAGCGGGGCCGACTCCGTGTAGACGTCCGGAACGAGGGCAGCAGTGCCGTGGTGACTCCGGCGGGTGAGTTGGACCACCACACCGCCGACCTGCTCCGCGAACCCCTCGAAGAGGCCGTATCCCAAGGCAGGGCGCGTCTGGTCGTGGACTGCTCGCAACTGGAGTTCTGCGATTCCACCGGGCTCAACGTCCTGCTCGGCGCCCGTCTGAAGGCGGAGGCCGCGGGAGGCGGGGTCCACCTCGTCGCGATGCGGCCGGTGGTCGCGCGCGTCTTCCAGATCACCGGGGCCGAGGCGGTCTTCACCGTCCACGACTCCCTCGAGTCCGCGCTCGCCGACTGACCTCCCGGACCCTCCGGGCCGCCAGGACCAGGATTTACCCCACAGTTGTCCGGCCGTGATCGATGCGTTACCACTGTCACAGGCCGGACGCGAAATACGTGGGTGTTCTCACGGTCACTTCGGGCAGGAGAGATCCTGGACGCCTCGCCCGGTGCGTACGGGCGGTGCACCGAAAACCCCTATAAGTTCCCCCTATGTTCCGCAGGATCGACCAGGCACATCGTTGAACTGGCGAATCGGTGAGGTGAAGCGCTGATGAGCACCACCCGGCCCTCGTTGCCGGGCGACCGCGGGCCCGAGACGGACGCGAACGTCGCCCCGGGGCCCCTGGCGCCCGTGGAGCGCCTGGTGCGCAAGCTCGGGCTCGCCGACGCCACCGGCATCGTCCCCATGGCCCGGGACTTCACCCGGCAGGCCCTCTACGACTGGGGCTGGCTGCCGGCGCCCAACGCCGAGCGCAGGGCCGCCGCGGAGGACGTGCTGCTGGTCGTCTCCGAGCTGGTCACCAACGCGTGCCTGCACGCGGACGGGCCGCAGGAGTTGCGCGTGGGCGCGCAGGGGAAGGTGCTCCGGCTCGAAGTCGCCGACAAGGGCGCCGGGGAGCCTGCTCCCCGTACGCCTCACCGGGCCGGGCGGCCCGGGGGGCACGGGATGTTCATCGTCCAGCGGCTCTGCCTCGACTGGGGCGTCCTGCGCGTCCCCGGTGTCCCCGGCAAGACCGTCTGGGCCGAACTCGCCGCCCCCGACGACCTCCCGCCCCCCACCTCCGCCTGACCCCCCTCTTCCGAGCCCGGCCGGGCCCGGGGCCCTCCTGGCCTCGAACGCCGACCGGGCCGCCGGTGCGCCCTCACGCCAGGCCGCGCCGGGGTGGGGTGCCTCAAGCGCCGGCCGGACAGGGGTGGATCGGGTTGCGTCCGCACGCCGGCGTTCGGGGCGGCCTCGGGCGCCGGCCGGGCCGGCGGCGCTTCTTCACGCCTGGCCGTGTCGCCGTGGGTGCCTCACAAGCGCCGGCCGGGCTGACGGTGCGCCCCTCACCCGGGCCGGGCTGAAGGGGGCCTCCGCATCCCGGGCCCGGCCGGCGTTTGAGGGCGGTTTTTGGCTGGAACTGGCGGCCGCCGCCCCGACGTCCTCGGCCCGGCCGCTCCCCGGCCCGGCCCCGCGTTCGAGGCCGGCCGGAGAAGCCGGCGGGCGTTCGAGGCCGTCGTGGACGGCCGCGGGGAGCCGTGGCTCAGCCCCCACCACCGGCCGGCGTTCGAGGCGGCCCGGCGGCGCGGAAAGGCCAGAGCCCCGCTGCCCGGCCGGGAGGGCCGGGCAGCGGGGCTCCGGGTGCGGGAAGGACGGGGTCAGCGGATCTCGCCCATGAGGGCCTTGACCTTGCGGCGGTACATGAAGATCGCCACACCGGCCAGGAAGGCGAGCACCGCCTCCAGGGCCACCACGCCGGTGCGGTTGAGATCCGCCCCGGCCTCGGAGAGCAGCCCGGTGACGCTGTCGCCCGCGGTGACCGCGAGGAACCAGACACCCATCATCTGGGAGGCGTACTTCGCCGGAGCCATCTTCGTCGTCACCGACAGGCCGACGGGCGAGAGCATCAGCTCGGCCGTGGTCTGGAAGAAGTAGATGACGACCAGCCACCACGGGCTGACCAGCGTGCCGCCGGAGCTGTCGGTCAGCGGGAGCAGGAAGACGAAGAAGGAGATGCCGACCAGCATCAGACCGCCGGCGAACTTGGCGATCGTGCTCGGCTCCTTGCCCTTGCGGTTGAGGTAGAGCCAGATCCAGGCGAAGACCGGCGCGAGCGCCATGACCAGGATCGGGTTGACCGACTGGAACCAGGAGACCGGGAACTCCCAGCCGAGGACCTGGTTGTCGACCTTGCCGTCCGCGAAGAGGGCCAGCGTGGTGGCGCCCTGGTCGTAGATCATCCAGAAGATCGCGGCGGCGGCGAAGAACCACAGGTAGGCGGTGAGCTTGGACTGCTCGGCGCCGGTGAGTTCCTTGTCGCGCTTCATCCGGGCGAGCACGGCGACGGGGATGATCAGGCCGAGGGCGATCAGCGGAATGGTGACCCAGCTCAGGGTGAAGCTGCCGCTGAAGCCGACGACGCCGTAGAAGACCGCGGCGATCAGCAGCCAGATCAGGCCCTTGCGCAGCACGACGGTCCGCTCGGCGGCGGTGAGCGGCTTCGGGACCTCGGAGGAGCGCGGGCTGAGGTCCCGGCCGAAGGCGAGGAACTGGAGCAGGCCCAGGCCCATGCCGATGGCGGCGAGGGCGAAGCCCCAGTGCCAGCCGACGTTCTGCCCGACGGTGCCGATCACCAGCGGCGCGACGAACGCGCCGATGTTGATGCCCATGTAGAAGACGGTGAAGCCGCCGTCGCGGCGGGGGTCGTTGGGACCGTCGTAGAGGTGGCCGACCATCGTGGAGATGTTGGCCTTCAGCAGGCCGGAGCCGAGGGCGACCAGGAGCAGGCCGAAGTAGAACATCACCGTGCCGGGCAGAGCCAGCGACAGGTGACCGGCCATGACGACGCCCGCCGCGATGGCGACGGTCTTGCGCGGGCCCCAGTAGCGGTCACCGAACCAGCCGCCGGGCAGGGCGAGCAGGTACACGAGGGCCATGTAGAGCGAGGTGATGGCGGTCGCGGTCGGCACGTCGAGGCCGAGCCCGCCGGGCGCGACCAGGTAGAGCGGGAGGAGCGCGCGCATACCGTAGTAGCTGAAGCGCTCCCACATCTCTGTGAGGAAGAGTGTGGCCAGTCCGCGGGGGTGGCCGAAGAAGGTCTTCTGCGGACCGGAGTTGCCGGCCGCGTCCTTCGTCAGGCTGGACGCCATGGGTCGATCCTTGTGGGTTCGGGACGCGCGGCTGACTGAGCGGTCACGCGCCCGGTGGGGGGTTCGGCCGGCACCGGCGTCGTCCTCCGTCCCAGTTCCCCCACGCCCAGGGGTCCGGACCTCGCGGATGCCCGTGAGGCGGGGGACGGCGACACCGGGATCCACGCCCCGCGCACCGCCACCGCCTCCAGGTCCGCGCGGGATCTCGGGGCAGGACGGCCGGGGCCCGGCCACAGGTCATTCCTTTCATGGCCGGCGGGAACCGGCCCGCACACAAAAGAGACCTTCAGCCCGCATAGCGCGCCAAAGGTCCTCGTGTAGTGCTACAGGCGTCTCGCCACCATACGTCATGACTATCCGCATTATGGAAGAGTTTGAGACGTGGATCACAGGTGAACCACGTGTCCCACGCCTCAATCAAAGGTGAATACATCATTCCATCCCCAGCTCGCAGGCGCGCTCCGATGCGGCGCCGACCTGGGGCTCGGCCGGGGCGCCGCCGGGGCGGCGCGGACTACCATCGCCTCATGACCCGTGTACTGCTCGCCGAGGACGACGCGTCCATCTCGGAGCCCCTGGCCCGTGCCCTGCGCAGAGAGGGGTACGAGGTGGAAGTCCGGCAGGACGGGCCCACCGCCCTCGATGCCGGACTGCGAGGCGGAGTCGACCTCGTCGTCCTCGACCTGGGGCTGCCCGGCATGGACGGCCTGGAGGTCGCCCGCAGGCTCCGTTCCGACGGTCACACGGTCCCCATCCTCATCCTCACCGCCCGCGCGGACGAGGTGGACACCGTCGTCGGGCTCGACGCGGGCGCCGACGACTACGTCACCAAGCCCTTCCGCCTCGCCGAGTTGCTGGCCCGGGTCCGGGCCCTGCTGCGGCGCGGGGCCGCCGAACCGCCCCAGCCCGCCGCGACGCACGGCGTCCGGATCGACGTCGAGTCGCACCGGGCCTGGATGGGCGACGAGGAACTCCAGCTCACCGCCAAGGAGTTCGACCTGCTGCGGGTTCTGGTGCGGGACGCCGGCCGGGTCGTCACCCGCGACCAGCTCATGCGCGAGGTCTGGGACACCACCTGGTGGTCCTCGACCAAGACCCTCGACATGCACATCTCCTGGCTGCGCAAGAAACTCGGCGACGACGCGGCCAACCCCCGTTACATCGCCACCGTGCGCGGTGTCGGCTTCCGCTTCGAGAAGTCCTGACCGGGGGCACCGCCCGCGACCGCGCCGGAGCCCCGGCACCCCGCCGCGCGCCCCGGCCCGTCCCCGGGTTGCGCGCGACCCGTCCGCCACCCCCGCCCCGAGGACCTTCGTGCGCCGCCGACTGATCAACTCCACCCTCGCCGTGGTGCTCGTGGTGATCGCCGTCTTCGGCGGCTCCCTGGTGCTCGTGGAGACCCGCACCATCACCAACAGCGCCCAGGAGAGCGTGGAGTCCGAGGCGCTGCGCCTCGCCTCCATCGTCGACAGCCGCCTGATCAGCGAGGAACACGTCAGCGCGGGCCTGCTGCGCGACCAGATCGCCGCCAAGCGCTACGCCCGCATCGAGATCCCCGGCCGGGACGCCATCGAGATCGGCGAGCGGCCCGACGGCGACACCATCGAGGCCCGCGCCACCGGCGAGGAGGGCGAGTCCGTCCTGGTGCAGGAGCCGCGCGCCGCCGTCACCGGTGAGGTGGGCCGCACCCTGCTGATCATCGGCGGGGTCGCCCTCCTCGCGGTCGTCGCCGCCGTACTGCTCGCCGTGCGCCAGGGCAACCGGCTCGCCGCACCGCTGACCGACCTCGCCGAGACCGCCGAGCGCCTCGGCTCGGGCGATCCCCGCCCGCGCCACAAGCGGTACGGCGTGCCCGAGCTGGACCGGGTCGCCGACGTGCTCGACGGCTCGGCCGAGCGGATCGCCCGGATGCTCACCGCCGAGCGACGGCTCGCCGCGGACGCCTCGCACCAGCTCCGCACCCCGCTGACCGCCCTGTCCATGCGGCTGGACGAGATCACCCTCACCGAGGACCTGGAGACGGTGCGCGAGGAGGCGACCATCGCGCTGGGCCAGGTGGAGCGCCTGACCGACGTGGTCGAGCGGCTGCTGACCAACGCCCGCGACCCGATGACCGGCTCGGCGGTCGCCTTCGACCTGTACGAGGTGGTCAAGCAGCAACTGGAGGAGTGGCGGCCCGCGTACCGCTCCGAGGGACGGGCCATCGTCTGCTCCGGCCGCCGCGACCTGCGGGCCGTGGCCACCCCCGGCGCGGTCGCCCAGGTGCTGGCGGCGCTGATCGAGAACTCCCTCATGCACGGCGGGGGCACGGTGGCGCTGCGGACCAGGGTGACCGGGAACCAGGCCGTGGTCGAGGTCGCCGACGAGGGCCCCGGCGTCCCCGCCGACCTGGGCGCGCGGATCTTCGAGCGGGCGATCAGCGGGCGTAACTCCACCGGGATCGGGCTGGCCGTCGCCCGGGACCTCGCGGAGGCGGACGGCGGGCGGCTGGAGATGCTCCAGGCCCACCCGGCGGTCTTCGGCCTCTTCCTCTCGCGCGCGCCCGAGGAGTGAGCCGGGCGGGTCCGGCGGGTGCGGCTCAGCCGCGGCCGGCGGACGGGCCGGAGGCGACGGGCTCGCGTACCGGCTCGGCGGCCTCGGTGGCGCGGACGGCGGCGGGGGCGCGGAAGACCCAGGTGCGGTAGGACCAGAAGCGGAAGAGGGTGGCGACGCCGATGCCGGTGAACTTCAGGACGTTCGACTCCAGCCGGCCGTCGAACCCCAGGCCGTAGGTGCCGGTGTAGAGGATGCCGTTCTCGATGACCAGGCCGACCACGCTGAAGGCGAGGAAGAGGGTCATCTCCCGGGTCCGGCCGCCCTTGTCGCGGTCGCGGTACGCGAAGTAGCGGAACCCTAGGTAGTTGAAGACGATCGCCACCACGGTGGCGAGGACGCTGGCGCGGACCACCGGGAGTTCGGTGACGTGCCGCACGAGGTTGAAGACGGCGAGGTTGACCAGGACGCCGGCCCCGCCGACCGCGCCGAACCTGGCGATCTCGCGCACCAGCCGCCGTACCCGCTCCCGGAGCGCGGACCCGGCCGGTGCGGTGGCGGCGGGCGTCGGTTCTCCCGGTGCAGGACTCATGTACGGGCTCAGCCCCTGTCGCTCGTCGTCGGTACCGCCGGTGCGTCGGGCGGCCGGGCTTTCCGTGGCCGCGTCAACCCGGTCATGCTAACCACGGGCGTCTGCCCCGTCCCGCCGGATCGACGCGGGGTCCGCGACCGGTGACGTACGGTGCGCGGCTCGGGGGCCCGGCGAAAGGGCCGATACCCTGGGCAGCGTGACGTTTCCGGTAGTCGGCATGGTCGGCGGTGGACAGCTCGCGCGCATGACGCACGAGGCAGGCATCCCGCTCGGCATCAGGTTCAAGCTCCTCAGTGACACGCCCCAGGACTCGGCGGCCCAGGTCGTCGGCGACGTCGTCGTCGGCGACTACCGCGACCTGGACACACTGCGCGACTTCGCGCGGGGCTGTGACGTGATCACCTTCGATCACGAGCACGTCCCGACCGAACACCTACGGGCCCTGGAGGCGGACGGCATCCCCGTCCGCCCGGGGCCCGACGCGCTGGTGCACGCCCAGGACAAGGGGGTGATGCGGACCCGCCTGACCGAGATCGGCGCGCCGTGTCCCCGGCACCGCATCGTGGACGGCCCGGCCGACGTGGCCGCCTTCGCCGCCGAGCTGGCCGCCTCGCCCGAGGGCGGCGGCTTCCCCGTCGTGCTGAAGACGGTGCGCGGCGGGTACGACGGCAAGGGCGTGTGGGTGGTCCGCTCCGAGGCGGACGCCGCCGAGCCGTTCCGCGCGGGCGTCCCCGTCCTCGCCGAGGAGATGGTGCCGTTCCGCCGCGAGCTGGCCGCCAACATCGTCCGCTCCCCGCACGGGCAGGCCGTCGCCTACCCGGTGGTCGAGTCCCGCCAGGTCGACGGTGTCTGCGACACGGTGATCGCCCCCGCCCCCGGGCTCGGCGAGGAGCTGTCCGGCCGGGCGCAGGAGCTGGCGCTGCGGATCGCCGAGGAGCTGGGCGTCGTCGGCCACCTCGCCGTCGAGCTGTTCGAGACCGAGGACGGCCGTGTCCTCGTCAACGAGCTGGCGATGCGCCCGCACAACTCCGGCCACTGGACCATGGACGGCGCGGTCACCTCGCAGTTCGCCAACCACGTCCGCGCCGTCCTCGACCTGCCGCTGGGCGACCCGCGCCCGCGCGCGCCGTGGACCGTGATGTGCAACGTGCTGGGCGGCGACTACCCCGACATGTACGCCGCGTACCTGCACTGCATGGCGCGCGACCCCCAGCTGAAGATCCACATGTACGGCAAGGACGTGAAGCCCGGCCGCAAGGTCGGCCACGTCAACACCTACGGCGACGACCTGGACGCGGTGCTGGAGCGCGCCCGGCACGCTGCCGGATACCTCAGGGGAACGATCACCGAGTGACCGCACACACCAGCCAGGACCCCGTCGTCGGCATCGTCATGGGCTCCGACTCCGACTGGCCCGTCATGGAGGCCGCCGCCCAGGCCCTCGACGAGTTCGAGATCGCCTACGAGGTCGACGTCGTCTCCGCCCACCGTATGCCGCACGAGATGATCGCCTACGGTGAGCAGGCCGCCGGGCGCGGGCTGAAGGCGGTCATCGCCGGGGCGGGCGGCGCCGCCCACCTCCCCGGGATGCTCGCCTCCGTCACCCCGCTGCCGGTGATCGGCGTGCCGGTGCCGCTGAAGTACCTCGACGGCATGGACTCGCTGCTGTCCATCGTGCAGATGCCCGCCGGGGTGCCGGTCGCCACCGTCTCGGTCGGCGGCGCCCGAAACGCCGGGCTGCTGGCCGCCCGCATCCTCGCCGCCCACGACGAGGAGCTGCTCACCCGGATGAAGGACTTCCAGCGCGAGCTGAACGAGCAGGCCACCGAGAAGGGCAAGCGGCTGCGGGCCAAGACCTCCGGCGGCCCGGCCGGCTTCGGCTTCGGAAAGTGAGGCGTACGACGTGACGAGCACCCCCACCGGACCCGTCCCCCACGCCGGGCTCCTGCCCACGGCCATGGAGTTCCTCGCCGAGCACCCCGTGGTCGACGGCCACAACGACCTGCCGTGGGCCCTGCGCGAGCAGGTCCGCTACGACCTGTCCCGCCGCGACATCGCCGAGGACCAGTCGGCGCACCTGCACACCGACATCGCCCGGCTGCGGGCCGGCGGGGTCGGCGCGCAGTTCTGGTCGGTCTACGTCCGCTCCGACCTCGGCGGCGACGAGGCGGTCAGCGCCACCCTGGAGCAGATCGACTGCGTCGACCAGCTCCTCGCCCGCCACCCGGCCGACCTGGCGCGCGCCGAGAGTGCCGACGCCATGGAGAAGGCGCGCGGCGAGGGCCGCATCGCCTCCCTCAAGGGGGCCGAGGGCGGCCACTCGATCAACAACTCGCTGGCCACCCTGCGCGCCCTGTACGCGCTCGGCGTGCGCTACATGACGCTCACCCACAACGACAACATCGCCTGGGCCGACTCCGCCACCGACACCGAACGCCTCGGCGGGCTCTCCGCCTTCGGGCGCGAGGTGGTCCGGGAGATGAACCGGACCGGGATGCTGGTCGACCTCAGCCACGTCTCGGCGGGCACCATGCGCGACGCGCTGGCCACCAGCGAGGCGCCGGTGATCTTCTCGCACTCCTCGTCCCGCGCGGTCTGCGACCACCCGCGCAACATCCCCGACGACGTGCTGGCCCAGCTCCCCGCCAACGGCGGGGTCGCGATGGCCACCTTCGTGCCCAAGTTCATCCTTCCCGCCGCCGTCGAGTGGACCCTGCGGGCGGACGAGAACCTGCGCTCCCACGGTCACCACCACCTCGACACCGGTGAGGAGGCGATGGCGCTGCACCGCGCCTTCGAGGCGGCCCACCCGCGTCCCGTCGCGACCGCCTCCACCGTCGCCGACCACCTCGACCACATGCGCGAGGTGGCGGGCGTCGACCACATCGGCATCGGTGGCGACTACGACGGCACGGCCTTCACCCCGGCCGGCCTGGAGGACGTCGCGGGCTACCCGAACCTGATCGCCGAACTGCTCAGCCGCAACTGGTCCACGGCCGACCTGGCCAAGCTGACCTGGGGCAACGCGGTCCGCGTGCTGCGCGACGCCGAGGCCGTCTCACGGGACCTCTCCGCCCGGCGGGGACCCTCCAACGCGACTCTGGAGCAGCTCGACGGCTGACCCGCCCGCCCGTTCCGTGCGGCCGTACGCGAGGAGCCCCCGCCCTGACCGGCGGGGGCTCCTCGCGTACGGGGTCACTCCCGGCAGAGGCAGAACGGGTGGCCGGACGGGTCGGCGTAGACCCGGAACGAGCGGTCGGGGCGGGTGTCGAGCGGGCGGGCGCCGAGCGCCAGGACCTGGCTCTCGGCGACCTCCAGGTCGGGGACGTTCAGGTCGAGGTGGAACTGCTGGGAGTTGTCCGGCGACGGCCAGGTGGGCGGGACCAGGTCCGGCGCCTCCTGGAAGGCCAGTTTGACGCCCGGGCCGTGCAGCTCGACCCAGTACTCGGCGGGCTGCTCCACGGTGCCGCCGAGGATCGCCGCGTAGAAGTTGGCCAGGGCCAGGGGGGTGGGGGTGTCCAGGACGACCACGTCGAGGGTGGCGATGGGCATGGGAGCTCCTCACGGACGGGTGCACGGGGTGTCGACGAGCATCATCCCGTTACTGGTAGAAGCTTTCAAGGAGTAACGCGCCGTGTGGTGGCCGTGGTGTTCCGCCGGTCCCTGCCCGCAGCCCGTCGGCGGGTGGCCGCCCGGAGCCTGGCTATGCTGCCGAGGTGACAGAGCCGAGCGCGTCCGGGGAGCGACACCGGGTGAACCAGGGGCCGAAGGCCGCCGCGCGGAACCGCGCCGCCCTGGTCGCGGCGGCTCGCGAGGTCTACGCCGAGGTCGGTCTGGACGCCCCGATGGCCGAGATCGCGCGCCGGGCCGGCGTCGGGCAGGGCAGCCTCTACCGGCACTTCCCGGACCGGTCCGCCATCGCGGCCACCGTGCTGGAGGAGAACGTGCGGCAGGTCGAGCGGGCCGCCGCCGTCGAGGGCGCCACCCTCGCCGACGTCCTGGCCGTCCTGACCTGGCACCTCGCGGAGTCCGCCGCCTTCATCGGCCTGCTGCGCGCGGAGGGGACGACCCGGCACCGCGAGGCGCTCGCGCACGCCGAGGAACTGGCGGGGCGCCTGGAGCGCGCCCTGCGGACCCCCCTGCGCGGCGGGAGTCCGCTGGGGGTGGCGGATCTGATGCTGGCCGTGGCCATGGTCTCCGGCGCGGTCACCGGCCCCACCCGGGAGGACCGCGAGCGCCGGGCCCTGGCGGCCTGGGCGCTGCTCGGGGTCGAGGTGGGGCCGGTGGGGCCGTTCAGCGGCTGACGCGGCCGGGGTTCAGCCTCCGTTCGACTGGCGGATGCCCTGGCCCAGGGCGTCGAAGGTGTAGACGTACCCGCCCGCGGGGCCGCTCACCGTCATGTAGGCACGGGTCCCGCCGGGGGTGATGGCGACGTTGGTGGCGGATTCGAGCCCCTTGTGGCGGGCGGGCACCTCGACGGTGGCCAGGCGTGCCCCGTGCCGGTCGTACACCGCCATGGCGGGGCGGCCGTGCAGGCCCTGGTAGAGGTTGCCCTCGGCGTCCACGGCGATCGAGTCGGTCTGCGCGATCCCGCCGTCGACCCGGATGGCGGTGTGCCGGGATGCCGCCTCGCCCTGGGCGTCGAGCCGCAGGTAGGAGACGCGGTTCTCGGTGAGTTCGCTGAACCACAGTCCGCGGTACTCCTCGTCGAAGGAGATGCCGTTCGGCGCGGCCAGGTCCTCGGCCAGGACGGTGGCCTTCTCTCCGTTCCGGTCGATCCGCACCAGGCGTCCCTCGGCGGTGCCCTCGGTGAGGCCGCGCGAGTCGCTGACGTAGAGGTGGCCCTCGCGGTCGAAGGCGAGGTCGTCGGGGTTCATCGGGGCGCCGTCGACCTCGCCCGTGAAGAAGACGCGCCGGTCGCCGCCGCCCGGGGCGAGGCTGACGATCTCGCCGTGGGCGTAGTCGGTGAGGTAGATCCGCCCGTCGTGGGGGCTGAACTGGGCGGAGGTGTAGGCGCCGCGGTCGTCGGTGTGGAACGGCGTGCCCCTGCCCCGCTCCACGTCGACGCGGATCACCTTCGGCTCGCCGGCCGGCGCGGTGACGTCGACGACCAGCAGGCGGCCCCGCTCGTCGAGGAGCGGGCCCTCCAGCAGGGTCATGCCGGTCTCCTCGTGCGGCCGGGTCAGCCGGGCCAGGCGCTCGGCCGTGATGGTCCGCCCGGCGGTGGCGGCGGGCTCGCCGTCCGCGGTGGCGGCCGGCTGGGTGCCGCAGCCGGTGAGGGTCAGCATGCCGGCGGCCGCGAGCCCGGCCAGTACGCGGATCGTGAAGCGTCGCATGAGGGGGAGCACTCTTCCTGTCGGCGGGTCAGCAGGCGCCGCCGCCCGCTGGATTCGCCTTCGCGAACCCCGGGGCAGCCGCCGGGCGGTCGCGTGGGGAGCGGCGCCTGACTACCGGACACTGCTGTCCGGTTGGGGTGTACGGTAGTGGACACCCCGCTCGCGGCGCGGGCCGCCCCCGCCTTCACCAGGCCGGTCCGCTCCTCGGAAGACTCCCCCAACAGGACGAGGAACAGCTCGACATGACGACCTCTCACCCCGTCGGCGAAGAAGAACTCGCCGAGCTGAGGAAGCGCTACCGGCAGGAACGCGAGCGGCGGGTCCGCCCCGACGGGACCGGCCAGTACCGTGGGGCCGAGGCCGAGTTCGGCTACTACGCCGCCGACCCGTACGCCGACGGCGTTCCCGACCGCGACCCCTTGCGCGACACCGTCGACGTGGCCGTCGTCGGCGGCGGGTTCGGTGGCATCCTCGCCGGGGCGCGGCTGCGGCAGCAGGGCGTGCGGCGCGTCCGCGTCGTCGAGACGGGCGGCGGCTTCGGAGGCACCTGGTACTGGAACAGGTACCCCGGCGTGCACTGCGACATCGAGTCGCACGTCTACCTGCCGCTGCTGGACGAGACCGGCTACGTGCCCGAGTGGAAGTACTCGCCCGGCGAGGAGATCCGCCGCCACGCCGTCCGCGTCGCCGAGCAGTTCGACCTCGGCGCCGACGCCCTCTTCTCCACCACCGTCACCTCCCTGAGCTGGGACGAGACGGCCGAGGAGTGGCTGGTCACCACCGACCGGGACGACGCGTTCCGGGCGCGGTACGTGATCACGGCGACCGGCACCCTCTCGGAGCCCAAGCTCCCCGCCATCCCCGGCGTCGAGAAGTTCGCCGGCCACACCTTCCACACCTCCCGGTGGGACTACGGCTACACCGGCGGCGGCCCGGACGGCGGCATGACGAAGCTCGCGGGCAAGCGGGTCGGCGTCGTCGGCACCGGGGCCACGGGTGTACAGGCGATCCCGAAGCTGGCGGAGGACGCCGGGCACGTCCTCGTCTTCCAGCGCACCCCCTCCTCCGTGGACGTACGCGGCAACCGCCGTACCGACGCCCGGGACGTCGGCGCCGACCACGACGGCTGGGCCCGCGAGCGCCGGGAGAACTTCCTGCGCGTCGTCTCCGGCGAGCCCGTCGAGGAGGACCTGGTGGCCGACGGCTGGACG
The DNA here is from genome assembly GCF_011170125.1 of Streptomyces diastaticus subsp. diastaticus. Classification (NCBI taxonomy): domain Bacteria; kingdom Bacillati; phylum Actinomycetota; class Actinomycetes; order Kitasatosporales; family Streptomycetaceae; genus Streptomyces; species Streptomyces diastaticus. The sequence goes on along the minus strand of NZ_BLLN01000005.1, from coordinate 2,508,384 downwards.
GCCTCCGCCGGCCTGCTGGAGAAGCTGCTGCCGAGCTTCCGCCGCGAGGGCGACCGGGAGACGTTCGAAGCGGCCTACGAGGCGGCCGACGCCGCCAAGATGAACGAGCTGCGCGCCCGGGTCGCCGACAGCGTCACCGACCCGGCCACCGCCGAGAAGCTCCAGCCCTGGTACCGGTACGCCTGCAAGCGGCCCGCCTTCTCGGACGTGTACTACCCGGCCTTCAACCGGGAGAACGTCACCCTGGTCGACACCGCGGACACCCACGGGATCGAGCGGCTGACCGAGGACGGCGTCGTCGTCGGCGACACCACCTACCCGCTCGACTGCCTGATCTTCGCCACCGGCTTCTCCGTCGGCGTCTCCGGTGTCCTCTCCGGCAAGCTGCCCGTGCGCGGGCGCGGCGGCGTGTCCCTGCTGGACGCCTGGGGCCGGCAGGGCCCGCGCACCCTGCACGGCTTCACCGGCCACGGCTTCCCCAACCTGCTCCAGATGGGCAGCCTGCAGAACGCCAGCAGCGTCAACTACACCCACATCCTGGACGAGCAGGCCCTCCACGCGGCCGCCCTCGTCGCCGCCGCCGAGGCCGCGGACGCGGTGCTCGAACCCTCCCGGGAGACCGAGGACGCCTGGCTCGCCGAGATACGCGAGGGCGCCCCCGACCACGAGTGGTTCCACGCCGAGTGCACGCCCGGGTACTACAACCGCGAGGGCGGCGGCCGCGCCAACGTCGCCGCCTACCCGCACGGCGCCGTCGCCTTCCACGCCCTTCTGCGGCAGTGGCGCACCGACTCCCTCGACCAGGTCCTCACACCCCGGGCGGCGGCCGGGGCCCGGTAGTCCCGGCTGCGAGTAACGTCGTGGGCATGGCCAGACCTTCCGCCCCCGGGCCCCTCGCCCTCGTCCAAGCCCTGGTCAACACGGTGGACCTGGAGGAGGGGACCGACACGCTCGACACGGCGGAGGGCCGGGCGGCGCTGGGCGTGGACCGGGCGGAGGTGGCGGCCGTCCGGGAGCTGCGGGAATCCCTGCGCGCCGCCTGTCTCGCCCACGCCGGGCACCCGCCCCACGACGACGTGCCCGCCCTCGGCGACCTGCTGGCCCGCGCGCCGCTGCTCACCGCCGTCGACCCGGCGGACGGCTCGGCCCGCATCGTCCCGGCCGACCCGGACTCCCTCACCGCCCGCGTCGCGGTCGCCGTCGCCCTCGGCTCGATGGACGGCACCTGGCAGCGGCTGAAGGTCTGCGAGGACGAGACCTGCCGCTGGGCCTACTACGACCGCAGCCCGGCGGGGCGGGGCCGCTGGTGCTCCATGGAGGTCTGCGGGGCCCGGGCGAAGATGCGGGCGTACCGGGCGCGGCGGGCGGGGGAGTAGGGCCGGGCCGGTCCGCCGCCCCCCGCCGCGACACGGTCAGGCGCGCGGCCGGCCCATCGCCCGGAACGTCCAGCCGGCCTTGCGCCAGACCTCCGGGTCCAGGGCGTTGCGGCCGTCCAGCAGTATCGGGGTGGAGACGGCGGCGGCCAGCTCGGCCGGGTCCAGCTCGCGGAACTCGCTCCACTCGGTGAGGTGGAGGACGACGTCGGCGCCCCGCACCGCCTCCAGCGCCGAGCCGGCGTAGCCGAGAGTGGGGAAGACGCGGCGGGCGTTGTCCATGCCCTTCGGGTCGTAGACGGTGACCTGGCCGCCCTGGAGGTGGATCTGCCCGGCCACGTTCAGCGCCGGGGAGTCCCGTACGTCGTCCGAGTCGGGCTTGAAGGTGGCACCCAGCACCGCGACCCGCTTGCCGAGGAACGAGGTGTTGCCGACCGCCTCCAGGGCCAGCTCCACCATGTGCCCCCGGCGCCGCATGTTGACCGAGTCGACCTCGCGCAGGAAGGTCAGCGCCTGGTCGGCCCCCAGCTCACCGGCGCGGGCCATGAACGCCCGGATGTCCTTGGGCAGGCAGCCGCCGCCGAAGCCGATGCCGGCCCGCAGGAACTTGCCTCCGATCCGGTCGTCGTGGCCGAGCGCCTCGGCGAGCTTCGCCACGTCGCCGTCGGCCGCCTCGCAGACCTCGGCCATCGCGTTGATGAAGGAGATCTTGGTGGCGAGGAAGGAGTTGGCGGCCGTCTTCACCAGCTCGGCGGTGGGGAAGTCGGTGACGATGAAGGGAGAGCCCTCGGCGACCGGAGTCGCGTACACCTCGCGCAGCAGCTCCTCGGCGCGGGCGCTGCGCACGCCGACCACGATCCGGTCCGGGCGCAGGGTGTCGTCGACGGCGAAGCCCTCGCGCAGGAACTCCGGGTTCCAGGCCAGCTCGGCGGCCGCGCCCACCGGCGCGGCCGCGGCCAGCTCGGCGGCCAGCCGGTCGGCGGAGCCCACCGGGACCGTCGACTTGCCGACCACCAGCGCGGGCCGGGTCAGGTGCGGGGCGAGCGAGGCGAAGGCGTTCTCCACGTAGCTCATGTCGCAGGCGTACTCCCCCTGCTTCTGCGGCGTGTTCACGCAGACGAAGTGGACGTCGCCGAAGTCCGCGGCCTCCTCGAAGGAGGTGGTGAACCGCAGCCGCCCGCTGGAACCCTCCATCCCCGCGACGTGCTTGCCGAGGAGTTCCTCCAGGCCCGGTTCGTACATCGGGACGCGGCCCTTGGAGAGCAGCTCGATCTTCTCCGGGACGACGTCCAGCCCGAGCACCTCGAAGCCCAGCTCGGCCATGGCGGCGGCATGGGTGGCGCCGAGGTAGCCGGTGCCGATCACGGTGATCCTGAGGGCCATGGTGGGTGCTCCAGTGCGTCTGGGGGAGGCGGATCGAGGCGTCACGGGTCATGCGCCGACCGAGCATAGCCCCGCGCGTGGCGCGCTCCCCGGCTGGGCATTTCCCCCCTGTCGTCAACCTCACGTACCGCTGGGGGAGGCACGGGCCCTAAGCTTTGGATGAGTCACTGGGTTACTTAACGGTAGTTTGCATGTCTGGGGAGTGAGAGACCGTGGCCGGAGCGCCTGATTTCGACCTGTACCGCCTGTCCGAGGAGCACACGATGCTCCGCGAGACGGTCCGCGCGCTGGCCGAGGCGAAGATCGCCCCGCACGCCGCCGCCGTCGACGAGGAGGCCAGGTTCCCGCAGGAGGCGCTCGACGCGCTCACCGCCGCCGACCTCCACGCGGTGCACGTACCGGAGAGCTACGGCGGCGCCGGGGCCGACGCCCTCGCCACCGTCCTGGTCATCGAGGAGGTGGCCCGCGTCTGCGCCTCCTCCTCGCTGATCCCGGCCGTCAACAAGCTCGGCTCGCTCCCGGTGGTCCTCTCCGGCTCCGAGGAGCTGAAGAAGAAGTACCTGGGCCCGCTCGCCAAGGGCGACGGCATGTTCTCGTACTGCCTCTCCGAGCCCGACGCGGGCTCGGACGCGGCCGGCATGAAGACCAAGGCCGTCCGCGACGGCGACTTCTGGGTGCTCAACGGCGTCAAGCGCTGGATCACCAACGCCGGCGTCTCCGAGTACTACACGGTGATGGCCGTCACCGACCCCGAGAAGCGCTCCAAGGGCATCAGCGCCTTCGTCGTGGAGAAGGGCGACGAGGGCGTGTCCTTCGGCGCCCCGGAGAAGAAGCTCGGCATCAAGGGCTCCCCGACCCGCGAGGTCTACTTCGACAACGTCCGCATCCCCGCCGACCGCATGATCGGCGAGGAGGGCACCGGTTTCGCCACCGCGATGAAGACCCTGGACCACACCCGCATCACCATCGCCGCCCAGGCCCTCGGCATCGCCCAGGGCGCGCTGGACTACGCCAAGGGCTACGTCCAGGAGCGCAAGCAGTTCGGCAAGCCGATCGGCGACTTCCAGGGCGTCCAGTTCATGCTGGCCGACATGGCGATGAAGCTGGAGGCGGCCCGCCAGCTCACCTACGCCGCCGCCGCCAAGTCCGAGCGCGTCGAGGCCGACCTCACCTTCTTCGGCGCCGCCGCCAAGTGCTACGCCTCCGACGCCGCCATGGAGATCACCACGGACGCCGTCCAGCTCCTCGGCGGCTACGGCTACACCCGCGACTACCCGGTCGAGCGGATGATGCGGGACGCGAAGATCACCCAGATCTACGAGGGCACCAACCAGGTCCAGCGCATCGTCATGGCGCGCAACCTGCCGTAAGGCGCCCCGCGCACGTGTCCAGGGCCCCCGGCCGCCCGTCGCGGCCGGGGGCCCTGGCGTCCCCCGCGGCGTCCCGCCCGTCGCCTCACGGGCGACGAGGTGGCGCCGCGCAGGCGTCCGTCCGGGTGGTCCCGGCGTGGCGGACGGTGGAAGACCGGGCGGCGGCCGCGTGGCGGGGCGTGCCGGCGGGCACGGCTGTGCGGTCAGCGCCGTGCGACCTAGGAGCCCAGCCGTGACCGAGCCCGCCAACAAGGACCGCCCTCACCTGACCAACCGGCAGGGCCACCCCGTCTACGACAACCAGAACCAGCGCACGGTCGGCGCCCGCGGGCCGGCCACACTGGAGAACTACCAGTTCCTGGAGAAGATCAGCCACTTCGACCGCGAGCGCATCCCGGAGCGGGTGGTGCACGCGCGCGGGGTGACGACCTTCGGGTACTTCGAGGCGTACGGCAAGTGGGGCGACGAGCCGATCAGCCGGTACACGCGGGCCAAGCTCTTCCAGGAGGCGGGGAAGCGGACCGACGTCGCCGTGCGGTTCTCCACCGTGATCGGCGGGCGGGACTCCTCCGAGGCGGCCCGGGACCCGCGCGGCTTCGCCGTGAAGTTCTACACCGAGGACGGCAACTGGGACCTCGTCGGCAACAACCTCGGGATCTTCTTCATCCGGGACGCCATCAAGTTCCCCGACGTGATCCACGCGCTCAAGCCCGACCCGGTCTCCCACGAGCAGAAGCCCGCCCGGATCTTCGACTTCATGTCGCAGACCCCGGAGTCCATGCACATGCTGGTCAACCTCTTCAGTCCGCGCGGCATCCCGGCCGACTACCGCCACATGCAGGGCTTCGGCGTCAACACGTACAAGTGGGTGGACGCCGAGGGCGGCACGGTGCTCGTCAAGTACCACTGGGAGCCCAAGCTGGGCGTCAGCTCCATGACCGAGGAGGACGCGGCCAACGTCCAGGCGGGCGACCTCGGCCACGCCACCAAGGACCTGTACGAGGCCATCGGCCGCGGCGACTACCCGGAGTGGGAGCTGCGGGTGCAGATGATGTCCGACGACGACCACCCCGAGCTGGACTTCGACCCCCTGGACGACACCAAGACCTGGCCCGAGCAGGACTTCCCGCCCAAGCCGGTCGGCCGCATGGTCCTCGACCGGGTCCCCGGCAACTACTTCGCCGAGAACGAGCAGGCCGCCTTCGGCACCGGCGTCCTCGTCGACGGGCTCGACTTCTCCGACGACAAGATGCTGGTCGGCCGCACCTTCTCGTACAGCGACACCCAGCGCTACCGGGTCGGCCCGAACTACCTCCAGCTCCCTGTCAACCAGCCCAAGGCCCCCGTCGCCACCAACCAGCGCGACGGGCAGATGGCGTACGAGAACGGGCCCGACGGGGAGAACCCCGAGGTCAACTACGAGCCCTCGATCATGGGCGGCCTGCGCGAGGCCGACTACCCCACCCGCGACGAGGAGGGTCCGGTGCTCCAGGGCCGCCTCACGCGCGCGCGCATCCCCCGGACCAACGACTACCTCCAGGCCGGACAGCGCTACCAGCTCATGGAGCAGTGGGAGAAGGACGACCTGGTCAAGAACTTCACCGACCTGTTCGCCCAGTGCACCCGGCCCGTCCAGGAGCGGATGGTCTGGCACTGCCTGATGGCCGACAACGAGCTGGGCCTGCGCGTCGGCGAGGGTATCGGCATCACTCCGGGCGACGTGGCCCACATGCCGCCGCTCCCCGGCCAGACCCTCACCGAGGAGGACCGTGCCCGCCTCGGCCGCCTCGGCGACAACCCGCCCCGCGACGTCACGGGCCTCACGATGACCCACTGCGTCCCCGACAAGCACCACGTGGTGACGCGGCGCTGACCGCACCGGCCGCTACGCCTCCGGCCCGCCCCTCGCGTACGCGGGGAGCGGGCCGGTGGTTGTCGCCCACGACCCCGCGCCCCCGGCTTCAGCGCCGGGGGCGCGGTGGAGGCGCGAGGGGAGCTGTCCGGGCGAGAGGAGCGGCCCGGTGGGCTCACTCCGTGACGGTGACCTTCTCGTCGTTGCGGAGCTGCTGCATGAGCTGGTCCTTCTTGGCCTTGTCCCACACCAGGTTGCCGCCGTTGGAGCCGGAGATCGGCATGTTCATCGAGGTGCCCTCGCCGCCGGACAGGCCCTTCATCGCCCAGAACATGCCGGCCAGGTCGAACAGGCCCATGTCCTCGTCGACGACGAGGGTGTCCAGGCCCGCGCCGAGCGTCGGGTAGAGACGGAACGGGTTCAGCACGGTGGACGGGGTGGCGGCCTGGTTCGCCAGGGTCGCGAGGAACTTCTGCTGGTTCTTCGTGCGGTCCAGGTCGCTGCCGGCGAAGGCGTACCGGGTACGGACGAAGGCGAGGGCCTGCTGGCCGTCGAGGGTCTGCTCGCCCGCCTGGAAGTCGGCGCCGGACTTCTTGTCCTTGAACGCCTTCGGGATGTCCATCTCGACGCCGCCGAGGGCGTCCACGATGTTGGCGAAGCCGCCGAAGCCGATCTCCGCGTAGTGGTCGATGCGCAGGCCGGTGTTGTACTCGACCGTGCGGACCAGCAGCTCTGGGCCGTCCTCGGCGTAGGCGGCGTTGAGCTTGACGCGGCGGCCCTGCGCCGGGAAGAGCTTGCCCGACTCGGAGCCCTTGAACGACGGGATCTCGACCTCGGAGTCACGCGGCAGCGAGACCATCGTGTTCCCGTTGGAGCCGACGTGCAGGATCATCATCGAGTCGGTGCGCTTGCCCTCGGCGGAGCCGGTGTGCAGGCGCTTCTTGTCGTCGTCGGTCATGCCGTCGCGGCTGTCGGAGCCGACGATGAGGTAGTTGGTCCCCTCGCCCTCCTCGGGCCGCTCGATGACCTTGGCGAGGTCGACCTCGCCGCGCAGCTTGGAGCTGGCCCACATGTACGTGCCGACACTGACCACCAGGGCCGCGACGAGGAAGGTGATGAGGCCCACCTTGACGCGCCGGCCCCAGTCCGGCGCCGGCCGCCGGCCGCCGGGACCGCCGGGGCCGTCCTGGGGGCCGCCGCCCCGGCCGCCCCCGCCGCCGTAGACCTGCCCGGTGTTGTAGCCGTCTTCGTGGCGGCCCGGGCCGCCGGCCGGGCGGCCGTACTGGGGCTGCGGCGGGACCGTGGTGCGTGGGGGCGCCGCCGGGGGCGGGGCCTGGCGGCGCCGCACGTGCGGAAGGGAGCGGGCGCTCTCGGGTCGGGCGGAGCCGCTGCCCCGCCCGTATCTGGGCTGCTGCTCGTCGCGCCCGGCGGGCCAGTCATTCATGCGTGACAGTGTGCGCCGTCCGGGGGAGCCCCAGACAGAGGGGTGCCGGAATCCGGCCAGGGCTGTTGCGAAGCTGATGCATTCGAGCAGGTGAGCGGGGGCGACATACAGTGGACCCCATGACAGACCCGGCCCGCGCCTCGGAATCGGATATTCCCGGCAAGCCCACCTCGGCTTCCCGAACGACGCTTTCGCACATCATGACGCACAACGACACCAACCTCCTCGGGACGGTGCACGGCGGCGTGATCATGAAACTCGTGGACGACGCGGCCGGAGCCGTCGCCGGACGCCACTCCGAGGGGCCCGCCGTCACCGCCTCCATGGACGAGATGGCCTTCCTCATGCCGGTGCGGGTCGGTGACCTCCTGCACGTCCGCGCCCAGGTCAACTGGACCGGCCGCTCCTCCATGGAGGTCGGGGTGCGCGTGGTGGCCGAGCGCTGGAACGACTCCACCCCGGCCCAGCAGGTCGGCACCGCCTACCTGGTCTTCACCGCCGTGGACGCCGACGGCAAGCCGCGCCAGGTCCCGCCGGTCGTCCCGGAGACCGAGCGCGACAAGCGCCGCTACCAGGAGGCGCAGATCCGCCGAACCCACCGGCTGGCCCGCCGCCGCGCCATTCTCGACCTCCGCGAGCAGCGCGCCGCCGAGGGGCTCGACGCGGACGACTGAGACGCCCGGGCCCGCGTCAGGCGCAGGTGACCTCGTCGCCCCGCAGCGCCTCGGCGCGGCCCTCCGGCGGGTCCTCCGCGCGGACCGGGGTGACCTCGGTGAAGTCGGCGCCGAGCACCACCCGCAACGTGCCGCCCTGGCCGGGCACCGCCTTCAGTTCGGCGCCCGGGAAGGCCGCGGCGACCGTACGGGCCGAGCGGTCCCAGCGCGGGTCGTACAGGACGGTGGTGCGGGCGGTGGCGCGGTCCGCGGCGTCGACGGCCTCACCGCTGGTGCCGAAGCCGGTGTCCCGCAGGGCACGGTCGGCCTCGGCGCCCAGTCCCCGGCGCGGGGTGCCGTTCTCCACCTGGACGCGGATCCGCTCCGGCGGCACGTCCACCACCGTCGCCCTCCGCCTCGCCGGGTCGTGGGCGGCGAGCGGGCGGTCCTCGCGGAGCGCGCCGAAGATCCGGCCGGCCTTCTGCGGGTCCCAGACCAGCGTCGTCCCGACCTCCGGGACCTCGCGGCCCTTCTCCAGCACCGGCACCGAGGTGAACTCGGCGGAGGCCGGGCTGAAGTTCCGCATCGCCTGGCCGAGGTCGAGCATCCGTTCCGTGGTGAAGCCGCTGTCGGCGCGCAGCGAGCCCAGCACGGTCCGGGTCACCTCACGGAACCGCACCGGGTTGAGCAGCACCCCGCTGTCGGTCACCTCGGCGGTGAGCGCGGCGAGGAAACGCTGCTGGCGCTGCATCCGGCTGAGGTCGCCGGTCCCGTCGAGGTGGCGGGAGCGTACGTACTGGAGGGCCCGGCCGCCGTCGAGGCGGTGCCGGCCGGGGGCCAGGTCGAGGCCCGTGTAGGAGTCCTTGAGGCGCCGGACGGTGCAGATCTCCACCCCGCCGACGGCGTCCACGGTCTCCATGAAGCTGGTGAAGTCGACCTCCACGTAATGGTCGATCTTCACCTCGGTCATCTTCTCCACCGTCCGCACGGTCAGCCCCGGCCCGCCCTCCGCGTACGCGGCGTTCAGCTTGACCGGATGCGAGCGGTGCTTCTCGCCGGTGGTGCGGTCGGTGTGCGGCGGCGTCATCGCGTAGCTGTCGCGCGGCAGGCTGACCACGCTGACCCGGGAGTGGTCCGCCGAGAGGTGCAGCAGCATCAGGGTGTCGGTGCAGTGGCAGGGCTTGCCGCCCAGCCGGTACGCCTCGCGCTGCTCCTCGGTGATCGTGTCGCGGCCGTCGGTCCCGGCCAGCAGGATGTTCAGGCCGTTCCCGGCGGCGGGCCGGTTCTTCATGTCCTTGAACGGGTCGACCCGCTCGATGCCGCTGTCCAGCCCCGACATCACCGCGTGTCCGACTCCGGAGGCGGCGAGCACCGCCACCGACACGGCCGTCACCAGCCGCACCGCCCAGCGGGGCCGCCGCCGGCGCCCCCGCCCGGGCGGGACGGGCCGCCTGCGGGCGAGGGGGCGTGGGGCGCGGGCTGCGGGACGGGGCGGCGTGGGCACGGGGGGACACCTCCGCGTGACGGGCACGGGCGGGGGACGGGAGCGACGGGACGCCCAGCACGGTAAGCAGATATGACTTACCGACCGGGGGAAGGGGGCGGACGGCGCGCGTCCGGGTCCCCCGTTCGCGGTAACGTGACCGCTGATGAACGCCAATCCCGCGGGGTCCCCGCCCGCCGTATCCGTGATCATGCCGGTGCTCAACGAGGAGCGGCACCTGCGCGGCGCCGTCCGCGCCATCCTCGCCCAGGAGTACGACGGCGAGATGGAAGTGGTCATCGCCCTCGGTCCCTCCACGGACCGTACGGACGAGATCGCCGCCGAGCTGGTCCGCGAGGACCCGCGCGTGCACACCGTGCCCAACCCCACCGGCCGCACCCCCGCCGCCCTCAACGCCGCCATCGGCGCCTCCCGCCACCCGGTCGTCGTCCGCGTCGACGGTCACGGCATCCTCTCGCCCGGCTACATCGCCACCGCCGTGCGGTTGCTGGAGGAGACCGGCGCGCAGAACGTCGGCGGCGTCATGCACGCCGAGGGCGAGAACGACTGGGAGCACGCCGTAGCCGCCGCCATGACCTCGAAGATCGGCGTGGGCAACGCCGCCTTCCACACCGGCGGCGAGGCCCAGGAGGCCGACACCGTCTACCTCGGCGTCTTCCGCCGTGAGGCGCTGGAGCGGCAGGGCGGCTACAACACCGAGTTCATCCGCGCCCAGGACTGGGAGCTGAACTTCCGCATCCGCGAGGCAGGGGGCCTCATCTGGTTCTCGCCCGAGCTGCGCGTCTCCTACCGCCCCCGGCCCACCGTGCGCGCGCTGGCCAAGCAGTACAAGGACTACGGCCGCTGGCGCCACGTCGTCGCCCGCTACCACGCCGGCTCGATCAATCTGCGCTACCTCGCCCCGCCCGCGGCGGTCGTCGCCATCGCGGCCGGGACCGTCGCCGGTGCCCTCCTCACCCCGTGGGGCTTCGTGATCCCCGGCGGCTACCTCGCGGCGATCACCGCGGGTTCGCTGCCCGCGGGCAAGGGGCTCGGCGCCGGTGCCCGGCTGCGCATCCCGGTGGCGCTGGCGACCATGCACATGTCGTGGGGATGGGGCTTCCTCACCAGCCCGCGCTCGCTGGCCCGCAAGGTCATCGCCAGCCGCCGCCCGGCCGTCACCGCCGACCCGGCCGAGACCGTCTGACCGGGCACACCTCCGAGAGGCCGTACCGCCGCAGCGGGCGGTACGGCCCCTCGTGCGCCGGGCGTCACCAGGTGAAGGCCGGGTCGACCTCCATGCAGGCGGTGTCGTCGGAGCCGTTGAGGGTCTCGGCGGACTCCGGCGGCTCGTTGTCGCCCTTCTCCGGCTTCGGGAAGGTGTCGCCCTCGGCCCAGTCCGCGCCGATCTCCAGCGTCACCCCGGAGACCTCGGTGGACTTGCGGACGGTGCCGAGCGGCATGCCCAGCGCCTCGGCGACCGACTGGGCGTCGCCCTCCAGCTCGGCGCTGGGGTAGAGGATCGCGGTCTTTGCCCGGTTCTTCACCTGGTTCTGGTCGGCCGAGGCGCGGGTGAACCCGGCCTTCGCCAGCAGCGCGACGAGATCGGTGGCCCGGCCCGAGACCGGCGCGGCCGTGGGGGAACCGGTGCCGTTGCGGACCAGGACGGCGATCTCGGCGGGGTCGGCCGCGGGGTCCTCGGAGGTCTCGTCCTCCTCGGGCGAGGGAGAGGGCGAGGTACCGGCCTCGGCCCGGCCGTCCAGCGCGACGTCCTCGCGGACGAGCCGGAACAGCCGCTCGGCGTCGTCCGGCTTCGGCTCCACCCGGTTGTGGTCCGAGGGCGACCAGATCCACGGCATGGTCGCCATGGTGGTCCGGTCGGGCGCGACCTTCTTCAACTCCTCGGCCAGCGCGTACAGCTCGGCGACGGAGGCCAGCTCCTCGTCGACGGTCAGAGCCTCGGTGGCCTCCTCGGCCAGGTTGCGGAGCCTGTTCGGGCTGCTCAGGCCGGTGTTCTCGCGCAACTTGCGCACCAGCGAGTTCATGTACATGTGCTGGGCCTTGGCCCGGGCTATGTCCGAGCCGTCTCCGAAGCCGTAGCGGGTGCGCAGCCAGGCCAGCGCGTCCTCGCCCTTGATCTCCGTGGTGCCCTTCCTGAGCTTGAGGCCCGAACCCTTGCCGTCGGCGGTGCGTGAGTGGAGGTTGGCGTCGACGCAGACGGGCACGCCGCCGATCGCGTCGGCCATCGAGACCACGCCCGCGAAGTCGACCATCATGAAGTGGTCGATCCGGATGCCGGTCAGCTCCTCCCAGGTCGCCACGGTGCAGCCGGGGCCGCCGCGCATAAGCGTCTGGTTGGTCATCCGGGTGCCGACCGTCGCCGGGTGGACCTCGCCGGTGTCCGGGTCGGTGCACTCGGGGATCTTCACCAGCGTGTCCCGGGGCATGCTGATCACCGACATGTTGCTGCGGTCCGCCGAGAGGTGGAGCAGCATCTGCACGTCGGCCAGGGCCGGGCCGCCGAAGGTCTCCCGAGCGCCGCCGAGTCGCTGGTTCTCCTCGGAGTCGCGGGCGTCCGAGCCGATCAGCAGGATGTTCAGAGGGGTCTGCCCGGCCGCGTTGGGCGTCGGCTCGGGCGCGCGGGAGGTACCGATGTGCAGCGGCTTGCGGTCCAGGTTGTCGTTGAGGTGCTGGTAGTAGAACCAGCCGGCCGTGCCCGCCGCGACCAGGGTCAGCGCCAGTCCGGCCGCCGTCCAGGCGAGGACGCGGCGACGTCTGCGGCGCTTCCCGGGCCTGCCGGGCGCCGCCTCGCCCGCCCGGTCGTCCGCCGGGCCGGTGCCGGAGCTCTCCGGTGTGCCCGCCGGGGCCGGCTCCTCGGCGTCCTCCCGTGCCGGGGCAGGCGCGGTGGCGCGCTCCGGGGCCGGCTCGCCGGCGGGCGCGAGGGGTTGCTCCGGGACGCCGGGGGCGGCCGTGCCGGAGCCCTGCCCCGGTCGTTCGTCGGGGTCCTCCGGCTCCGCCTCCCCCTCGCCGTCCGCCTGCCGCGTGTCACTCGCGCCGCGCTGTGCGGGCACCTTGGCCCGCCCGGCCTCCACCGCCGCCTGACGCCCTTCGTACAGTCCGTCGTCCCACCCCAGTGCCCCGGCGGGGTCCTGGTCCCGATCGGGACCGCCCTCCGACCGTGCTGAGCCCATGTCGTGCCCTCCCCACCTCGCACCGCACGCCCGAGAGCCGCCCCGGCCGTGGTGAGCGGCCGGGGCGGATGCGACGGTGGATCACTTGGCGCAGACGGTCTTGTCCGCGCTGACCTTCTTCACGTCCTTCGGGGCCTCCTTCGGGGCGACGAGCGGTATGCCCGCGCCCTTGAAGTCGCGGCCCAGTGTGAGCTTGACCGCCGGGAGCCCCTGGGAGTTGCTCACGGACTCGCCCGGCTTCAGCGCGGAGGCCGGCAGCCCCATCAGGTCGGCGAGCTTGCGGGCCTGCGGGGCCTCGTCCTCGCCGTACTCCACGGTGGTCTTCGCGAGTTCCCCGGGAGCGTTGCCCAACTGCGTGGACTTCAGGACACCCTGGGTGTTCTGGAGCCAGGTCAGCGTGGTCTGCGCCGAACCGGTGGCCGCCCCGCCGTTGTACACGTCGACCCGGACCTCGGAGGCGTCCGCGCGCTCACCCTTCAGCCGGGCCGCGACCGCCGCCTTCTCCTTCTTCTCCTTCTTCTTCACCGCCGTGAACGAGACGTCCTCGCGGACCATCTGGAAGACGGTCTGCGCCTTCCGCTCGTCGAGCACGACCGTCGCCTTGACCGTCTCGGCCGGGTTGTCGACCACCGGGATCGTGGTGAACGTCAGGTTCTTGGGGTCGAGCTTGCCCAACTCCATGCCGAGGTCGCGGAGTTTGGAGATGTCGGCCAGCGTCGAGTCGACGGTCAGCGCCTTGGTGCCCGCCTCCGCCAGGGAGAACATCTTCGTGGGGCTGGTCAGGGTGTCGTTCGAACTGAGCTTGCGCATCAGCGAACTGAGGAACTGCTGCTGGATCTCGATCCGGCTGAGGTCGCCGCCGAAGCCCACCGAGTGCCGGGTGCGGACGAAGGCCAGCGCCTCCTCACCCTCGATGGTGTGCGTGCCCTTGGACAGCTTCAGGTGCGAGTCCGGGTCGTCGATGTCCTTGGCGAGGCAGACCTCGACGCCGCCGACGGCCGTGCTCAGGGTCTTCACCGCGTTGAAGTCGGCCACCATGAAGTGGTCCATCTTTATGCCGGTCAGCTCGGTGACCGTCCGCATGGTGCAGCTCGGGGTGCGCTCGCTCTGGCCGAGGCTCTCGTTGAACTTGGTGTTCTGCTGGCCCGGGATGACCGTCTCGGTGCCGTCCTCCTGCTGCGTCGGGCAGTCCGGGATGTCCGTGATCAGGTCGCGCGGGATGCTGAGCGCGGTCGCGTTGCTGCGGTCCTTGGAGACGTGCAGGATGAACGTGGTGTCGGCGTGGCCGGGGCTGTCCTTGTCGCCGTACCCCTCGTTGCCCTCGCCGCTGCGCTTGTCCGTGCCGATCAGCAGGACGTTGATGGCCCGGTCCTTGCTGAAGCCGCCGGTCCCCGCGCCGTCGTCGGCGACCGAGTTGATGTTGTCCTTCAGATGCTCCAGATACGCGTAGGCCGACGCGGCCAGCGCCACCATCACGAAGGCCAGCACGCCGCCGGTCCACAGCAGGACCTTCTTCTTGCCGCCCTTCTTCTGCTTCTGGCCGCGCCCCATGCGCCCGCCCGCGCGCCGCGAAGCGGCCCGGCCCGGCGGCGGCCCGTCCTCGGCGCCCCGGCGCCTGCGCTGCCCGGGGACCGTCTCGCGGGACGGGCGCAACTCGGCGTCGTCCTCGCGCTCGCGGCCGCGGCCGGATTCGCGGTCCTGGGGCGGGGCGGGGCGGCGCGGGCGGTCCTCACCCGGGCCGCGCCGCGGGCGCTCACGGTCGGGAGCCTGGCGGGAGCGCGGGACGGAGCCCCGGCGCCCATTGCCCGGCGGTCGCCCATCGGAAGGGCTCAGTCGCAATTCGTAATCGCCGGTTTCCGGGTTGAGCACCCACTGGTCTGCGGGGTCGATATTCTCCGCCCGCCCACGGCCTTGCGCGTCCACGGTTGTCCGAATCCTCCGTCAGGGCCACGCGGCGCCTCGGGTCCCCTCCCCGCAAGGCGCTCATTCGGTCGGTCCGTCAGTCTCCGACGGCCTGTCGGGCGCGCCGGATCGCTCACACTATCCGGCCTCTTCGGCCCAAGGCGACGGCGGTGAGGCATTGCTTGTTGCTTACAAGTGGGCATTACGGCGCAATCCCGTGCGCTGTTCCACGGTATTGAGTGGTCTTTTACCCACAGGAATCATTCACAGGCGGAACGGGCCGCGCTATTACCGCTGAAGGTCGGATCAGGAACGGGCGTCGTACCCGCTTCCGGGGTGCCGGTGGGGGCCGGCGGGCCGCTCGGGGCGGCCCGGCCCGTGTCCGTGGGGCTGGGGGAGGGGGAGGGCGCCCCCGAGTCGCTCGGGCGAGGGGTGATGTGCACCGGTTCGTCCTCCCGCAGCAGGGTGAAGAGTTCACTGGCGGCGGGCTCCACCAACTGGTCACGATTGGGGTCTCCCGCGTACGCCTCGCGCGGAACGGTCAGGAACCGCACCTCTTTCGTGGGGATGTTCCGCATGGAGCGCACCAGGTCGTAGAGATCGATCAGCGAGGCGATGGCCGGGTCGGTGGTCAGCGAGGAGGTGGCCGCGTCCAGCAGCGGGTAGAGCTTGCCCGGGTTGAGCAGGACGCCGTTGCTCTGCACCTTGTCCACCAGCGCGCCGAGGAACTGCTGCTGGCGCTCCATCCGGTCGGTGTCACTGCCGTCGCCGAGGCTCTTGCGGGCCCGGACGTAGCCGAGCGACTGCTCGCCGTCGAGGGTGTGCTCGCCCGCCGGGAGCCGGACGTGGGCGTCCTTGTCGTCCATCGGCTGCTTGAGGCAGATCCGCACCCCGTCGACCGCGTCCACCATCCGCTTGAACCCCTGGAAGTCCACCACCATGTGGTGGTCCACCCTGATCCGCGTCATGCGCTCGACCGTACGGATGGTGCACGCCGTCCCGCCGTAGGAGTACGCGTAGTTGAACTGCGCCGTGCGCGCCGGGGCGCTGCGCCCGTCCGCGCGCCGGCAGGAGGGGATGTCCACCATCAGGTCGCGCGGTATCGACATGGCGGTCGCGTTGCGGCGGTCGGCCGCGAGGTGGAGCAGGATCACCGTGTCCGAACGCTGGCCCCGGGTGGAACCGTACTGGCCGTTGCCCTGCCCGGCACGGGTGTCGGAGCCGACCAGCAGGATGTTGAGCGCCCCCTGCTTCGAGGGGAGCGGCCGTTCCTTCTCGTGCCGCTCCAGTTCGGCGATCACGGCGTCGTCCCGCGTGATGTTGCCCTGGAGCCGGTCGTAGAGCGCCCACGCGCCGAACCCGGCGCCGAGCAGCGCCACCGCCGTCCCGGCCGCCGTCCACCGCACCCAGCGCCGTCGCAGGAACGGCCGGGGGACGGGCCCCTCGCGGCCCGGACGAGGGCCCCAGCGGGCGCCGCGGTCCCCAGGACCGCCCGGCCGGGGCGGCCCCGCCCCGCCGTACGCCTTTCCCTGCTCCCGTTCCCCGCCGTGCTCCGGGTCGCCGGGCGGGCCCGCGCGGTCCGTCACCTTCGGCCACCACCCTCCGTCTCGGTACGGCGTCCCCGAATGCCGGGCACCCCTCCCTCACGACGACACCACCCCCCGGCCCGCGGGGCGCGCGGGCCAGGGGGTGGTGTGGGCCGTACGGGTGAGCGGCGCGCGGCGCGGTGACGCGTGCCTGGTGCCCGAGCCGGGTGGAAGGGGAGGGCGGTGCCGGATCAGAGCAGGGTCAGCCCCACCCGTTCGTCGGCGACGCGGCGGGCCAGCCCCTCCTCGGAGAGCTGCCCGGTGTTGCGGCACAGCACGACCGAGCCGCCCGCGGCCAGCGGCGCGTACAGCCCGGCCGCGACCCCCTGCCAGTCGTCCCAGCCCAGCCCGGTCAGCACCCGGTCCCCGGGCCCGAGACCGAGACGGGCCGACTCGGCGCGGGCCTCCTCGACGACCTCGGCGCCGGTCAGCTCGCGGCCCGCCACCACCAGGGCCGGCTCGTCGGGCGACACCGGGGCGAAGGGCGTGAACCGGTCACCCTGTCCCGGTACCTCCACGGCGTAGTCGGCGAAGCCTTCGGGAGCGTGCGGGAACCGCCCGCCCAGGGGGCGCAGCGCCAGCGCGATCCGGTCGCCGGAACAGGCGCGGGCCGTCTCGACGCCGTCGGGCCCGCTCACCACCAGGTCGGCCGCGGCCGGGTCGCCGCCGATCTCGGCGGCCACGCCGGTCGAGTGGCAGGCCAGCAGCCACACGGCGGTCTGCCAGTGGGCCGGGAGCAGCAGGGCGAGCCGGTCGCCGGGCTCGGCGGAGAGGTCGCCCTGGAGCAGGTTGGCGGTCTTGGCCACCCAATTGGCGAAGGTGGCGACGGAGAGTTCGACGCGCTCGCCCGTCGCGTCGTCGTAGAAGGTCACGAGCGGGCGGGCCGGATCGGCGGCGAGCGCGGATCGCAGCAGGTCGGCGGGGGTGCGGTCGATGGCGTTCACGCGCGCAAGCGTACGCGGGGCGTGCCGTGCGGGTGTCGGGCGCCGGAGTGCGGAGCGCGGCGACACGCCGACGTACCGTCAAGTCACCCATGGACAGCTTTGGTCGGATATGCCAAAGATCATTTGTATGCGTGGATTCCTTGCTTCCTCGATCGGCGTGGCCTGCGCGGCCGCCCTGGCCCTGCCCGCCGCCCTGCCCTCCGGAGCCCTCGCCGCGCCCCCCGCCCACCCTCGGGCCGGCGCGGCCGACACCTCGACCGGGGGCGTCCCCATCGCGGACGCCACCCCCGCCCCGCCCTCCAGTGGGCGCGCCCTGCCCGCCGCCGACGGCGAACTGCCCGGCACCACCCAGTCGCTGCCGCTCCCCGACGCGCCCTCCGACCGCTCGGCCGCCCCCGGTGAGGACGCGCGGGAGCGGGCCCTGACTCCTCGTGAGGTCGAGCCGTTCTCCCTGCTCGGCGTGGTCTGGGACGACCCGGACGCCCACCTGGAGGGCCGGGTCCAGGTGCGGACCCGCTCCACCGTCACCGGTACCTGGTCGGACTGGCAGGAGCTGGAGACCCACCACGACGACCACGGAGCCGACCGCTCCACCCCGGAGGGGGCGGCCGGCCGGGGCGCCACCGCGCCGCTGTGGGTCGGGCGCTCCGACGCCGTCGAACTGCGGGTGACCTCCCGCGACGACCACCGCCACCAGGGGGGAGGCACCAGCGACACGCTCCCCGCGGGGCTGCGCCTGGACCTCGTCGACCCCGGCGACGCACCGCCCGCCGAGGAGGCGCCCCGCCCCGAGCCCACCCGGGCCGGCGCGGCCGGCGCCGAGAACGCAGCGCTCCCCGGGCCCCGGGCGGAACCGGCCGTGCTGCCGGAGCTGACCCGCGAGGAGACGCTCGCCGAGCTGGAGGCGGCCCGCACCGCGGGGGAGCCCGCCCCCGCCGCCCAGGCCGCCGCCGGCCCCGAGCAGCGCGCGCAGCCCTACGTGGGGCCGCGCCCGAAGATCGTCACCCGCAAGGGATGGGGCGCCGACGAGAGCCTGCGCGACAAGAGCTTCGCGTACACCGGCACGGTCAAGGCGGCCTTCGTGCACCACAGCGCCACCGGCAACAACTACACCTGTGCCGAGGCCCCCTCCGTCATCCGCGGTATCTACCGCTACCACACCAAGAGCAGCGGCTGGCGCGACCTCGGCTACAACTTCATGGTCGACAAGTGCGGCACCGTGTACGAGGGCCGGGCCGGCGGTGTCGACAAGGCCGTCCTCGGCGCCCACACACTCGGTTTCAACAGCAACAGCACGGGCATCGCCGTCCTGGGCAGCTTCAGCAGCGCCAAACCGCCCAAGGCGGCCGTCGACGCGGTGGCCAAGCTGACCGCCTGGAAACTCGGCCTGTCCGGCGCCAACCCCAAGGGAAAGGTGACGCTCACCTCGGGCGGCAGCAACCTCTACGCGAAGGGCAGGAAGGTGAGCCTGCACGTCATCTCCGGACACCGGGACGGCTACTCGACCGAATGCCCGGGCACCCGCCTCTACGGCCAGCTCGGTGCGGCACGTTCGGCCTCCGCCAAGCTCCAGGGGCGCTGACCGGCGCACACCGCGCGGGCCGCGGAATGGGGCGTGCCGCACCGGTCTGCATAGACTGGCCGGCCGAAAGACAGTTCGGCCGGCCCCGGCAGGAAGCAGAGACGCACAGTGACTCAGGCCCCAGAAGCGATCCTCCTGGTGGGCGGCAAGGGCACCCGGCTCCGGCCGCTCACGGTGCGCACGCCGAAGCCGATGGTGCCCGCCGCGGGCGTCCCCTTCCTCACCCACCAACTGGCCCGCGCCCGCGCCGCCGGTGTCGAACACGTGGTGATGGCCACCTCCTACCTCGCCGAGGTCTTCGAGCCGTACTTCGGCGACGGCTCGGCGCTCGGCCTCCACCTGGAGTACGTCACCGAGGAGGAGCCCCTCGGCACCGGCGGCGCCATCCGCAACGTCGCCCACCGGCTCCACTCCGGCCCCGACGACCCGGTCCTCATCTTCAACGGCGACATCCTCACCGGGCTCGACATCCCGGCGCTGGTCGCCACCCACCAGGACAGCGGCGCCGACGTCTCCCTCCACCTCAGCCGCGTCGAGGACCCGCGCGCCTTCGGCCTCGTCCCCACCGACGACTCCGGGCGCGTCCTCGCCTTCCTGGAGAAGCCGCAGACGCCGGAGGAGATCGTCACCGACCAGATCAACGCCGGGGCGTACGTCTTCCGCCGCTCCGTCATCGACACCATCCCCACCGGCCGGCCGGTCTCCGTGGAACGCGAGACCTTCCCCGGGCTGCTGGAGGGCGGCGCCCACCTCCAGGGCATGGTCGACTCCACCTACTGGCTCGACCTCGGCACCCCGCAGGCGTTCGTCCGCGGCTCGGCCGACCTGGTCCTCGGCCGGGCGCCCTCGCCCGCCGTCCCCGGGCGGCGCGGCGAGTCCCTCGTCCTCGACGGGGCACGGGTCGCCGCCGACGCGAAGCTCTCCGAGGGGACCGTCGTCGGGGCGGGCGCCTTCGTCGGCGCGGGGGCCAGGGTCGCCGGGTCCACCCTCCTGGACGGCGCGTACGTCGCCGAGGGCGCCGTCGTCACCGACTCCCTCATCGGCGTCGGGGCGCGGGTCGGGGCCCGCACCCAGGTCACCGGGGCCGTCGTCGGCGACGGGGCCGACGCCGGGGCGGACAACGAGCTCCGGGACGGGCTCCGCCTGTGGTGCGACGCCGTCCTGCCGGACGGCGCCGTCCGGTTCTCGCCCGACCAGTGAGGTGCTCCCCGCCGGGCCGGGCTTCCGCCGGGTGACCCCCCGGCGCCGGCCGGGCTGTTCTGCGACGTCGGCCGAGTGGCCGCCCCCGCGTCCCTGACGGGCTCGGCTCTCTTTCGGCGGTGGGGGCAGACCGTGCCCGGCCGCCGTCCTAGGGCAGCTGTGACCGGTGTCGCACGGCGACGCAACGGCCCCCGGCAGCAGGCCGGTCCAGGGCTGGGGGAGGGCGAAGGCGCCCCGTCTCCCGGCCCCCCGACGCCTCGCGCCAGTACGCTCTGGCGCATGGCAGGACGTTTCCCCCCGAGGCCCCGTGCCCCGTACGGCACGAGCGGGGGCACCCCCGGCCCCGACACCCGGCCCGACCCGACGGGCGCCCGGGCGTTCCGCGCGGCCACGCGGGCCACCGCCGCGGCCAGGCCCGAGGCGGTGGCCCGGTCCCGGAGCTGGACCCCGCCCTATCCGCTCGACCTCGGCCTGGTGCTGGGCGTGCTGCGCCGGGGTCCGGGTGACCCGGCGTTCCGGCTGACCGGGGACCGGGCGGTGTGGCGGGCCGGCCGCACCCCGCAGGGGACCGCGACGCTCAGGGTCGCGGTGCGGGCGGGCCGGGTGGAGGCGACCGCGTGGGGCGTGGGCGCCGACTGGTTCCTGGACCGGCTTCCGGAGCTGCTCGGCGCCGCCGACACCCCGGAGGCGTTCACCCCGCGGCACCGCCTGGTGGCCGACTCGGCCCGTCGCGCCCCGGGCCTCAGGCTGACCCGGACCGGCCTCGTGCTGGAGTCCCTGATCCCGTCGGTGCTGGAGCAGAAGGTCACCGCGGACGAGGCGTACCGCGCCTGGCGCCGCCTGCTGACCCGGCACGGCGAACCGGCGCCCGGCCCCGCCCCGGAGCGGATGGCCGTCATGCCCTCTCCCCGGGCCTGGGCGCTGATCCCGTCCTGGGAGTGGCACCGTGCCGGGGTCGACGACAAGCGGGCCGCCACCATCCTGCGCGCCGTCCGCCTCCACTCCCGGCTGGAGCGCGCCGCCGAGCTGACCCCCGAGAAGGCGGCGGCCCTGCTGGAGGCGGTCCCGGGCATCGGCCCGTGGACCTCCGCCGAGGTCGTCCAGCGCACCCACGGCGCCCCCGACGCGGTCACCACCGGCGACCTGCACCTGCCGGGCATCATCGGCTACGCCCTGACCGGTGACCGCACCACCGACGACGCGGCCATGCTGGAGCTGCTGGCCCCGTACGCGGGCCAGCGCCACCGGGCGGCCCGGCTGATCCTGCTGGCGGGCCGCGTCCCGCCGCGCCGGACGCCGAAGATGCCGTACAGCGACATCTCGCGGCTCTGAGCGCGGCGGGGCGGGGCGGAGGTGTCCTCCCCCGAGGGCTCCGCACCTCGCGCACCACGCCCGGCACGCACTCCCAGCCCCGGCCGAAGGCCCGGGCGGCTCCGCTACGAGGACCTCTCCGGGGAACCCCGGCCCGGTGCGCCGAGAGCGCACCGGCCACCGCGGCCGTCCCACAGGATGCGAAGAGACTCCCAGGGGGGCCTCACAGCCCCGCACGGCGCCCGGCGACGACTCCCGCCGCACCGGGCGGAAGCCCGAGTACGTCCGGTACGAGAGCTTCCGCCAGGCGTGCCGAGAGCACGCACCGGACACCGCGGCCACCGCGCAGGACGGGGAAGACGCCCCCTAGCGGACCGTCAGGAACGCCTCCGGGTCGCGGCCCGGCCGGGCCGCGGGCGGGGCGGCGGGGCGGCCGACGGCGACGGCGCCCATCGGGTCCCAGGCGTCCGGGAGCTCAAGCACCTCGCGGACCACCTCGCGGCAGAACATCGTGGAGGAGACCCAGGCCGAGCCGAGCTGTTCCCCGGCGAGCGCGACGAGGAAGTTCTGCACTCCGGCTCCGGCGGCGACCACGAACATCTCGCGTTCGGCGGCGGCCCGGCGCTCGTCCGGGTAGGTGTGCGAGCCGTCCATGACGAGGCAGGGGACGACCAGGTACGGGGCGTTGCGCAGCACGTCGCCGCGGCGGACCCGCTTGGCGATGGACTCCTCGCTCCTGCCGTCGCGACGCAGGTCGGCGATCCAGGCGTCGCGCATCGCGTCGAGCAGCCGGGTGCGGGCGGCGGCCGACTCCAGCAGCACGAACCGCCACGGCGTGGTGTGGTGCGGCGCGGGCGCGGTGACGGCGGCCGCGACGGCCCGGCGGACGGCGCCCGGATCGACCGGTTCGTCGGTGAAGGAGCGGACCGTCCGCCGCAGCGTGACGGCCTCGCGGACGGCCTCGGAGGTGCCCAGCCGGAACATGTCGTCGGCGGCGACGCGCACCAGTTGCCGCGCGCCCGCCTCCTCGTCGCCGACAAGTGTGCCGAGCCCGCTGACCACGGCGACGGGCAGCCCCTCGGACTTGCCCTTGACCAGGTCGCCGGCGGCGGCCAGTTCGTCGGCGAGAGCGGTCACGGTGGCGTGCAGCGGGTTGCCGTGGGTGTCGGTGCCGCCGCGCAGGTCGTCCAGGACACGGACCCCGGCGGAGCCGATCGCCACGTCGGTCAGGCCGTTGCGCCAAGGGCGTCCGAAGGTGTCGGTGACGAGCACGCCCACCTCCACGCCGAGCGCCTCGGCGAGCCCGGCGCGGATGGCGCGGGCCGAGGCGTCGGGGTCCTCGGGGAGGAGCAGCACCGTCCCGGCCGGGGTGTTGGAGGCGTCGACGCCGGCGGCGGCCATGACCAGGCCCTGCCGGTTCTCGACGATGCGCAGGGGGCCGCGCCGGGCGACGACCCGGACGGTCTCGGCGTCGATGGCGGCCTCGCGGGAGTCGGCGGCGAGCACCCGGCCCTCCGCCTTGGAGACGATCTTCGAGGTGACCAGGACGATGTCGCCGTCGGCCAGGGTGGGGGCGGCGGCCGCGATCAGCTCGGCGAGGTCGTCGCCCTCGCCGACCTCGGGGAGGCCGGGGACGGCCCGGACCTGGAAGGCGGGCGCGGCGCTCACGCGCGGACCTCCTCGGCCAGGGCGAGCGCCTCGCGGGCCATGGCGGCGGTGGCCTCCACGTCGGTCATCATCAGCGGCACCGCGCGGCACCGGATGCCCGCCGCCTCGACCTCGGCGACCGCCGCCGTGTCGGCACCGTCGACGAGCCAGCCGTCGAGCAGTCCCGAGCCGTAGTGCTCGGCGACGGCCGCCGCGGTGGTCTCGACGCCGATCGCGGAGAGCATCTTGTCGGCCATGCCGCGCACCGGGGCGCCGCCGACGATCGGGGAGAGGCCGACCACCGGCACACCCGCCTCCGCGATCGCCTCGCGGACGCCGGGCACCGCCAGGATGGTGCCGATGCTGACCACCGGGTTGGACGGCGGGAAGAGCACCACGTCGGCCTCGGCCAGCGCCTCCAGCACGCCGGGCGCGGGCTTGGACTGCTCCGCGCCGACGGGGACGACGGCCAGCGCGTCGACGGAGGCCCGCAGCCGCACCCAGTACTCCTGGAAGTGGACGGCGCGCCGCTCCCCGTCGAGGTCGACGGCGACGTGCGTCTCGACGCGGTCGTCGGTCATCGGCAGCAGCCGCACCCCGGGCCGCCACCGCTCGCAGAGCGCCTCGGTGACGGCGGAGAGCGGGTAGCCCGCGCCGAGCATCTGGGTGCGCACGATGTGCGTGGCGAAGTCCCGGTCGCCGAGGCCGAACCAGTCGGGTCCGACGCCGTACGCCTTCAGCTCGTCCTTCACCTGGAAGGTCTCGTCGGTCCGCCCCCAGCCCTGCTCCTCGTTGATGCCGCCGCCGAGGGTGTACATGACCGTGTCGAGGTCGGGACAGACCTTCAGCCCGAAGAGGTGGATGTCGTCACCGGTGTTGCCGATGACGGTGATGTCCGCGTCCGGGGCCGCCGCCTTGAGACCGCGAAGAAACCGGGCGCCGCCGATGCCGCCTGCCAGAACCACAATGCGCATGGCCTCAGTGTGTCAGGCGTGCCCGCTGCCCGGCCGGGGTGGTCGTGGCCCGCTCCAGGGTGCGCACCGGCATGCTCGTCAGCCCGGGGAAGTAGACGTGGAGGCTGACGGCGGGCTCCAGAGCGTCGTTGACCACCTCGTGGGCGTGGCCGGGCGCGATGACGCGGTGCCTGCCGGGGCACAGCACGTCGCGTCCGCCGGGCGTGTGTTCGGTGAGGGCCCCGACGAGGACGGCCATGACACCGGCCGACCGCCCGTGGTCGTGGCCCCCGCTGCCCTGCCCGGGCAGCCAGGAGAGCAGCCACACCTCGTACCCCGGTCCGGTGCGGAGCCGGTGGTACCAGCGGCTGGTCGGGTCGTACGCGACCAGCGGCGCCCAGCGCGCCCGGTCGGCGGCGACGGTCCGGGCGAGCCGCACGAACCCGGCGACGGTGCTCGGGTGTTCGGGGGCGGGCCGCAGCAGGTGCTGCACTTCCAGCAGGTCTCCGGCGATCTGGAGGTCGCTGTCCTGGTTCATGGCGCGGGGGTCCTCGGCGGGGAGAGGCGGGCGGTCGGCCGCCCGCCGGTGGGCGCGGGGGAGTGCGGAGGGAGGCCGACTGCCGGACGGCCGGGCGCGGGGTGGGCGGGGGCCGTCGCGTGCGTACCGAGCCGGGGTGCGGCGTACGGGTAGGCCGGTGCCACCGGGCCGTGGTGCGGCCGGGGGCGGACCGGTCGGTCCTCGTGCGGTACGGGGTGCTGCGCGGGGCGGCCCGCGGACGGGCGGCCGGTGCGGTCAGCGGCAGTCGGGGCCGGCGGGGCGACAGCCGGCGGCGGAGGGACAGAGGCTCCGCGGACAGGGCTCGCAGGAGTGGGCAGCGTTGATGGAGCCGACGGTGCGGGTCCAGGAAAGCGCCGAATTCGCGAGCATGCCCCACAGGAGACCGGCTGACACCCGCGATGTCAACTCATGGTCCGGATTGCGCCTTATCTTTCATCACATCCGGTTGACGGGCAGGGAGAAAGGTTTGTGCACCCGCCTCCCGGGACACACGGCGCACCAGGTCGAGCAGCGGGCCGACGGCCGCGAGCGCCGTTGCCTCCTCGTGACCGCGCTGTGATCAAGCTCGCTTCGGCGGTGCTCGTGCAACGCGGTTCCGGGGGGTGGCGTCCCCTTCGTGGGAAGGGGTCGGCGAACGGCCCGCGGAGGCCGTGCGGGGGTGGATTTCCGGCCCCCCGCCCCGCCGCGTGACGAAAAAGATACGGCTTTAGGACGATTTGTACACTTACCGCGAAGGCTTGGTTCCGCAGAGTGAATAAGGCGCTCAATAGCAGATCCCGGCTTGACTCGCCCGGATCGGCGCACCTGTAATTTCACTCGTGTCGCCCGGCCGGAACCGGTAACGACAGCATCACGGGGACATAAAGACAGACGAGGGGCGCTAATGACCGAGCTGTTCGAACAACTGCTGGTCGAGGAAGCGGACGAAGAACTCGGCTGGCAGGAGCGCGCACTCTGCGCCCAGACCGATCCCGAGTCCTTCTTCCCCGAGAAGGGCGGCTCCACCCGTGAGGCCAAGAAGGTCTGCCTCGCCTGTGAAGTCCGTTCGGAATGCCTCGAATACGCGCTCGCCAACGATGAACGCTTCGGAATCTGGGGCGGTTTGTCCGAGCGCGAGAGGCGGCGCCTGAAGAAGGCCGCCGTCTGACCCGGGCGCCAGCGCCCGGCCCGCTCCACGCGGGCCAGCACCACCGCACGACCCGTACGGCATCCGGCGCGTACGGCCGCAGGACCCGCACCACCCGCACGCCCGCGCACCCCGCACGAGCGCGCGTCCGCTCCACCGCACGACCCGTACGGCCCCGCGAGCCGCACGGCCCCGAGGCCCCGGCCCTGGCCGCCGCCCCACCCCGCACCACCCCCGCCCGCGCCGTCCCTCCGCGGGCAGGACGCCCCAGCGCCGTCCGGCACGACCGGCCACCCCGGCAGGCCCGCCCGACGGCCCCGGCTCCCGAGCGGAGCGCCCGTCCCAGCGCTCCGCCGCCCGCCGCCCCGATCCCGCACGGAGCCTCCCGGCCCCGCCGGTCTCGCGGTCCCGGGCCCGGCCGACGGCCGTGGCCACCCCAACTCCCCGCCCCCGGGGCGAGCCCGCGCGAGCCGGCGCGGCAACCACCCCACCGGGGTGCCGTTAGTGTGGGGCCCCGTCCGAGACTCCCGGCCGCCCGCGGCGGGCGTCACCGCAGTCCACCGAACCGGGGCCCGTACCTCGATGTCCGTGCACAGCCACTCGGCGGCCCAGTACCCGGCCGCCTCCGCAGGGTCGATGTCGGACCCGGCCGCCGCCATGACGGCCTCCCCGACCAGCCTCCCGGGCCTCGACCCCACCAGCGCACCCGCCTACGCGCGCCACGTCGTCACCGCCGTGCTCGTCACGCACGACGGCGCCCGCTGGCTCCCCGACGCCCTCGCCGGGCTCCTCGGCCAGGAGCGGCCGGTGCAGAACGCCGTGGCCGCCGACACCGGCAGCGCCGACGACTCCGCCCGCCTGGTGACCGACGCCTTCGGCGACGACCGGGTCCTCCACATGGCCCGGCGCACCGGGTTCGGCACCGCCGTCGACGAGGCCGTCCGCGCCGCGGGCGTCCTCACCCCCGACGACCTGCCCTACCTGAAGCGGCCCGGCGGCTGGGACCCCGTCACCCGCCAGTGGCACGACGAGAACTACGACCTGCCGGAACTGCCCTACGGCGAACCGGAGCAGTGGCTCTGGCTCCTGCACGACGACTGCGCCCCCGCCCCGGACGCGCTGGCCGAACTCCTCGGCGCCGTCGAGGCCGAGCGGGAGGCCGGCGGCGACGTCGCCATCGTCGGTCCCAAGCTGCGCGGCTGGTACGACCGCCGCCAGCTCCTCGAAGTGGGCGTCACCATCGCGCACAGCGGCCGCCGCTGGACCGGGCTGGACCGCCGCGAGCAGGACCAGGGCCAGCACGACCACGTCCGCCCCGTCCTCTCCGTCTCCACCGCCGGCATGCTGATCCGCCGCGACGTCTACGAGGAACTGGGCGGCTTCGACCGCGCCCTGCCCCTGATGCGCGACGACATCGACCTCTGCTGGCGCGCCCAGGCCGCCGGCCACCGGGTGCTGGTCGCCCCCGACGCGGTCCTCCGGCACGCCGAGGCGGCCTCCCGCGAGCGCCGCACCGTGGACTGCGCCCGGCGCGGCACCACCAGCCCGCACCGTGTGGACAAGGCCGGCGCCGTGCACACGCTGCTGGTCAACAGCCGCACCGCCGTCCTGCCGTGGGTCCTGCTGCGGCTGGTCGTCGGCACCCTGGCCCGCACCCTCGCCTACCTCGTGGGCAAGGCCCCCGGCCAGGCCGTCGACGAGATCTCGGGTCTGCTCGGCACGCTGCTGCGCCCCGGCCGCGTCCTCGGTGCCCGCCGCAGACGCGGCAAGGGCTCCGTCGAACCGGCCGAGCTGCGGCCGCTGTTCCCGCCGCCCGGCGCCACCGTCCGGGCCGCCGTCGAACAGGTCGCGGGCAACCTCACCCGCGGCTCCGACGCCGACGCCCCGGGCGCCGGACGCCACGGCGGAGCCGTCGAGTCCGGCCCCGGCGGCGACGACGCCGACTTCCTCGAGGTCGAGCAGTTCGCCCGCCTCAAGCGGCTCGCCCGCAGGCCGGGCCCGGTCCTCTTCGCCGTCCTGCTGCTGGCCTCGCTGGTCGCCTGCCGCGCCCTGTTCGGCGGCGGCGCGCTGGCGGGCGGCGCCCTGCTGCCCGTGCCCGACCAGCTCGGCGAGCTCTGGGGCCGGTACGCCGACGGCTGGCACGCCGTTGGCACCGGCACCACCGAGCCCGCCCCGCCCTACCTGGCGCTGCTCGCCACCCTCGCCGCGCTCTTCCTCGGCTCCACCCACACCGCCGTCACCGTGGTCCTGGTCGCCTCCGTCCCGCTCGCGGGCTGCGCGGCCTACCTCGCCTCCGGCTCCCTGGTCCCCTCCCGGCTGCTGCGCGCCTGGGGCTCGGTCGCCTACGCCTTCCTGCCCGCCGTCACCGGCGCGCTGGCCGGCGGCCACCTCGGCACCGCCGTCCTCGCCGTGCTGCTCCCGGTCATGGCCCGCGCCGGGCTCTCCGCCGCCGGGCTCCTCGGCCACCCCGGTACCTGGCGCGCCACCTGGGCGTACACCCTGCTGCTGACGCTGACCACCGCCTTCACGCCGATGGTGTGGCCGCTGGCGCTGGTCCTCGGCGTCGGTGTGCTGGTGCTGCGCCGGAGCGCTCTGCGCACCTACGCCCCGCGGTTCGTCGCCCAGTTCGCCACCCCGCTGCTGGTGCTGGCGCCCTGGTCGCTGACGCTGCTGCCGTTCGGCTTCTTCCACACCGCCGGCCTCGACACCTCCGGCGGCGCCCCCGGGCCCCTCGACCTGCTCGGCGCCTCGCCGGGCGGCCCCGGCACCCTCGGCGGGCTCCCGCTGCTCGGCGTGGTCGCCGCCGCACTCGCCGCCCTGCTCCGCGAGGAGCGGCGCCGGGCCATCCTCACCGCCTGGGCCGTCGCCCTGACCGCCCTGCTCCTCGCGGTCCTCGCGAGCGGCTCCGGCTGGGCCGGACCGGCGGGCCTCGTCCAGGGCGCCGCCCTGCTCGGGGCTGCCCTGGTGGGGGCCGACGGCGCCCGCCACAGGGTCGCCGAGCAGAGCTTCGGCTGGCGCCAGCCGCTGGCCGCGCTGATCGCGCTGGCCTGTGCCCTCGGCCCGGCCGCCGCCGCCCTCACCTGGATGGCCGCCGGGGCCGACGGCCCGCTGGAGCGCCGCGACCCGGTGCAGGTCCCGGCGTTCGTCGCCGAGGAGAGCCGCACCCAGGACCAGGCCCGCACCCTCGTCCTCGCCGGGGACTCCGCCGCCGAGGTCAGCTACGCCCTGGTACGCGGCTCCGGCGGGCGGCTCGGCGACGCCGAACTGGCCGCCGCCGCCGGGTCCGACGACCGGCTCTCCACCGTCGTGGCCCGCCTCGTCGCCGGGTCCGGCGCCGACCAGGCCGACCAGCTCGGCGGCTTCGCCGTCCGCTACGTCCTGGTCCGTGACGGCTCGCCGCGCGAGATGAGCCGGGTTCTCGACTCGACGCCGGGCCTGACCCGCCTCAGCCAGCAGGACGGCAGCGCCCTGTGGCGCGTCGACCGGCAGGTCTCGCGCGCCGCCGTGGTCGCGAAGGACGGCTCCGGCGAACCGCTGCCGGTCGCGGCGGGCCCCGTCGAACTGCACACCGAGCTCCCCGCCGGCCCGGCCGGACGCGTACTGCGCCTCGCCGACACCGCCGACCCGGGCTGGACCGCCACCCTCGACGGCGAACCGCTGGAGCGGGTCACCGTCGACGACTGGGCGCAGGGCTTCACGCTGCCCGAGGGCGGCGGCCGCCTCGACGTCACCTTCGAGGACCCGTTCACCCACACGGTGTGGATCTGGACGCAGGGCTTCCTCGGCCTCGTCCTGGTCGTCCTCGCCCTGCCCGGCCGTCGCCGCACCGTCGACGACGACCTGCCCGACGAGCCCGCGCCCGTCCCCGCCCAGCCGGTCGAGGGCGAGGGCCGCCGCGCCCGCCGCCTGCGCGCCCAGGCCGAGGCGGAGGCCCAGGCCGCCGCTCCGGAGCAGGAGCCCGAGGCCGGGCTGCCGGCCCAGCGCGACGGCGCCCCCGAGGAGCCCGAACCGGCCTGGACGGCCCCCGCCGCCCCCGCGCCCTACGAGCCCGTCGCCCCCCAGCAGGGCGGCTACGACCCGTACGGCTACCAGGACCAGGGCTACGACCCGTCGCAGCAGGGCCACCCGCCCCGGCCGGGCCACGACCCGAACGCCTACGACCCGTACCGGCAGCAGGCCCAGGACCCGTACCAGCAGGGCGGCTGGCAGCAGGGCCAGCAGGTCCACCCGGGGTACGAGCAGCAGCCGCAGCACGGCTACGGCGGCCACGACCCGGCGGCGCCGGAGTACGGGCAGTACGAGCAGCCGCCCCACGGCCACGGCCGTGAGCGTCCCGACGGGAGCCAGCAGTGAAGCGCACCACCCTGTCCCTGATCGCGGCCGGCGCCGCGCTCGCGGCGATCACCTCGGTGGCCGCCGTCGCCGCCCCCGAGGAGGGACCCGCCACCGCCGGCCGGGCCGCCCAGCAGCCGGTGGAGCGCTCCTCGCTGCTCTGCCCGGCGCCCAGCAGCTCGGAGCTGGCGGAGACGACGTACACCGCGTACACGCCGAAGACCGAGGTCTCGGCCGGCTCGGGCACCGCCGCCCTGGTCCCGGCCGCCCGCGCCCTCGCCGACAAGGACGACAAGGGCGAGAAGGACGGGGAGGGCAAGGGTGCGAAGGACGGCAAGGAGGCCAAGCCCTTCCTCGCCGTGAAGAAGCAGGGCACCCCGGTCACCGCCGAGGAGAACGGCTCCGGCGCGCCCGCGCTGATCGGGCTGGCCGAGGGCGGCCTCGCGCCGGGCTGGAGCGCCCAGCAGACCACCGTCTTCCCCGCCGGCGCCGGACGGGGCCTGCACGGGCTCGGCTGCTCCGCGCCCGACACCGACTTCTGGTTCCCCGGCGCCTCCACCGCCGAGGACCGCAGCGACTACCTCCACCTGACCAACCCCGACGACTCGGCCGCGGTGGTCGACATCGAGCTGCACGGCAAGGACGGCGCGCTCGACTCCGAGGTCGGCGAGGGCATCCAGGTGCCGCCGGGCTCCAGCGTCCCCGTGCTCCTCTCGACCCTCACCGGCAAGCCGCAGACCAACCTGACCGTGCACGTCTCCGCGCGCAGCGGCCGGGTCGCCGCCGCCGTGCAGGCCCTGGACGCCAAGCTCGGCGGTGACTGGATCGCGCCCTCGGCCGAACCCTCGGACTCCGTCGTGCTGCCCGGCATCCCCAAGGATGCCACCGCGGTCCGCCTGGTCGCCTTCGCGCCCGGTTCCGCCGACGCCGACCTCAAGGTCTCCCTCGCCGGGCCCAACGGCGCGCTCGCCCCCGCCGGGCACGAGACCCTGCATCTGAAGTCGGGCATGACCACCGCCGTCGACCTCGGTGAACTCACCCGGGGGGAGGCCGGCTCCCTGGTGCTCACGCCCAGCGGCGACTCCGGGAAGACCCCCGTGGTGGCCGCGGTCCGCGTCCTGCGCGGCAAGGGCGCCGACCAGGAGAGCGCCTTCATCCCGGCCGCCCGCCCGGTCGGTGACCGCGCCACGGTCACGGGCAACGCCGCCAAGGGCACCCACCTGGCCCTGACCGCGCCCGGCAAGGCCGCCAAGGTCCGGGTCACCGCCTCCGCCGGTACCGAGGGCGGCACCCCCGCCACCAAGACGTACTCCGTCGGCGCCGGCCGGACCCTGGCCGCGGCCATCCCCGTGCCGGACTCGCTGAAGGGCACCTACGCCCTGACCGTCGAGACCGTCTCCGGCGGCCCCGTGCACGCCTCCCGCACCCTCACCCTGAGTGGCGACGAGGCCGACGGCGTGCCGATGTTCACCGTCCAGAACCTCACCGATGACCGGGGCACGGTCACCGTCCCCGCGGCCCGCCCGGAGATGCGGGTCCTGCTGGACTGAGCCGGGCGCCCCGCGCCCGTCGCCACCGCCGCCCGCCCCGCCCCCGGAACACCGCCGGCGGGGCGGGCGGCGCCGGTCAGTCCCCCTCGTCGTAGCGGGGGTCGACCGCCTCCGGCGTGAGGCCCAGCAACTCCGCCACCTGCTCCACCACGATCTCGTGCACCAGCAGCGCCCGTTCGTCGCGGCCCCTGGCACGGATCTCCACCGGCCGCCGGTAGACCACCACCTGCGCGGCCCGGCCCTTGCGGGCGCCCACGGCGGCGCCCAGCGGCACCGCCTCGTCCAGCCAGTCGTCACCGGCCCCCTGCGGCCTCGGCACCTCCTGGACGAGGAAGTCGATGTCGGCGATCTGCGGCACGTGCCGCTCCAGCCGCTCCACCGCGTCCCGCACGAAGTCGTCGAAGACCTGCGCCCTGCTCGCCGAGAGCGGCACCTGGGGCGGGGCCACCGGCCCCCGCATACCGCGCCCGTGCCGGTCGCGGTGGCGCGGGCGCGGACCGCCGGGCGGCGGGCAGGGCGGCACGGCGGGTGAACCCGCGGCGTCGTCGGGGCGCCCTGCGGCGTCCGACCCGCTCGCGGGGTCCGTCGGGCCCGGAGATACGTCGTCCATCACCGTCGCAGCGTAGTCCGCCGCACATGGCCGGCACCCGGAGTGCCGGGCCGCCACCCCCGGAAGCGTCGGCCGGTTTCGGCCAAACCGGGGCGCGAACCCGGCGGGAAGGCCCCCCAGCACCCCCGCGGCTCTCCCGACCCCCTCGCCCCGCCCACCGCTCCCCACCGCATCGCCCCACCTCAGAAGGGGCGCGCCGGACCCGTCCGGGCACCGACACGGGGACGTGGGCGGGGGGAGAGTCGTCGCGGCCCGTTCAAGAGTGCGGTACCGTCCAACATCGTGAGCCCTGTACGTCGCTGTTCGCGCACCGCGTGCGGTCGCCCTGCCGTCGCAACACTGACGTACGTCTACGCCGATTCGACCGCAGTCCTCGGTCCGCTCGCCACCTACGCCGAACCGCACTGCTACGACCTGTGCGCCGAGCACTCCGAGCGTCTGACCGCGCCCCGAGGCTGGGAAGTCGTGCGTCTCGCCGACTCCGCCGGCCCGGCCCGGCCCAGCGGCGACGACCTGGAGGCCCTCGCCGACGCCGTCCGCGAGGCCGCCCGCCCGCAGGACCGCCCGGCCGCTCCCGGCCGCCGCGCCCCGGACCCGGCACCGCGCCCCGCCCCGGACCAGCAGCTGCCCTCCACCCGCCGCGGCCACCTGCGCGTGCTCCGCTCGCCGGACTCCTGACCCCGGCGCCCCCTCGGGTCCGCCCCGACTCGCACGGACGCTCACGGCGCCCGGTCACCGCGACCGGGCGCCGATTTCGTTCACCCCATTGACGAACTCTTCCGGCGGCCACAACCATGCCCAACCACCGGAGATCAGCTTCCGCCCACCGGAAAACAGCGCCCGCCCCCTCCCCCGGTCCTCCCCGCAGCCCCTCCGGCAGCACCGCACCCCCGGCACCACCCGGCACGTACGAACAGCAACCGCGCCCCACCCCACCCCCGCCAGGAGGCACGCGTGTTCGTCCAACCCCTGGAGCCCGTCGCGGACTCCCTGCCGCTCTCCGCCCTGGTCGCGGCCCTCCCGCTGGTGACCGTGCTGGTCCTGCTCGGCGCCGTCCGCATGAAGGCACACCGGGCAGGCGCCCTCGGCCTCGCCGTCGCCGCCCTCGTCGCCTGGCTCGTCTACGGCATGCCGCTCGGCCAGACCCTCTCCGGCGCCGCCCAGGGCGCCCTCTTCGGCCTCTTCCCGATCATGTGGATCGTCGTCAACGCGCTCTGGGTCTACCGCATGACCGTGCGCACCCGGCACTTCGACATCCTCCGCCGCTCCTTCGGCCGCGTCTCCGACGACCCCCGCATCCAGGCACTCGTCATCGCCTTCTGCTTCGGCGCCCTGCTGGAGGCGCTGGCCGGGTTCGGCGCGCCCGTCGCCATCAGCGCCGTGATGCTGGTCGCCCTCGGCTTCGACCCGGTCCGCGCCGCCGTCGTCGCCCTGGTCGCCAACACCGCCCCCGTCGCCTTCGGCGCGATGGGCACCCCGGTGGTGACGCTGGCCCAGGTCACCGGGTTGCCGCTGGACTCGGTCGCCTCGGTGGTGGGCCGTCAGACCCCGCTGCTCGCCCTCGTGGTGCCGCTGGTCCTCATCTGGCTGGTCGACGGCAGGCGGGGGCTGCGTGAGACGTGGCTGCCCGCCCTGGCCTGCGGACTCGCCTTCGCCGCCGCCCAGTTCCTCGCCGCCAACCACTTCTCCGCCCAGCTCGCCGACATCGCCGCCGCCCTCGCCGGGGCCGCCGCCCTGATGCTGGTGCCGAGCGCCCGCAAGCCGGCCGACGAGGCCGTCCGCGCCTCGGTCCTCCAGGGCGTGCGCAGCGACGACCTCGACCACGACGACCCGCGCCCCGAGATCTACCGGGCGTACGCCCCGTACGCGCTCATCGTCGCCGTCTTCTCCCTGGCCCAGGTACCCCCGGTCAAGGAACTCCTCGCCAAGGCGACCCACTCCTTCGACTGGCCCTTCCTCGACGTGTCCGACGCGAACGGCCAGGCGGTCGGGGCCAACGTCTTCTCGCTGCCGCTGGTCGCCACCGGTGGCACCCTCGTCCTGGTGGCGGGCCTGCTCACCGCCCTCGTCCTCGGTGTCCGCGCCAAGGACGCGCTGCGTGAGTGGGGTGGCACCGTCCACGAACTCCGCTTCGCCATCCTCACCGTGGTCAGCGTCCTCGCCCTGGCCTACGTCATGAACCTCTCCGGCCAGGCCGCCACCATCGGCCGCACCGTCGCCGCGGCCGGCGCGGGCCTCGCCTTCCTCTCGCCGGTCCTCGGCTGGTTCGGGGTCGCCGTCACCGGCTCCGACACCTCCGCCAACGCCCTCTTCGGCGCCCTCCAGGTCACCGCCGCCCGCGAGTCGGGCCTGTCCGCCGGACTCCTCGCCGCCGCCAACAGCTCCGGCGGCGTCCTCGGCAAGATGATCTCCCCGCAGAACCTCACCATCGCCTGCGCCGCCGTCGGCCTCGCCGGGAAGGAGGGCGACCTCCTGCGCAAGGTGCTGCCCTGGAGCCTGGGGCTCCTGCTGGTCATGTGCCTGATCGTGGTGGGCCAGAGCACGGCGGTCCTGGGGTGGATGCTGGCCTAGGGGGATGGCTTCAAGGCCCTGCGCGGTGTCCGGTGCGTGCGCTCGGCACGCCGGGCGGAAGCTCTCGTACCGGACGTACCCGGGCTATCGCCCGGTGGGGCGGGCGCGCGTGCCGGGCGCCGTGGGCGCTGTGCGGGAACTCAGGCACCCCCGGGCCCTGTCCGAGGGTTGGCCGGACCCGCCCGGGGGTGGCCCCGTCATCCGCCGGTACCGCACCTCCCGCACCACCACCCCCTCGTACTCCTCGTCCTGCGCGCCCCCGTCCGCCCGGTATCCGCCCGCCTCGTAGAAGCGGCGGGCGCGGGCGTTGGCCTCGACCACCCACAGCACCAGCGCGCCCCAGCCACGCCCCGCCGCCTCGTCGTGGACCGCCCCGAGCAGCGCGCGGCCGACGCCCCGGCCCAGCAGCGCGGGCCGCACGTAGAGGGCGTACAGCTCGCCCTCGCCCGCCCCCGGCCCGGCTCCGGGGGTGTCGCGCGGACCGCAGCAGGCCCAGCCGACGACCTGCCCGTCCGCGCCGACCGCGACCAGGTCGCACAGCCCGGCCGCCCGCCCCGCGGCGAAGCGTTCCTCCCGCAGCGCGGCGTCCCGCTCCACGCTCATCGCGTCGAGGTACGCGCCGGGGATCACCCCGGCGTACGCCGCGCGCCACCCGGCCACGCGCACCGCCGACACGGCCGCGGCGTCGCCCACCGCCATCTCCCTGACCCACGTCATCCCGGCACTGTAGGGGCCGGCCGGCCCCGCCCACCCGGCCAGGTCCGCCCGCCCGGCGGCCCCGCCGCCCCCGCCGGGTAGCTTGGGCGGTCCGAAAGCAGCCCCACCGGCAAGAAGGGCCAGCCGTGACCGCGGACCTCTCACAGATCGTCAAGGCGTACGACGTACGCGGAGTCGTGCCCGACCAGTGGGACGAGCACCTCTCCGCCCTCTTCGGCGCCGCCTTCGCCCAGGTCACCGCTGTGCCCGCGGGCAACAAGGCGATCGTCGTCGGCCACGACATGCGGCCCTCCTCGCCCGGCCTCGCGCACGCCTTCGCCCGGGGCGCCGCCGAGCAGGGCCTCGACGTGGTCGAGATCGGCCTCTGCTCCACCGACCAGCTCTACTACGCCTCCGGCGCCCTCGACCTGCCCGGCGCGATGTTCACCGCCTCGCACAACCCGGCGCGGTACAACGGCATCAAGCTGTGCCGCGCCGGAGCCGCCCCCGTCGGGCAGGACACCGGCCTCGCCGAGATCCGCGCCCTCGCCGAAGGCTGGCTGGACGACCCCGCCTCGGCCCCCGCGCCCGTCGCCGCCCCCGGCACCCTCGACCGCCGCGACACCCTCGCCGACTACGCCGCGTACCTGCGCTCGCTGGTCGACGTGAGCGCCGTCCGCCCGCTCAAGGTCGTGGTCGACGCGGGCAACGGCATGGGCGGCCACACCGTCCCCACCGTCCTCGGCGGCCTGCCCCTGGAGGTCGTCCCGCTCTACTTCGAGCTGGACGGCACCTTCCCGAACCACGAGGCCAACCCCCTCGACCCGAAGAACCTCGTCGACCTCCAGGCCCGCGTCCGCGCGGAGGGCGCCGACCTCGGCCTCGCCTTCGACGGCGACGCCGACCGCTGCTTCGTGGTGGACGAACGCGGCGAGCCCGTCTCCCCGTCCGCCGTCACCGCTCTGGTCGCCGCCCGCGAACTGGCCCGCAACGGCGGTCACGGCACCGTCATCCACAACCTCATCACCTCGTGGTCGGTCCCCGAGGTCGTCCGCGAACACGGCGGCACCCCCGTCCGCACCCGCGTCGGCCACTCCTTCATCAAGGGAGAGATGGCCGCCACCGGCGCCCTCTTCGGCGGCGAGCACTCCGCCCACTACTACTTCCGCGACTTCTGGAACGCCGACACCGGCATGCTCGCCGCCCTCCACGTCCTGGCCGCCCTCGGTGGCCAGCCCGAACCCTTCTCCGCCCTCGTCGCGGAGTACGACCGCTACCCGGGCTCCGGCGAGATCAACTCGACCGTCACCGACCAGCAGGCCACCATCGCCCAGGTCCGCGCCGCCTACGCCGACCACCCCGGCGCCACCGCCGACACCCTCGACGGCCTCACCGTCACCACCCCCGACTGGTGGTTCAACCTCCGCCCCTCCAACACCGAACCCCTCCTCCGCCTCAACGCCGAGGCCCGCGACCGCACCACCTTGGAGCGCCTCACGAAGGACGTCCTGCACCTGGTCCGGGGGTGACGGCGGGCGGCGCCCCGAGCGCCGGTCGCTGGACGGGCCGACGACCGGGTGAGCGGCGGTCGGCCGCCGGGTGCCGGGGGCGTGGGGATCGGCGGAGAGCGGCCTGGGCGAGGGTCCTCGGGCGGGAGACGGCGGCCCGCGCCGCGCCCGCCACCCAGGCCCCGCCGGCGCCCGCCCTCCCCCTGCGGGGCACCGGCGCACGAGTCCGCCCGTAGCGGGGGCGCGGGTCCGCCTCCACGCCGTCCCCCCGAGCCCGGCGAGCACCTCCCGTACGAGTCCGGCGAGCCCCGGCCGCCCGCCGGACGGGGAGTGGCCGGTCCGCCACTCCCGCACCTCGCCGCACCGCGCGGCCGTACGCCGCACCCTGGGGCGATCGCACGGTCCCGGGCACACACACCCCGTACGTCGAGGGGGTCGTCCTCCACTCCTGCCGCTCCGGCACGCCGCTCCCGCCCCCCTGGCCCCTGCTCGCGCGACAGCCCACGGCGCGGTCGGCGAGCGGTGCGGGACAGTCCCCGTACGGCACCCCGGTGGCCACGGGCCACAACCCGGTCGCCCCCTCCTCCCCGCACAGGACCACCGCCTCCCGCGACGCCGCCGAGCCCCGCCCAGCCCCGCCACGCTCTCCCCGACGTCCGGCACCCACGCCACCGGGTACACGAGGTGCCCCGTCGCTCGCACCCCGTGAACACCGACCTCCGTACGAATGCCCCACCACCACCGGCGCGGCCCCGACCCCGTCCACGGCCCTGAACCACCCGCGTGTCCTTGCGCGACGACCCGCGGTGCACCTCCGGAACCACCCACCACCTCCGCCGCCGCCCGCCGCAACGCCGCGGCCACCCTCGCGCAATGCTCCGCCCGGTGACGGAGCCCACCCACCGACACGACTCCGCCCACGCCCGTTCCCCGCTCCCTGGAACGGCCGCTGACTCGACAGCCACCCGACCCGACACCACCGGCACCGGCCCCGTCCCGTCCCACCGCCCGGGCGGACACCCGGCCCGCCGGATCCGCCGGCCCGGGAGCGGTCTCCCAGCCGGCGGTCGCCGCTCAGCCGGACGGCGCCTCCTCACAGGGCCGCACCACCCCGGCCGGCTCACGAGGCCGTCTGCGCCCGTCGGCCCGGCGACGACCGGTCACGCGGCCCCGGCCCCGCGGGCGCCGGGCACCCCGCGACCGCCACGGCCGAACGGACCGAGGCTCCCCGTGGCAGCCCGGCCGGCCGGCAGCCCGGCCGGCGCTCGGCGGGGCAAGCCGCGAAGCCACACCCCGGCCACACCTGAAGCCACACCCCACCTCCCCACCGGTAGGCTCTGATCAAGCGGGCCGCGAGCCCAACCGCACCCCGAAGGGACCCCCCATGGCACTCGAAGCCGGCCTCCTGGAAATCCTCGCCTGCCCGGCGTGCCACGCCCCCCTCGAGGAGTCGAAGACCGGCTCCACCCTGGAACTGCTCTGCACCGGCGAGGGCTGCGCACTGGCGTACCCGGTCCGCGACGGCATTCCGGTGCTCCTCGTCGACGAGGCCCGCCGCCCGGCCTGACCAGGGCGGACGAGCCGTACCCGCGTACGCGGGACACGACACCGCACAGCACCCCCGCACGCGGCGCGGCCGGGCCCCGACGAGGTAGGCCGCGCCACCCCGGGGCAGACGCAGGAGCACCCGCACGGGCCCGCCGCCCCGAGGCGCGCCCGGCCAGCGAACCGGAGGCCCCTCCCATGTTCGACGAGACCCTGCTCGACGACGCCGAGGCACTCACCCGCGCCGACCCGCGCGGCCTCCTGCGCGACGCGGCCGGCGCGGGCGCCCGGGTCCGTACGGCGGCCCGCCTCGCCGCCGAGGCGGGCATCACCGGGCTACGCCCCGACGGCAGGCCCCGCACCGTGCTGACCGCCGGTCCCGGTACGGCCGCCACCGCCGCCGCCGACCTTCTCGGCACCCTCGCCGGCGGTGCCTGCCCCGTGGTCCCGCTCGCCCCGACGGGCGTCGCCGCCGCCGCGGGCGCCCTGCGCTGGGCCCTGCCGGGCTGGG
Source organism: Streptomyces diastaticus subsp. diastaticus (assembly GCF_011170125.1). Lineage (NCBI taxonomy): Bacteria > Bacillati > Actinomycetota > Actinomycetes > Kitasatosporales > Streptomycetaceae > Streptomyces > Streptomyces diastaticus. The sequence goes on along the minus strand of NZ_BLLN01000005.1, from coordinate 2,469,502 downwards.
CCGGCCCGGTCGACCTGCTCCTGATCGCCACCCACGACGGCGGCGAACCCGGCCTCGCCCTCCTCGCCGAACAGGCGTACCGACGCGGCTGCACCGTCGTGGCCGTCGCCCCTGACCGCACCCCGGTCGCCGAGGCGGTCCAGGGCGCCCACGGTCTGGCCGTCCCCATGGCCACCGCTCCGGGCGAGGTACTGGAGGAGGAGCCCGTCGAGGCGTACGCCAACGGCACGACCGCCGCCCCCGGCGCCTTCTGGGCCCTGCTCACCCCGCTGCTGCTCCTCCTCGACCGCACCGGCCTGGTCGACGCGGACGCCGACGCCGTCCACGAGCTCGCCGACCGTCTCGACACCACCGCGGAACGCTGCGGCCCCGCCGTCGCCGCCTACTCCAACCCCGCCAAGACACTCGCCGCAGAACTGGCCGAGTCCCTGCCCCTCGTCTGGACCGAGGGACCGGGCGCCGGACCGATCGGTCGCCGTTTCACCGCCGTCCTCGCCGAACTCGCCGGTCGCCCCGCCCTCACGGCGGCCCTCCCGGAGGCACTTGCCGCCCACGGCGCGCTCCTCGTCACGGGCAGCGCCGACGCCACCGACGCCGACGACTTCTTCCGGGACCGCGTCGAGGAGCCCGGCCCGCCGCGCGCCCGCGTGGTCCTGCTCCGCGACCGGCCGCCGGGCGGCCTGACCGCCGCCCCCGCCGCCCGTGAACTCGCCCTCGCCCACTCGGCCCCGCTCAGCGAACTCGAACCGGGTGAGGGCGGCGATCTCGCCGCCACCGCGGAGCTGATCGCCACCACGGATTTCGCCGCCGTTTACCTCGCGCTCGCCACCACCCCCCGATCATGACCGGGCACCGGGTCCGCCGCTGCCCGGCCGCCCCGACGCACCCACCGCGGGCCGCGCCCGAGACCCACCCCGGCAGCGGGCCGGCCCCCTCGTCCGACGCCTGTGGAGCCACACCATGGATCGCCTCCAGAACACCGTCCGCCCCTACGCCTGGGGCTCCGTCACCGCCATCCCGCACCTCACCGGCACCGAGCCCACCGGCGAACCGCAGGCCGAACTCTGGATGGGCGCCCATCCCGGGGCCCCCTCCCTCGTCGACCGGGGCGAGGGCCCGCGCTCCCTCGCCGACCTCATCGCGGCCGACCCGGAGCGTGAACTCGGTCCCGCCGTCACCGCCCGCTACGGCCCCCAGCTCCCCTTCCTCCTCAAACTCCTCGCGGCGGACTCGCCCCTCTCCGTCCAGGTCCACCCCGACAGCGACCAGGCCGCGTCCGGCTACGCCGACGAGGAGCGCCGCGGCGTCCCGCGCACCGCTCCCGAGCGCAACTACAAGGACCCGCACCACAAGCCCGAACTCGTCTGCGCCCTCACCCCCTTCGACGGGCTCTGCGGCTTCCGCGCCCCGGCCGAGGCCGCCGACACCCTCGCCGCCCTCGACCTGGACTCCCTGAAGCCGTACGTCGACCTGCTGCGCGCCCACCCCGAGCAGGCCGCCCTGCGCGAGGTCCTCACCGCCGTCCTCACCGCAGACCGGGAGGAGATGGCCGCCACCGTCGCCGAGGCGGCCGCCGCCTGCGAACGCCTCGGCGGCCCGCACGCCACCTACGCCGACCTCGCCCGCCACCACCCCGGCGACCCCGGCGTCCTCGCCGCCATGCTCCTCAACCAGGTCAGCCTGCAACCCGGCGAAGCCCTCCACCTCGGCGCCGGCGTCCCGCACGCCTACCTGCGCGGCCTCGGCGTGGAGATCATGGCCGCCTCCGACAACGTGCTGCGCTGCGGCCTCACCCCCAAGCACATCGACGTCCCCGAACTGCTGCGGATCGTCCGGTTCGACCCGGCCGTCCCCGCCGTCCTGCGCCCCGAGGCGTCCCCGGACGGCGAGGAGGTCTACGACACTCCCGTCCAGGACTTCCGGCTCTCCCGGTTCGTCCTCGCCCCCGGCACGCCGGGCCGCGACCTGACCCTGACCACCCCGCAGATCCTGCTGGGCACCGAGGGCACCCCCACCGTCGGGGAGCTCGCCCTCGGCCCGGGCCAGTCCGTCTTCGTCCCGGCGGGCGAGCCGGTGGAACTCCGCGGCCCCGGCACGGTCTTCCGCGCCACCGCCCTCACCTGACCCCGCACCCCCTTCTCCCGGCTGCTGCAACAATGTCCCGCCGCGGCCCGGCCCGTCCGGGCCGCGGCACCCGGACCGTCCCCGCGGCCCGGGACGACCAAGGGATTGGGACCCAGAAACCATGAGCGCGTCAGGCGGCACCAAAGCGATCGTCGCGGCACTCTCCGCCAACCTCGCCATCGCGGTGGCGAAATTCGTGGCCTTCCTCTTCAGCGGGTCGTCCTCGATGCTGGCCGAGAGCGTCCACTCGCTGGCCGACTCCGGCAACCAGGGCCTGCTGCTCGTCGGCGGCAAGCGCGCGCAGCGCCAGGCCACCCCCCAGCACCCCTTCGGCTACGGGCGCGAACGGTACATCTACGCCTTCCTCGTCTCCATCGTCCTCTTCTCCGTCGGCGGCATGTTCGCCATCTACGAGGGCTACGAGAAGATCAAGGACCCGCACGAGATCGAGCACTGGTACTGGCCCGTGGGCGTCCTGGTCTTCGCGATCATCGCCGAGGCGTTCTCCTTCCGTACCGCGATCAAGGAGTCCAACCCGCTGCGCGGCAAGCAGAGCTGGAGCCAGTTCATCCGCCGGGCCAAGGCCCCCGAGCTGCCCGTGGTCCTGCTGGAGGACCTCGGCGCCCTGGTCGGCCTGGTCCTCGCCCTCGGAGGTGTCGGACTCGCCCTCGCCACCGGCAACGGGGTCTGGGACGGCGTCGGCACCCTGTGCATCGGCGTCCTCCTCATCGTCATCGCGATCGTCCTGGCCGCCGAGACCAAGTCCCTCCTGCTCGGTGAGTCGGCCGGCGTCGACGAGGTCCGCAAGATCGAGGCCGCCATGGTCGACGGCGACACCGTGACCCGCGTCATCCACATGCGGACCCTCCACCTCGGCCCGGAGGAACTGCTCGTCGCCGCCAAGCTGGCCGTCCGGCACGACGACACCGCCGCCGAGGTCGCCGCCGCCATCAACGCCGCCGAGGCCCGCATCCGCGAGGCCGTCCCCATCGCCCGCGCCATCTACCTCGAACCCGACCTCTACGACGAGGCGGCCGCCAAGCGCGGCACCAACCCCGGTATGACTCCCGCCCCGGATTCCTCACCGCACTGACCTGCACGATCGCCGCAGACCCCGGTGCGGACTGGGGCCCGCGGGCCCGATCGGTGTAGATTCGGTCCCCGAGACAGACGTCGCTGCTGATGGCGGTCGGGCGGCCCCCACCGGGCCGGCCGAGGGAGAGAGGGCCTCCGACGGACTGCGAGCGCGGGTGGCCGGGCACCGGTGTGTCCGCCCGTCCGCCCTGTCAGCCGTACCCACCCTCGACCCGATACGAGGAGCAGCCCACCATGGCAACCGCCCAGCAGCACGACTTCAAGGTCGCCGACCTCTCCCTCGCGGAGTTCGGCCGCAAGGAGATCACCCTCGCCGAGCACGAGATGCCCGGCCTGATGTCGATCCGCGAGGAGTACGCCGCGTCCCAGCCGCTGGCCGGCGCCCGCGTCACCGGCTCGCTGCACATGACCGTCCAGACGGCCGTCCTCATCGAGACGCTCACCGCCCTCGGCGCGGAGGTCCGCTGGGCCTCCTGCAACATCTTCTCCACCCAGGATCATGCCGCCGCCGCCATCGCGGTCGGCCCCAACGGCACCCCGGACAACCCGCAGGGCGTCCCGGTCTTCGCCTGGAAGGGCGAGACCCTGGAGGAGTACTGGTGGTGCACCGAGCAGGCGCTGACCTGGCCGGACACCCCCACCGGCGGCCCCAACATGATCCTCGACGACGGCGGTGACGCCACCCTCCTCGTCCACAACGGCGTCCAGTACGAGAAGGACGGCAAGGTCCCCGACCCGGCCACCGCCGAGTCCGACGAGCACCGCGTCATCCTCCAGCTGCTGACCCGCACCCTCGGCGAGGACCCGCAGAAGTGGACCCAGCTCGCCTCGGAGATCCGCGGCGTCACCGAGGAGACCACCACCGGCGTCCACCGCCTCTACGAGATGCAGCGCGACGGCGTGCTGCTCTTCCCGGCGATCAACGTCAACGACGCCGTCACCAAGTCGAAGTTCGACAACAAGTACGGCTGCCGCCACTCCCTGATCGACGGCATCAACCGCGCCACCGACGTCCTCATCGGCGGCAAGACCGCCGTCGTCTGCGGCTACGGCGACGTCGGCAAGGGCTGCGCCGAGTCCCTGCGCGGTCAGGGTGCCCGCGTCATCGTCACCGAGATCGACCCGATCTGCGCCCTGCAGGCGGCGATGGACGGCTACCAGGTCGCCACGCTCGACGACGTGATCGGCCAGGCCGACATCTTCGTCACCACCACCGGCAACAAGGACATCATCATGGCCTCCGACATGGCCAGGATGAAGCACCAGGCCATCGTGGGGAACATCGGCCACTTCGACAACGAGATCGACATGGCCGGCCTCGCCGCCATCCCCGGCATCGTCAAGGACGAGGTCAAGCCGCAGGTCCACACCTGGACCTTCCCCGACGGCAAGGTCATCATCGTGCTGTCCGAGGGCCGTCTGCTCAACCTCGGCAACGCCACCGGCCACCCGTCGTTCGTGATGTCCAACAGCTTCGCGGACCAGACGCTGGCCCAGATCGAGCTCTTCACCAAGCCCGACGAGTACCCCACCGACGTGTACGTGCTGCCCAAGCACCTCGACGAGAAGGTCGCCCGCCTCCACCTCGACGCCCTCGGCGTCAAGCTGACGACCCTCCGCCCGGAGCAGGCCGCCTACATCGGCGTCTCCGTCGAAGGCCCGTACAAGCCGGACCACTACCGGTACTGACCCCGGCCCGGCCGCGTCCGCGCGCCGTGCCGGCCCCGCCGTCCGGCGCCGGAACCACCGGTCCCGCAGCCACACCGCAGGCCCCCGCCACCCCGGCGGGGGCCTGTCCCCATACCGGCCACCCACGAGGACCCGCAGCCCATGCCCAAAGGCCGCTACTCCCTGCACGATCCGCACGACCACACCCCCCTCGCCGAAGAACACTTCCACTGCGCGCCAGGCCCGCACGGCTGGCGCTACGTCGCCCAACTCACCGCCCACACCCCGGCGTCCGGCACTCACGCGCACGGCACCGGGCCCGCCGTCCCCGATCCGGCGGACGGCCCCGAGCACCTCGGTTCCGTCGACCTCACCCTGGACGACCTCGGCCGTCCGCTCCGCCTCGAACTGCACTCCGGCGGCTGGCAGGTCCGGGGCGGCGCCCTCGACGGCGTCACCTGGGTCCGTACCGACCCCGTCGGCGAGGAGGCGACCGAAGGCACCGTCGCCGCCCACGCCTTCACCGGGAACTCCCCGGCCTTCCTCGTCGCCACCGCCCGCCTGCTGCACCTCACGACCACGTCACCCCCGACCCGCGTCCGCCTCGTCTCCTTCACCGGCCAGGCCCTCGCTCCCCGCACACTCGATCAGCAGTGGGCCTTGCGGACGAGCGAAACACACGCGACTGACAACGGTCCCCTCACCGTGGACGAGTACCTCGTCGGCGATGTCGAAACCGGGGAACAGCACACCGTCCACCTCGCCGGCGACGTGGTCCTGAGCGCCCCCGGCGTCGAACTCGAGGACCTGGAGACACCCCCGACCCGCTTCACCGACTGACCCGGCGAGCACCGCTGCACCGGGGCACCGGCGGCACCACCCCGGTCGCCGCCCCCGGACCCGGACGCTCCACCCCACCGGCCCTCTCCGACGCCGACCCCTCGCACCCCGCCCCGCCCCTCCCTCGTACGGCCCCACGCGTCCCGGCCTCCGGGACCACCGCCCCGAACTACCCTCGCGGACCGGCGCCGCCTTCCGGCGCTCCCGCTCCCGGCGTTCGTACGCCTCCGCTGCCACGTTGCGCCCCGCGCCCACCCCGCCCGGCACCGGCCAGGTACTGGCGCGGCGCGAGCCACAGGGCATCGGGAGTGGACAACAGGTCCAGTCCCTCACCCGCTCGGCGGGGCCAGGGTTCGGGCGGCGGGCCACGGTAGGGGCGCCCCGCTCAAGGGCTCGGCCTACCGGGACCCGCTCCCGCACCATCAGCGCCCCCCACCCGACCCGCCGGCCCCGCTCCGACACCAGCGAGGCCGCACACGCCACCGCGCCCATCGTCAACAGCAGCTCCACCGCAGCCATGGCACCGCGCACCGAGGCGTGCCGCAATCGGATGGGATCCATCCCTCCCGGACCACCCGCAGTCCGCGGGTAGAGCTGGAAGCGACCGCCCGTGTCCGAGGGCCCTGGACGGCGATCGGCCCACCGAACCGCACCAGGAGGAAGACGGCGACGGAGATCGCCGCCACCGCCGCCTCGCCCGGTGAAGCCGTGGCGACGGCCGCCCTCCCACCATGGCCGGCAAGAAGGCCGGCCAGGTCACAAGCAGGCCGCTCAACACCGCCGCACCACGGCTCAGCAACTTCGCAGGTCGCAGCACCAACGGACGGCCTCACCCGCCACCGGCCCGCCCACCGTGCCACCTCTCGGCCGGGCCTGTCCCGCGCGGCCAGTCCGCCAAGCTGTCGAACGCCCCGCCCGGGTCCGTCTCACCAGGAGGGGCACTCGGGGACGGTCCTTGACGTCCCGCACCGCCCCCCCATCACAGGAAGCGGAAGGGCGCCCCCTGAAACCCTGCTGCGCCGACGCCGCCTCACCCGCCCCGAGGGACGCACTCGTCTCCCTCTACCAAGCGCGTCACCACTCATCCCTCCCTCGTCGACTCGGCCGCGCCCGACCGCCCCATCTCTCCGCCGCGCCAGGAGCAGGGGTGGGCACCGCACCCGCCGCGCCGGACCACGCGGATCTGACCGGCTTCTACCCCCACGACTTCCCAGCTGCCGCCCTCCACCGCACCCGCACTTGGTGGGCCCCGTCCGTCGTCGTCTCCCTGATCGT